>DATEMP010000444.1:0-2492 GCA_035275545.1 Candidatus Eiseniibacteriota bacterium | reverse complement strand
GGGCGCGGTCACGTCGCCCGCTTCGAGCTGGGCCAACGCGCCCGGAGGCGCGACCGTCAGCACGAAGAGCGTTGCCGCCGCGGCGAGCAACCAGCGCCGCGCGGATGACGGTCCGAATCCAGCACGCAGGAACGGTGCGCGGGCGTGCCGACGCACCGGATGACAGAAGATCATGGGGCGCAGTCCCTTGACAGTGAAGGAGGCGGCTTCTAACGTGCCTCCGCATCCATGCTTCCTTATCGGCGCGGCCGAGCCTCCGCTTAACCGCCCTTCACCTGCCCTCCGGGCGGCTGATGTGATTGGCCGGCCTCGACTTCTGCGACTCCGCTGGAGAGGGTTCGATGCATCCCCCCGGGCAAACCGCAACCTCGCCGTGGATCCGTATCGCCGACGCTCCCGGCCACGTCGGCGAGACCGTCGAGTTGCGCGGCTGGCTCACCCACAAGCGCTCGAGCGGCAAGGTGCAGTTCCTGGTGGTGCGCGACGGGAGCGGGCTCATGCAGTGCGTGGCGGGCCGCGCCGACATTGGGGAGGAGGACTGGGCGGCGTGCGAGGCGCTCGGCCAGGAGTCGTCGCTGATCGTGCGCGGCACGCTGCGCGCCGACGCCCGCGCACCGGGCGGCGTCGAGATGGGACTCCAGTCCCTGAGCGTGATCGCGGGCGCCGAGAGCTATCCGATCACGCCCAAGGAGCACGGCACCGATTTCCTCATGGATCATCGGCACCTGTGGCTGCGCGCCCCGCGCCAGGCGGCGCTCCTGAGGATTCGGGCCGAGGTCATCGACGCGTTCCGCGAGTTCATGAACGGCGAGGGATTCGTGCTCGTGGACGCGCCGATCTTCACCCCGAATGCGTGCGAAGGCACCACCACCCTGTTCGAGGTCGCCTACTTCGACGAAAAGGCCTACCTGAGCCAGAGCGGCCAGCTCTACATGGAGGCGGCGGCGATGGCGCTCGGCAAGGTCTACTGCTTCGGCCCGGCGTTCCGCGCCGAGAAGAGCAAGACCCGCCGGCACCTGATCGAGTTCTGGATGATGGAGCCCGAGTGGGCCTACGCGACCCTGGACGACGTCATCGCCCTCGAGGAGCGGCTCCTCGTGTACACGGTGGCGCGCGTGCTCGACCGCCGTGCCGAAGAGCTCAAGCGGGTCGAGCGCGACACCAGCAAGCTGGCCTCGGTGCAGGCGCCGTTCCCTCGCATGCACTACAACGACGCGGCGAAGTTCCTGGTCGAGCGCGGCATACCGTTCGAGTGGGGCAGCGACTTCGGCGCCCCGGACGAAACCGCGCTGTCGGAGCAGCACGACCGGCCGCTGTTCGTGACCCACTATCCGGCGGCGGTGAAGGCGTTCTACACCGAGCCCGATCCCGCCGACCCGCGGCTGTGCCTCTCGTGCGACTGCCTGGCGCCCGAGGGCTACGGCGAGATCATCGGCGGCGGCCAGCGCATGGCGTCACTCGACCAGCTCACCCGGCGCGTCGACGAGCATGGACTGCCGCAGGAGGCGTTCGAGTGGTACAAGGACCTGCGCCGCTACGGCTCGGTGCCTCACGCCGGCTTCGGGATCGGGGTCGAGCGCACGCTGGCGTGGATCGCCGGGCTCGATCACGTGCGCGAGACGATTCCGTTCCCGCGCATGCTCTACCGCTTGAGGCCGTGACGCGTCCCTAGCGCACCCGCTGCAGCACCACCATCGCCTGGTCGCCGCCATCGGGCGGGAACACGCCGCTCACCGCGTAGCGTGCGAGCAGCGAGTCGCGCTCGGCGGGATTCCGGAGCGGCGCGGTGAGCGCCGCGAACCCCTCGGCGCGGGTGAGGAGCGCACCCCGCACCACCAGCCAGTCCGGGCGCCGCTCCGCGACGATGTCCGTGTACCAGCCGGGTCCCTGGGCGCGGCGCCGCGCCACCGCCGGTGACACCAGCCCCACTTCGTCGATCACCACCAGCGGATTGCGGTAGCCGATCATCCCGATCGGCTCGAGGAACACCTGCTGCCCGGGCTGGGCACGGGCGGCGAGGTGGTCGGCCACCGCGACGAACATGCCTTCCTCGAGCTTGGCGCGCCCCACGTAGAGCTGGTAGCCCATGGTCCAGATGCCCACCATGTAGATCCCCATGGAGACGTAGACCGCGCGGCTCCGCACGATGCGGGGCATGCCGCACGCGGCGAGCAGGAGGAATCCGGCGAGCGGCACGGTGAGGTACCAGAAGAAGTAGGCGACCCCGAGCGCCGCGTAGCCGAGCCACACCGTGAGCGCGGCGCCCGCGGCGAGCCCGAGTGCCATGCGTCGCGCGCGCCACACCACCGGCGCTCCCATGACCACCGCGGGCGCCATCAACACGCTGAGCAGGAACAGATGAACGCCCTCGGCGACCTTCGGCGCGCCGCCGAGCGGGAACGGCAGCAGCCAGTCCCACCACGCGCGGCCCTGGATCGGGCCCGGGTGCCCGTAGACCGCGGCCTTGGCGAGTGCGCTCTGGGGAACCGGCG
>DATEMP010000443.1:0-4277 GCA_035275545.1 Candidatus Eiseniibacteriota bacterium | reverse complement strand
GGCGACCACCGCCGGTCCAGGCGTGCTGCCTCCCCGATGAAGCGAGAGCGCCGGACCGGACGATGAGCCGCCACCACCCCGCTGGAGTGCGAGCGGCGAGCCGCCGCCGCCCGCGACCGGGCCGGGTGCTGCAGGGGCGCTCCACACGCTGGAGAGCGCCGACGACGACACGCCGGTGACCGGCGTGGGCGTGCTCGACTGGATCGAGGCGAGACGCGAGGTGATCCGGTCGGCGACCGCGTCCGCCGATTCCGGCTCGGGCGTGAGCTCGTCGCTCGCCGTCAGGCGCCGGAAGCTCTGGTCGCTGGCATGGATCACCGCCGCCCCGCTGCGCTCGACATAGGCGGGCGCGGCGCCGGTGGACGGCGCCTCCGGCCCGCCCAGGTCGCCGGGATCGATGAGCGTGATCTCGGTGAGGGCAGGACCCTGCGGGCCCACCCGCGGCGCGAGCACGATGCACAGGAGGATGAGCACATGGAGCGTGACGCTCACCGCCATGCTCCAGCGCGTGCGCCGCCGGTACGCGAGATCCTCGAGCCGCATGACCGCCACGCTCATGACCGGGCCTCCACGCGCTGGCGGGTGGCGATCGCGAGGCGCTTCGCCCCCGCGGTCCGCGCCTGATCGAGCAGGGTGCGCACGCCCGAGTAGGGCGCGCCCGAGTCGGCGCGCACCACCACCAGCACGTTCGCGTTGCCGGCCTCGGCGAGCCGCGCCCGGAGCACCTCCACGACCTGCGACGGCCCCACCACCTTGTCGTCCACCGCCACGCGCCCGTCGGCGCCCAGCGTGATGCTCACGTTGCGCTCGTTCTCCGCTTCGCGCGTCTGGGCCTGCGGCAGGTTCACCGGCAGATCGGCGACCGAGAGCATCGGTGCCGTGACGAGCAGGATGATGACCAGCACCAGCGCGACGTCGATCAGCGGCGTCATGTTGGGGCGGGTGATCATCTCGGACCACGGCTGGCGACGACGGTTCATCTCACCTCCCGACCACGGCAATCGATGCCGCACCCTGCGCACGCACCTCGTCGAGCACCGCGACGAAGTCGCCGTGCGCGACCGGATCGGCGCAGCGCACCACCACCTGCCGCGTCGCGCTCGACTGGAGCAGCGTGCGCAGCCGGAAGCCCAGCGTCTGCCGCGACACCACCAGCTTGTTCACCAGGATGCTGTCGGCGCCCAGGATGCTGACCTCGATCCGCTCGGTGCGCGTGGGCTTCGCCTTCTGCCCGCTCGCGGCGGCGCGGGAGACCGCGATCCCCGACTGGAGCGCCATCGGCGTCGCCACCAGTAGAATCACCACCAGCACCAGCGACACGTCGATGAGCGGCACCATGTTGGGCTCGTAGATGCCGTCGGCCCGCTGCATGCGGCTGCGTCGGAACATGGCCGGGCTCAGGCGGCGCGCGACGTCACGTGCTGCGTGACCCGCGCTTCCCCGATGGTCATGCGCAGGCTGCGCGCGTGGTTCTCGGCGGTGGTGAGCATGACGCCCATGCGCCGCACCAGGTGGTTGTAGAGCAGCACCGCCGGCACCGCGACCAGCAGGCCCGCGGCGGTGGTGAACAACGCCTCCGCCACGCCCGCCGCCACCACCGACGGCCCGGCCGAGCCGGTGCGCGCCATGTCGTGGAACGCCCGCATGATGCCCCACACGGTGCCGAGCAGGCCGATGAGCGGCGCGGTGGTGCCCATGGTGCCGAGCACGCCCAGGTTGCGGTCGAGCAGCAGTCGCTGCTCGCTGAGCGTGATCTGGAGCTTCTCTTCCTGCATGTCCGGGGGCAGCTCGGCGCTCTTCAGCACCTGCGCGGCCGCGGCACCCGCCGGGTGCAGCGACGCGTTGCAGGACCACATCGCCTCCTTGAGGCTCCCGTGACGCACCTGCTCGGAGACCTTGTGCATCAGGGTCTCCGGGTCCTGCCGGCGTTTCCAGAAGTAGAGGATCCGCTCGAACGCGAATCCGAACGTGATGACGCTGCAGCCCAGGATGACGACCATCACCGGACTGGTGCGCATCGCCTGTATCCAGTCGAAGTTCTCGAACATCGTGCGGGCTCCTGGTTGAGGGGCGCCTAGCGCTTGCGCGCCCCGGCTTCGAGCTGGGAGACGCGATCGCTCGCCGCCGCCACCAGCTCGGGGTCCTTGGCGTTCCGCATGATGTCGCGGTACGCCGTCAATGCGCGGGCCTTGTCCTTGCGCGCCTCGTAGAGCGCGGCGCAACGCGCCAGCGCCGAGAGCCGGTAGGGATGATCCCGGTCGGTCGACGCCGCAGCCGCCTGGTAGGCGGTGAGCGCGCCGGTGGGATCGCCGAGCTGCTCGCGCACGCGCCCGGTCCGGTACTGGACCTCGAGCGCGAGCCCCGGTGCCGGCCGCGCGGCGAGCGCGCGGTCGAATTCCTCGACCGCGACCTGCGGCTGGCCGGCCAGCTCGGCGAGGTCGCCGAGCTGGAACGCCACCTCGGCGGCGCGCGCGTCACCGGGATGGTCGCGCCGGTACTGCTCGAGCCCCTCGCGCGCCTCGGCGGTCTGGCCCAGCAGCCGCTGGCAGAGCGCGAGGTTGTAGCGCGACGCGGCGCGCACCTCGCCGCTCGCCGAATCCTCGAGCACGCGCGTGAACGCCACCGCCGCCTGCATGTAGTCCTTGCCCTCGAAGCGCATCAGGCCGAGCCGGAAGTGCACCGTGGACGCCAGCTCGCTGGCCGGGAAGAAGGCCAGGAACTGCTCGTACGCCTGCCGCGCGTCCGCGGGCTGCCCCGACTGCGCGTAGGCGTCGGCGATCAGGAACTGCGCCTGATCGGCCGCCGAGTAGCCGGGGAACCGGCTCACCACGCGCCGGAAGTGGTCCGCGGCCTCGCTGAAGCGCTTCTCCTGGTAGTGGCGCTTGCCGATCTGGAACTCGGCGTCGGCGGCGAACGGGCTGTCGGGATACTGCTCCACCAGCCGGGTCAGCACCTCGGCCCCCTTGGGCCCGGTGCTCAGCCGGTAGAGCGCGCGCTCGGTGCCGCGCACCGCCTCGCGCGCCGCCGGCGTGCCGGGGAACTTCTCGATCACCCCCGCGAACGCCTCGAGCGCGGGCGCGTCGCGCCCGGCGTTGTACTCGCACTGGGCGAGCCGCAGCATCGCCAGCGACGCCGCGGCACTGCCGGCGAAGTGCTCGAGCAGACCGCGGTAGCAGCGGCGCGCGTCCTCGTAGCGCTCCGCCTGGAAGTAGACGTCGCCCACCCGCGCCCACGCGCGCTCGGCGAGCGGCGCCGAAGCGCTGTCGCGCACGATCGCCTCCCAGCGGTCCGCGGCGTCGCCGGCGCGGTCGAGGCGCAGGTAGCACAGGCCCGACTGGTAGAGCGCGAGCAGCCGGCGGGGATGCCCGGGGAAGCGGCGCAGGAAGTCCTCGTAGGCGCCCGCCGCCTCGCGGTAGCGCTTCTGGTTGAAGCGCTCGTGAGCGATGTCGAGGAACGCCGCGGCCAGGATGTCGGCCTTGCCGGTCGCCCCGTAGCGCGCCAGCAGCCGCTCTTCGGTGGCGATCGCCAGGCTGTCCCGCCCCTGGCGCGCGTAGGTCCACGCCAGCAGCTTGTTGGCCGAGGCGCCCACCGGATGGTCCGGGAACTCGCGCATGATGCGCTCGAGGGTCGCCTGCGCCTCCGGGTAGCGCGCCTGCGCCGCCGAGGCGTCGGCGTCGATCATCAGCGCCCACGCGCGCCACGGCGAGCGGCTCTCCGGCATGCGCGCGAGGAGAAGATGCGGGGCGCCCGAGAGCTGGCCCAGATCGCCCGCACGGTGATAGCAATACTCGAGGAGGCACAGGGCCGCCTCGACCAGCTCCTGGTGCGCCGGTGACGCGAACACCAGATGCCCGGCGCCGTCCTTGGTCGCGGCGTACTTGTCCAGCACCAGCTGGAAGTACGGTGCCGCCGCGAGCGGCTTCTTCTGATCCATGAGCCCGACGCCCGCGAGGTACGCGGCCGCCGGCGCTTCGGCTTCGAGCGGATACCCGGCCACCACCGCCTGGTAGCTGCCGGTCGCCTCGGCGCGCCGGCCGAGCCGGTCGAGGCAGCGCGCGACGCGGTACTGGGCACTCGCCGCCACCTTGTGCTGGAAGTAGTCGGAGAGCACGCGATTGAGCTCGACGATCGCCTGCTGCGGCTTGTCCTGTGCGATCAGCCCCTCACCGATCAGGAACTGGGCACGCGCCGCGACGTCGGTCCCGGCGTGCTGCGTGGCCACCGCGCGCAGCAGGGCGAGCGCCGAGTCGGAGGCGCCGCCGAGCAGCACCGCGCCG
>DATEMP010000442.1:0-12526 GCA_035275545.1 Candidatus Eiseniibacteriota bacterium | reverse complement strand
CGCCGGGCCGCCGCGTGTGGCCGAGGATGGCGACGCGGCGCACCCGCGCGCTCATGTGTACTGGCGCTGGTGGGCCCGCACCCACCGCGACACCGCGCGGGCGATGCCGGGGGCGTCGAGGCCGACGCTCGAGAGCAGCTCGTCGCGCTTGCCGTGGGTGACGAACGTCTCGGGCAGCGCGAGATGGAGGATCGACGTGGTCGAGAGCTCGTTCTTGGCGAGGCACTCGTGCACCGCATCGCCGAAGCCGCCCATGGGCACGTTCTCCTCGATCGTCACCAGGCGGCCCACCGAGCGCGCCAGGCCGAGGATCGCGGTCTCGTCGACCGGTGCGGCGAAGCGCGCGTCGACCACGGTCGCGGAGATCCCCTCGGCGGCCAGCACGTCGGCGGCTGCGAGCGCCGGCGCCACCATGGTGCCGAGCGCCAGGATCGCCACGTCCCCGCCGGCGCGCAGCTGCTCCGAGACGCCCAGCTTGAGCAGGCGCGGCTCGCGCACCGGCATGGTCTCCTCGGGAATGTTGGCGCGCGGGTAGCGCACCGCGATCGCACCGCCGCGGTGGTGCACCGCGGTCCACAGCATGTCGCGCAGCTCCTCGCCGTTCCTGGGCTGCATGACGACCGTGCCGGGGATCATGCGCAGGAAGCTGACGTCGAACGCACCGTGCTGCGGGCCGCCGTCCTCGCCCACCAGGCCGGCGCGGTCGACGCACAGGACGATGTGCAGGTTCTGGACCGCGACGTCGTGGATGATCTGGTCGATCCCGCGCTGGAGGAACGTCGAGTAGATGGTGGTGAGCGGGATCAGCCCGGCGGCGGCGAGTCCGGCCGAGAACGTCACGCCGTGCTCCTCGGCCATGCCCACGTCGAAGAAGCGCGCCGGGAACTGCTTCGCGAACGGCTTCAAGCCGGTGTTGTCGGTCATCGCCGCGGTCACCGCCACCACGTCCGGGAGCTTGGCCGCGATCTCGACCGCGGTCTCGCCGAACACGTGGGTGTAGGTCTTGCGGCTGCTCTTGGACGCGGTCCCGGTCTCGGGGTCGAACACGCCCACCCCGTGGAAGGTGCCGGCGTCGCTCTCGGCGGGGGCATACCCCTTGCCCTTCTTGGTCACGACGTGGAGCAGCACCGGGCCCGGCACCTCCTTGAGCTCGCTGAGCGTGTGCATGAGCAGGTCCAGGTCGTGGCCGTCGATCGGGCCGTAGTACTTGAGGCCCAGCTCCTCGAACAGCACCCCCGGCACCACGAGGTTCGCGAGCCCCTCCTTGATGCGGCCCGCGGCCACCTGCGCGCGGCGGCCCAGCTTGGGCACCCGCCCGAGCAGCTCGTACACGTCGCGCTCGAACTGGCGGTAGAAGCGATGGGTGGTGAGCCGGGTCAGGTAGCGGGCGATCGCGCCCACGTTGGGCGAGATGCTCCACTCGTTGTCGTTCAGGATCACCAGCAGCTTGCGGCCCAGCTCGCCGGCGTTGTTGAGCCCCTCGAACGCCATGCCGCCGGTGAGCGCGCCGTCGCCGATCACCGCGACCACGTGGTGCTTCTCGCCCCGGAGGTCACGCGCGACCGCGAACCCGAGCGCCGCCGAGATGGAGGTGCTGCCGTGGCAGGTGCCGAAGGGGTCGTGCTCGCTCTCGGCGCGCGCCGGATAGCCGGCGATCCCGCCCAGGCTGCGCAGGGTGTCGAACTGCTCGAAGCGCCCGGTGACCAGCTTGTGCGGGTACGACTGGTGGCCGACGTCCCAGATGATCTTGTCGACCGGCGAGTCGAACACCCGGTGGAGCGCGAGCGTCAGCTCGACCACCCCGAGGTTCGGGGCCAGGTGGCCGGCGCGGCGGGCGACGGTCTGGATGATGGCGTGGCGGATCTCGGTCGCGAGCTGGTCGAGCTGCGGACGCGTGAGCGCCTTGAGGTCGGCGGGCGAATGGATGTTTTCGAGGAGGCTCATCAGGTGATCCAGACCCACAGCATGGCGCTCCCGACTCCCAGCAGCGCGCCCACGAGCACCTCGAGCGGGGTGTGTCCGAGGAGCTCCATGAGCCGCTGGGCGCCCGCTTCGGGGTTGCGGAAGTGCTCATCGATCAAGCGGTTGAGCACCATCGCATGTCGCCCGGCCGCACGCCGGAGACCGGCCGCATCATACATGACGATCAGGCTGAAAAACAGCGTGACGCAGAACAGCGTCGAGGTGAATCCGTCGCGCAGACCCACCATCGTGCTGAGCGACGCCACCGAGGCGGCGTGCGAGCTGGGCATGCCGCCGGTCTCGACGAAGCGGCGCAGGTTCCAGTGCTTGGTGCGCGCGAACTCGGCGAAGCCCTTGAATCCCTGGATGGCGAATCCCACGCCCAGTGCCAGCCAGAACGGTTCCGTGGCGGCCCCCTCCCTGCGCTACCGGTCGCGCTCGGCGACCGCGATGATGAGGTGTCCGAGGTTCGCGGCGCGGGGACCGAGCCGCTCGATGTGTTTGAGCGCGCTCAGGTAGAGCCTCGCCCCTTCGCCGCGCGCCCGCTCCACGCCGACCGCGCGCGGGTAGGTGGCCTTCTCGAGCTGGTCGTCGGTGCCGGCGCGCTTGCCGAGCCGGGCGAGCGAGGAGCCGCGGTTGAGCAGGTCGTCGTGGATCTGGAACGCCAGCCCGAGCTCGAGCCCCATGGTGGCGAGGCCGCGGAGCTGCCCCGGCGTGGCTCCGCCGGCGAGGCCGCCCAGCACCAGCGAGGCGCTCACCAGGCCCCCGGTCTTGCGCAGGTGGATCTCGCGCACGCCCGGTCCGTTCACGCGCTTGCCCTCGCCCTGGAGATCGAGCACCTGGCCGCCCACCAGCACCCGGCTGCCGGCGGCCTCGCCCAGCACCTGGACCGCGCGCGTCACCGCCGGCGGCGGGACTCCGGTCGCAGCGAGGTGCGTGAGCTGCTCGAACGCCAGCGCCAGCAGCGCGTCGCCCGCGAGCAGCGCCATCGCCTCGCCGTACTTCTTGTGGACGGTGAGCCGGCCGCGGCGGTAGTCGTCGTCGTCCATGCACGGCAGGTCGTCGTGCACGAGCGAGAACGCGTGGACGCACTCGACCGCGGCCGCCGCGGGGAGCGCCTTGAGCCAGCGCCCGCCCACCGCCTCGCAGGCGGTGAGCACCAGGAGCGGCCGCAGGCGCTTGCCCGAGCCCAGGGCCGCGTAGCGCATCGCCGCGTGGAGCTTGGGCGGAGTGTCGCCGGCAGGCGGGAGTGCCTGCTCGAAGTGGCGCTCGAAGCGCTGGAGCCGCGCGACCAGCGGACGGCGCTCCGCCCCCGCGAGCCAGGAGCCGATGGGAAGCGCGGCCGCGGGGGTCAAAACGGGAGCTCGCCCTCGTCGTTGCCGGCCATGCGCGCGTCCGAGCTGAAATCGGTCTCGAGCGGACGCGTGGCCGGCGTCGAGCCCTCCTCCTCCACCAGCCGCTCGATGCGCTTCTCAGCCCGGTCGAGGCTCTGGGTGAGCCGCTTGGAGAGCTTCATGCCTTCCTCGTAGCGCGCCAGCGACTCGTCGAGCGTGAGCGATCCGCCTTCCAGCTCCTCGACGATGGTCTCGAGGCGCTCCATCGCCTGCTCGAAGCTCGGCTCGTCCGCGCCTCCCCCGCCGGCGGCGGGTGCCGCGTCGGCCGCGGGCTGCTTCCTACTCGCGCGCATCGTCCTCCCCGGCTCGCACGACCTCGACGCGGGCATCCGCCTCACCCCGCGCGAACTCGACCGTGACCTGATCCCCCACGGCCAGATCGGCCGCAATCCGGAGCAGACTACCGTCGGGGCGTCGCACAAGGCAATAACCCCGTTCCATGACGCGACGGGGCGACAGCGCGCGCAGGCGGTCCTCGTACCCGGCGAGCCGCATGCGGGCGCCGTGGATGGTGCCTACCGTGGCGGCGGCGAGCCGCTCGCTCAGCGCCTGGGCCCTCTCGCCGCGCTCGATCAGCGTGCGCGGCCACTCGCGCAGTCCGTAGCGGCCCTGGACCGCGGTGAGCCGGGCGCGCGCCGCCTCCAGCGTGCCGCGCAGGCGCCGCACCAGCCGATCGAGCAGGTCGTCGACGCGCTGCTGCCAGTACCCGAGCGCGTCCCGCTGGCGGCGGAACCCGTACTTGTCGATCAGCGTGCGCAGCCGGCGGCGCCGCTCCGCGATCCCGTGCCGCACCGCGCGGCCCGCGCGGTCGGTGAGGATCTCGACGCGATGCACCACCTCGTGGCGGTCGCGCACCGCGATCTCGGCCGCGTTCGAGGGCGTCGCCGCGCGCACGTCCGCCACCATGTCGGCCAGAGTCCAGTCCACCTCGTGGCCGACCGCCGAGATCACGGGCACCCGGGAGGCGGCGATCGCCCGCACCACCATCTCGTCGTTGAACGACCACAGGTCCTCGAGCGAACCGCCGCCCCGTCCAATGATCAGGAGGTCGACCTTCATGTAACGGTCGAAGCGCCGGATGGCGGCGACGATCTCCCCCACCGAGCCCTCCCCCTGCACGCGCACCGGGGCGAGCACGATGCCGATCGACGGCCAGCGGGCGCGCAGCACCTTGACCAGGTCGCGCACCGCCGCCCCGACCGGAGAGGTCACGAGCCCGATGCGCGCCGGGTAGCGCGGCAGCGGGCGCTTGCGCGCCGGGTCGAACAGGCCCTCGGCCTGGAGTCGCCGCTTGAGCTCCTCGAGCTTGATGAGCAGCGCCCCGAGCCCGCCCGGTCGCAGGCCCTCGACCACCAACTGGTAGCGCCCGCGCGGCTCGTACACGGTGATCGCGCCGAACGCCTCCACCTCCATGCCGTCGCGCGGCTCGAACCCGAGGCGGCCGGCGGGCAGCTTCCACATCACGCAATCGACCAGGGCGTTGCGATCCTTCAAGGCGAAGTAGATGTGGCCGCGGTCCGAGCGCTTGAAGCCCGAGAGCTCGCCCTTGACCCATACCGCCGGGAACGCCTGGCCGAGCGTCTCCTTGATGAGGCGCGTGAGGTGGGTGACGCTGAGGATCGCGCCGGACGCCGGCGAGACGGCCATGGTCAGCCCGTCTCCTTGTACCTGCGGTCACGAAGTGTGGCCGCCGGATACGACACCGTGATGTGAAGTGCCTCCATAGCCTACGGTAGTTTCACCAAGGTCCTCTGCGCCCGGAACTCGCCAGCCGTGAGGCGGCAAAGATAGATACCGGCCGGGGCATGCTTTTGCTCGCGTGCATTCCACACCGCCGCATGTCGTCCGGCGGGATAGGAGCTGTCGGCGAGCACCTCCATGCGGCGGCCAAGGAGATCGAAAACCTCGAGTCGCACCTGTTCGGTCTGCGCAAGGGAAAAGTGGATCGTCGTGGTGCCGGCGAACGGGTTAGGCTCGCCCGCCTCGAGGGCGAACTCCGCAAGGGCACCGGGGACCGCGCGTTCGGTACTGGGACGATGTCGCGAGGTTCTCGCCGCTGATGCCGTCGGCCCGACTAGGACAAACCAGTCTCCCGCATCGTCTGGGCTCCCAGGACCTTTGGCGTAGGTAACGCTGAGCGTATCCCCGCCCACCACGGGCAGGGTTGTTTCGTCTGACGCTTGCATCACCCCCGTCTGATCGCCGAGTCGTGAGTGACGTGCCGCAGTCACGCGAAAGACTTCTCCAGACGCTCCCGACGCCACGGTGCCCAGAGCTTGTTGGAAGGCGTTCCCACCTCGGAAGAAATACCGGGCAGGACGGCCAAAGCCCCGCAGCCCGAAGCCGGTATTGGTCGGCGCGGCAAAACGCCTCGCGGTCGTTCGCCAACCCTGTGTTGCTGGCTCCTGTACAAGGATGCCGCACGAGTCGTCACCGAAGATCGCGCTAGCCTGCTCGTCGGAGAGAGAAACCACCTGCAACCGTAGCGTCTCCCCTGCGGGCATGAACTCGATCATGCACGAGCCGGTCGCAATCCGATCCGATCCGAAAGCTTGCGCCTGGCGCAATGCGGAGGTGCCGGGATTCAAGCTCCGCGCGCTGAATTCTTCTCCTCCTCCCCCTCCACACATGGTGCCGGTCAGTTTCTCAGTGCTTATCGGCCCCCAGTTGTCTTTCTCATCGCGCGCCTTGACCGCCACGCGGTACTGCGTACAAGGCCAGAGTCCTGTGAGCTTTCCGTCTTGGAGCAGGTTCGGTCCCGAAAGCGGGCCGGGCTCGGCGGGCACTACTCCGCGCGGGTAGCCCGCGCAGAGCGAGCCATTGTCGTAGATGGGCTGCAAGGTTGATGCGCGCAAGTCATACTCAGTGACTACGCCCCCCGCGGTGCCGTCGTCCCCGGGCGCGGTCCAATAGAGCCAGATCTGTGTATCCGAGATGAGGTCTACCGTCACGCCTGAGGGGATAGCGGGGGATGTCACGTCGTTACAGTTCCAGGGCACGCTATTGAGCGGCGCCGAAGCGGTACCTAGCCGAATCCATTGGGCGATCGACGGAACTCCGACGCTACTCACTAGGAACAAGAGGTAGTCCCCAGGGGGCGCAAGATTGCCGTTGGCGGGGGCGGTGACGCGCAGTCGGTTGCCGCTGGGACAATCCGTGATCGCAAGCGGAACGTAGCGTTGATTCTCGTCGAAGCCGTGGGTCACCGCGCCCGGCCGGATGAGCGCCGCCTTACCCGCGGTCGCGACATCCAATGCTTGCGGGCTGCGGACCTCGAACTCGGCGGCGTAGTTCACGCGGCATGGCAGCCCCGCGATTTCCGGGCGCTTGTATGCCGCCTGCACCGCCTGATCGTCCACCAGCCTACCGTTCGGGTCGAAAAGGTATGGCGGGCAGAAGATGGTCGCCTTTAGCGTCTCGTCCCCAGTACCTTGTCCCCCGGCCGTGAGGATGCGCCCGTCAGGAAGCAAGAGGGCCGTGCTGTGGTAGTCACGGATGGCGGGATTCGGCGCCAGGTTTGGGTAGCTGGACCACCAGCTGCTCGGGTCCTGATCAGGGTCCCAAATCTCCGGTTGCTGGCTGTGACCGCCGGTGACGATGACCTTGCCGTTCGGAAGAATCGTGAGGTTGTGGTGCATGCGCGATGCTTGCATGTCCTGGCCTTGCACCCATCCGGCTGTCTGGTCCAGACCGTTGACCTCTAGCCTTGCAGTCTTCTTGTCCGGCGACACTATTCCGTCATACCCGGCCTTGACGACCTTACCCGGCCGATACATCGCCGCCGCATCACCCAGGAAGTCCCTATCGCCTGTTGCACCGATGATCGACCATACGCCCGAGGTCGGATTCAAAACGAAAGTGTAGTTGTTGATAGCTGGATAGAGCAGGTTGCCACTGGGCAGCACAAACATCTGGGGGTAGTAGGGTTGCTGGATCTTCCGACTGAATGCGTCTGAGTACTGGCCAGTTTGAGGATCAAATAGTTCGGGCTGAGCAACGATTTCGAAGTTCGTTCGCACTACTGTCTGTCCCGCTAGGCCGGGGCCCGGATCGGGGATGAAATCGGGTGCCGCGCTCCAATTCAGGGCTGAACTCCCGTACACCGGAGTCCTTAGCTCCCACAACTCATTGCTGCTGTTCGGTTCCCCGGCATCGCCACCAACGACGACCATAGAGAGGCGCGTGAAGTCCCAGAACGCAGCGTGCCGAGTCCGTGCTGAAGGAGGGCAGTTCGTTGGACACCCAGGCACTGACTCCCACGTCATCGTAGTCTGGTCGTTGTTGAACCATAGGATCCACGCGTCATTCTTTCTGGCCCCCGCAGCATCTTTGCCCCCAAAGAGAATCAACCTCTGCCATCCAGATCCTAGGCCAGTCCGCGAATAGGATTCCGTATCCCAAACAATCGTGTGCCCTTCCCTCGGGCCCGGTCCAGTGCCAAGGGTGGTGAGCCTGCGCCAAGTTGCCGTGTTTCCAGCTACCTTCAGGTCGTAGACGTAGTCGTCAGCGATTCCGAACTGGCTGCGGCCGCCGAACAGAATCATTCTTTGGTTGAAGTCATCCCAGGCGACGGCGTGTTGCCAACGGGGGCCGGGAGACACCCCGGACTGGTCGAGTTCAGGATCCCAGGTCCAACTCGACCCAAATGGCCTAAATCGGTACACCTTGTTGGAGACGATCTGTCCATTGTCTCTACCACCGAAGACGATCATCGAGTTGTCACTCCAGCCGCTCACCGCGACGTGGCCATAGCGGTCCCCGGGACCGCCCGAGATCAGCTCCCATGAGTACAGGTAGGGCTCGGCTCCTTCCTGCTGGCTGTACTGGAGCACCCAGGTGTCGGCCAAGTAGTTGCCAGCGGTACTACGACCGCCATAGACCACCATGCGACTGTAGTTCTTTATCCAGGAGGCAGTGTGTCCCTCACGCTGACTCGGCCACGTCGGAGTCTCTGATAGTGGAGCTTCCCAGATAATCGGGAATCGGAGTTGTCCCGGGCTCAGGTTCTTTGTGGATGCGGCTGCACTCCCGAGGTTCGTGGATCCCCCAAACGTGAGCGACTTGTAGTACCGCGTTCCGGATGAGGTCAGGACTTTTCCCGAGGGGAGCGTCGTGTTGGTTGGGTACCATCTAGCAAAGTGCATCGTGTCTGCAGTTGCGGACCAGATCCGAGCCTCTGGGTCGAAGATTCGAGCATTGACTATGCCGATGTCATGGCCTACGTGGCCTCCGGAAACCAGGAGCCGGCCGTCCGCCAACGTGGAATGTCCGGCGCAGAAGAGATTCACATCAGTGTTCGGAGCAGTGCCTGCGACTGGATAGAGGTTCTTGAGGTACCCGTCCGCCGGATAGGTGACGTATGCGGGATCCCCCGGATTCCATCCGTGCAGGCCGCGCTGGGTTGTGCCGGGCCCCGTCTCACCCCATCCGAGAATGTAGGTGTGATAGTTCACCGTGTTCACTGTCCCACCGCGCAAGAGCGCAAGATGGATCTGGTTGTAGCCCCAGTTCGCGCCGACTCCGGGTCCATCGGTGCCCAGTGGAGTCCACGCGCCCGCGGTAACGCAGCTTGGGCACTGTCCAGCCGCTTCGTAGGCGACGAGAATGAGTGAGAGCGCGACGGTGAGGAGCGCAAAACGTCGACTCGAAGCGGCCATGATTTCCTCCTCTTGCGGGAGTGAAAGCGCGGGGAGAAATGCGCCATGCGGCCTATCGAGGGTCCGCTGGGGCGGGCGAAGGAGACGCCCGACCGCGCACGTGGTCAAGCAGTATCTTTCGGCCTGTCGGATCCACGTCCTTCCCGGAATGGGCAGATGCTCAACAGGCGTCACTCCGGTACACTTGGGGGGTGATGTCGAGGATTCTGGGGCTTCAAGGGCGTGGTCGCCCGCCAGAGCGAACGGCGTTCGCTCTGCGCGTTGTTTCCGTGCTGGCTGCTTGCGGGACGCTGTCGATCCCGGACAGGCCGCTTTTCGCCTGCGAGTTTCCGGTCTGCACAGCGGTCGGTGTTCAGAGCTATCCGGAGATGATCCCGGACGGCGCCGGCGGGGCCTTCGTCGTGTGGCGCGACACCCGGCACGCCTTTAGGAATGGCGACGACATCTACCTACAACGCATTTCCTCCGGCATGGTGGTCGCCCCGGGGTGGCCGGCCGATGGGGTCGCCGTGGTTGCAGCGCCGTTTTCGCAGGACTTCTATCGGTTGATTGCGGACGGCACCGGGGGCGTCATCGTCGTCTGGTCGGACACTCGGGGCAGCCTTGCAACCTCCGTCGATATCTATGCACAGCGGGTAGCTGCGGACGGAACGATTCCACCCGGCTGGCCGGCGCAGGGTCTCCCTCTATGCACGGCACCTGGACCACAGGTGCGGCCCGTCCTGGCATCCGACGGCGTCGGTGGGGCGATCGTTGCCTGGGAGGACTATCGCGCCGGAGGGGGGACTGGGTCCGAATTTGGAGACGTCTACGCCACGCGCGTAACGCCGAACGGCACTCTGGCGCCAGGGTGGCTCCCAGATGGCAATCCGGTGAGCACAGCACCGAACCTCCAGATGGATCCGGTAGTGGTTCAGGACGGCGTGGGCGGAGCGATCATTGCCTGGGGTGAAGCCGGACCCGGGGATGTTGGTGCGGGCGTAAGGGCCCTGCGTTTGACCGGTGCGGGAGTAGTCGCCTCGGGGTGGCAGGTGGCGGGTGCGACGCTTTCCGCGGCACCACGGCCCCAGAGCTACGGCAAGCAGATAGTTTCGGATGGCGTCGGAGGGGCAATCGTGGCGTGGCTCGATACTCGCAACAGCGACGAACACGAAGTCTTCCCCGAGGCGGACCTATTTGCCCAGCGACTGCTGGCAGACGGCACGCTTCATCCTGGATGGCCGACGAACGGAACTGCCCTTTGTCAGGCACCCGGCACCCAATCGGACATGGACATGGTGGGCGACGGGGCCGGAGGAGCTGTGATTGTCTGGGAGGACTACCGCTCGAACGAGGCTGATGTCTACGGCCAGCGGATCACGGAGAGTGGATCGATCGCCTCGGGCTGGCTTGAGGATGGCACCCCATTGGCGATCGGGCCCGGATACCAGTTGACTCCGCGCGCAGCATTTCATGGTTCGAGCGGTGTCATGCTGGCATTCGTAGAGCTCATTGCAGGCGGGACCTACGACATCGCGGCGCAGCGGGTCCTGCTCGATGGCAGCTTCCCCCCCGGCTGGACGCTCAACCCAAGACCATTGTGCGTCGGCATCGATGACGATGACTATCAACCTGCGGTGGCTTCTGACGGCACCGGAGGCCTAATCGTGGTTTCCCAACACGCGAGCGATCCCGACTATGACCTTCATGCCAACTGGGTGCCTAGCACTGGTCCGACTCCGACACTTCTCGCGTTAGTAACTAGTGAGGCGACGATCGAAAGGGTCACGCTGACCTGGTTTGGTGCGGAGGCGGCGGGACTCACAGCTAGGCTGGAGCGACGGGATGAAACGACGGAGTGGGCGTCGGTGGCGACATTGAACGCCGACGGCGGGGGCATTCTTCGGTACGAGGATTGTGACATTGCGCCCGGCGGTCGCTATGGCTACCGGCTAAGCTACTACTCAGGCGGCCAGGAACTTACAACCGCCGATGTGTGGGTGACGGTTCCGTTGCTGGCTTTTGCTTTGCACGGCGCGCAGCCGAACCCTGTGACGGGTCCGCTGGTGGTGGCGTTTTCTCTCGCTTCGACCGCCCCTGCGCGGCTCGACGTATTCGATCTGGCCGGGCGCCAGGTTCTCGTCCGTGATGTGGCGATGGGTCCCGGCACCCACCGGATCGACCTCACGCACGGTGAGCGCCTGCCGGCCGGGATCTACACGCTGCGCCTCACCCAGGGCGAGCGACGCGCTACAACACGGGTGGTCGCCCTGCGGTAGCCTCTTGCGCCCGGTACTGGTGGCGCAGCAGGTTGATCTGACCGTAGTGGCCGGCCTGGTGCTCGAGCACGTGGTAGAGCATCCAGCCGATCGTGCCCTCGAACTGCATGCCCGGCTCCTTCTCCCAGCTTGCCGGCGTCGTGAAGCGACGGTCGAGGTCGGCGTCCGAGAGTGCGGCGATCTCCTTGCGCGTGTAGGCGCGGGCGCGCGCCAGAAGGTCGTCGAAGTACGGCAGCTCGCGGCCGGCGAGCGCCGGCGAGGGCGGACCGTCGGCGGCGAGCGGCATACCGATCTCGCGCTTGGTGAGCACCAGCACCTCGCCCGAGTCGCGGTCCAGACCGCGGAGCGCGGCGCGCACCCAGCCCACCTCGACCGCGGCGATGTGGGCGAGCAGCATGCCGATCGTGTTCATGCCCCGCGTGGGCTGCCACTGGAGCTCGTCGGCGGTCGCGCCGCGCGTGTCCTCGGCGAGGCGCCGGGACAGATCGTCGAGCTGCCACAGGAAGAGCCCCGCGATCGGCGAGGCGATCCCCGACGCGGCCGCCATGATGCGCTGCATGACGGCGTGGCTCACACCCGCGCCCCGGCGAGCGTCCGCTCCGCGGCGAGCACGGTGTTCGCCACCACCATCGCCACCGTCATCGGGCCGACACCGCCCGGGACCGGGGTGAGCGCTCCAGCGACCGCGGACACCGAGACCGTCTCGATGTCGCCCACCAGCTTCCGCCCGTCGGCGCGCGTGCCGGTCACCGCGTGGATGCCCACGTCCACCACCGTCGCCCCGGGCTTCACCCAGTCGCCGGTGATCATCTCGGCGCGCCCGATCGCCGCCACCAGGAGGTCGGCCTGGCGCGCGAGGTCGCGCAGCCCGGGACCGCTCGCGCTGTGGCCGATCGTCACCGTCATGTCGTTCCCCTTGCTCGAGAGCAGGGTGGCGAGCGGGCGGCCGACGATCGCGCTCCGGCCGAGCACCACCGCGTGCCGCCCGGCGAGCGGCACCTGGTAGTAGCGCAGCAGCTCGACGATCCCGCGCGGCGTGCACGGGATGAAGCCGGGCAGCCCGGACGCGAGCCGGCCGGCGTTGACGGGATGGAAGCCGTCCACGTCCTTCTCGGGCGGCACCGCTTCGAGTGCGGCCTGCGAGTCGGCGGGGGCCGCGAGCGGGAGCTGCACCAGGATGCCGTGCACGCTCCGGTCCTCGCCCAGCGCCCGAATCTTCCCCACCACCGTGGCGGTGTCGGTCCCGGCCGGAATC
>DATEMP010000441.1:0-3419 GCA_035275545.1 Candidatus Eiseniibacteriota bacterium | reverse complement strand
CGCGCCGGACGGGCGGGCGCTCCGCCGGGCTGGGCATGGCGCGCCACCACCGTGGTGCCGATCCCGCCGCGCACGTTGAAGCGTCCGATCACCTTCATCCAGCGGGGCCGGCACGCCTCGACCAGGTCGTCCAGGATCTGGTTGGTCACCTGCTCGAAGAAGTGGCCCTCGTCGCGGAACGACCACAGGTAGAGCTTGAGCGACTTGAGCTCGATGCAGCGTTCGGCCGGCGCGTAGACCACCACGATCGTGCCGAAATCGGGCTGCCCGGTGACCGGGCAGAGCGCGGTGTACTCGGGGCACACGTGCCGGATGACATAGCGCCGCCCGGGACTCGGGTTGGGAAAGGTCGCGAGATCGCGCGACGGGCGGCTCGGCATCGGTCCTCCTGGGACGGTGGAAAGGGGCGGCAGTGTGCGCGAGCCGCGCGCAGGCGGTCAAGAACGCCGGCGATGGCCGCCCGTGCCTCCGCCCGCGCCCGGGCTCCGGCCGTGCCGGGCCGCCCGTGCGGCTTGGCGGATTTCGTGCGCTCGAGTGTCAAGTCTCCGGGAGCCCCTGCCGATAAGGACTTACAGCCGATCGACCGTAACGCGAGGTGCCCATTGGACCATTCCGAGGCCCCCACGACGCACCCCATCGAGACGGGTGCCTGCGGGGATTCCGCCGCCGCCGACATTGCCGCCCGCGTCGCCGAGACCTGCGCCGCGGTGGCGGCGGTGCCCGACCTCACCGTGGCGTGCGGCCAACTGCTGCCGCTGCTGGTCGAGGCCTCCGGGGCGACGCGCGCCTCGATCATGCTCATCAACCCGAGCACCGGCCGGCTCATGATCGCCAACGCGTTCGGCCTCCCGGTGGACCTCACCGGCAAGGACCTGCCGATGCGTCCGCGCAGCATCGCCGAGTGGGTGCTGCGCAACCAGCGGCCGCTGGTGCTGAACGGCGCGGTCAAGGAGGAGCGATTCGAGGGCTGTGACCGCTCGATCGAGTCGGCGATGAGCCTGCCGGTGGAGGGCTTCGATGGCCCGGTGGGCGTGATCAACCTGGCCCGTCCCAGCCGGCACCAGGAGTTCGGCGAGCCCGAGATGATCGCGATCGCGCGCCTGCTCTACCCGGTGGGCGTGGCGGTCGAGCGGGTGCACCGCGCGGCGCTCGGCGACCGGGCCCTGCGTCACCTGCGGCGCCTGCCCGCGGGCGGGATCCATCCCCTGCTCAACGAGGGCGTGACCGACGCGCGCAACTTCGAGTTCGGATTCGCGCACGTGCCCTGCATGCACGAGGGCGGCGACCTGGCCGTGCGCGTGCCCCACCCGAACGGCGGCCAGACCCTGATCGCCATGGACAGCTCGGGGAGCGGCGTGGGCTCGGCGGTGGTCACCGCGTTCGCGCACGGCATGCTGGTCGCGACCGCCGCCCCGGAGCGCTCCGCGGTGGCGTTGGTGGCGCGGCTCAACGCCGGACTCTGCGGGCGCATCGCTCCCGGGCGGCATCTGGCGGTGTGGGTGGGGCAGCTCTCGGGGAACGGCCAGCTCAGCTACTGCAACGCGGGCCTGGCGCCGCCGCTCTGGGTGCCGGCCGACGACAATCCCCCTCGCCCGCTGAGCGCGGGCGGCCCGGTGGCGGGCGCCATGCTGCAGCCCAACTACCACGAGGAGACGCTCCAGCTCCTGCCCGGCGACCTGGTGGTGGGCGCCAGCAACGGCGTGCTCTACGCGCGCGACAACGCCGACCAGAGCTTCGGCATGGAGCGGCTCATCGAGCTGGTGACCGAGATGCGCCGCGAGCCGCTCGACCGGATGACGCGCGCGGTATGCGAGGCGGCCCGCAACTTCGGCGGCCGCCCGGCCCCGGTCGACGACCTGGCGGTGTTCGCGGTCCGCTACTCCCCCGGCGACTAGCTCCCGGCGCGCGCGGGCGCGTGGTATCGTCGCCGCCCGATATGCGCGTATTCCTCGAAACCTACGGCTGTCAGATGAACGTGGCCGACAGCGAGACCATGGCCGGCGTGCTGGAGCGCGCCGGGATGTCGCTGGTCGACCGCGCCGAGGATGCCGACGCGGTGATCCTCAACACCTGCGCGATCCGCGAGCATGCCGAGCAGCGCGTGCTCGGCCGCCTGGGCGAGTTCGCCCGGCTCAAGACCCAGCGCCCGGGGCTGGTCGTGGGGGTGGCGGGCTGCATGGCCCAGCACCTGCGCGCGCGGCTGCTGGATAAAGCCCGGGTGCTCGACCTGGTGGTGGGGCCCGACGGGTACCGGCGGCTCCCCGAGCTGCTGGCACGCGCCGCCTCGCGCCCGGTCGCGGATGTGCGGCTCGACCGCGACGAGACCTACGGCGACCTCGAGCCCAAACGTGGGACCGGCGTGCGCGCGTGGATCACCGTGCAGCGCGGCTGCGACAAGTTCTGCACCTACTGCGTCGTGCCCTACACGCGCGGCCGCGAGCGCAGCCTGCCGCTCGAGGAGCTCATCACCCAGGTGCGTACCGCGGTGGCGCGCGGGTACCGCGAGGTGGTGTTCCTCGGCCAGACGGTGAACTCGTACCACGACGGCACGCACGACTTCGCCGACCTGCTGCGCGCGACCGACCAGGTCGAGGGGCTGCTCCGGATCCGCTACACCTCGCCGCACCCCAGCGACATGAGCGAGCGGGTCATCGAAGCGCTCGCCGGGTGCCCCAGGGTCTGCCCCCAGGTGCACCTGCCGCTCCAGTCGGCCTCGGACCCGATCCTCGAGGCGATGGGCCGCACCTACACGCTCGACCAGTACCGGTCGGTGGTGGCGCGGCTGCGCGAGGCGATTCCCGGGGTGGCGCTCTCGACCGACATCATCGTCGGCTTCCCGGGCGAGAGCGACCAGGACTTCGAGCGCACCGCCGCCTACATGCGCGAGGTGCGCTACGACAGCGCGTTCCTCTTCAAGTACTCGGCGCGTCCCGACACCAAGGCATGGCGGTGCGAGGAGACGGTGAGCGAGGAGGAGAAGGGCCGCCGTCTCGAGCACCTGATCGCCCAGCAGCAGGCGATCTCGGGCGCGATCCACGACCGGATGATCGGCCGCGAGGTCGAGGTGCTGGTCGAGGGGCCCGCGCGGCGCCCGGCCAAGCCCGGCGCGCCCGCGAGGTCCGGCGGGCGCGGGGACGGGCAGCTGTTCGGCAAGAGCGCCCACTTCAAGACCGTGGTGTTCGACGACGACGGCACGTCCGCCGGCACGCTGCGCCAGGTGCGGGTGGTGGGCGCCACGCCGGTCACGCTGATCGGCGAGGCGGTGCGCGACGCGGATCCCGCGGCACCGGCTCCGGCGCTGGTCAGAATTGGGAGCGCCGCTCGCGCCTGAGCGAGCGATCCCAGGCGAGCAGCCCCGCGCCGGTGACCCCGGCGCGCTCACCCAGCGTCGCCGCCACGACGCGCAGCCCCTCGCGATG
>DATEMP010000440.1:0-5883 GCA_035275545.1 Candidatus Eiseniibacteriota bacterium | reverse complement strand
TCGAGCGGATCCCGGGCGCGCGCGGCTGAGCTCGCAGACACCGCCCCGCCCTTCCGTGCCCGAGCCTCCGCGCCCGCTGCTGCGCCAGAGCGACTTCGCCGCGCTCTGGTGGGGCCAGCTGATCTCGATCCTCGGCGAGCGCTTCAGCTACATCGCCCTGGTCGGCCTGCTGGCCGCGCACACCCACCAGTTCGCCGACCGCGACTCCCCGGTGCTGCTCGCGATCCTCGCAAATGTGATGGCGATGCCGGTGCTGCTGTTCGCGCCCTTCACCGGCGCGTGGCTCGACCGCTGGAACCTGCGCCGGGTGCTGATCGTCTCGGACGTGCTGCGCGCGGTGCTGGTGGCGCTGGTGCCGCTCGCCTACGCCCTGAGCGAGCACACGGTCACGGTCTACGCGATGGTGTTCCTGCTCTTCACCTGCAACGTGTTCTTCACCCCGGCGAAGAGCGCGATCACGCCCGAGATCGTCGCCCCGGACCAGCTCCTGGGTGCCAACGCGCTGCTCGCCCTGGCGGGCGTGATCGCCACCGCGATCGGCGCACCGGTGGGCGGCTGGATGGTGGACCGCTGGGGCTGGCAGCAGGTGCTCTACATCAACGCGTTCACCTACCTGATCTCGGTGGTCTCGCTGTGGATGATCCACTACCGGCCGCACGCGCATCACGACACGCATGCTGGGCCCTCGGTGCGCGGCTACCTGCACGAGGTGCGCGAAGGCTGGCGGCTGGTGCGCGCGAGTGCCCGGGTGGGGCTCGGGCTGGTGGCGCTCGCCGCGGTGTGGGTGGGCGGCGGATTCCTGAACGCCGCCGGCAACCCGCACGTCCAGCGCGCCGCGCTCGAGCCCGGGATGCGCCGCGTGGGCCTCCTGCTGCTGGTGCTGTGCGCCGGGAGCGGCCTCGGCACCTGGTGGGTCAACACCGGCGGCCGAGCGCACGGACGCCCGCGGCTGCTGGGCGTGGGGTTGCTGCTGGTGGGGGCGGGGCTGGCGCTGTTCGCGCTCTCGAGCGACCTCCGGGTGTTCGCGGTCGCGGCGTTCTTGATCGGGCTCGCGGCCGCGCCCTCGTTCGTGCTCTCCGAGACGCTGCTCCAGGAGGGCACCGAGCCCCGCCAGCGCGGGCGCGTCTTCAGCGCCCGCGACTTCCTGATGCGGCTCGTGTTCCTGGTGGGCGGCACCGTGGCGGGCTTCCTGACCCGCGCGGCCGGCACGCGCCCTGCCCTGCTGGTGTGCGCCGCGCTGGTGGCGGTCGCCGGCGTCGCGGCGCTCGCGTGGCGGATGGAGCGGGATCATGCGTGAGCCCGTTGCCGCTTGTGACGCATGAACTCCGCGCCGTAGGTGCGATCCGCCTCGAACTGGTTGTGCGCCCGGCACAGCAGGCGGATGTTGCTCGCTGACGACGCTCCATCACGTGCGTACGGATCGATGTGGTCGAACTCGACGTCCCGTCGTTCCGTGCAGCGTTTGCCGGAGTCGCTCACGAACGTGCACTGGCCGCCGTCGCGCTCCCACACGGCACGCCGGACCTCGGCGGGGACATGCCGACTGTCGGCATTGCGCGGCCGACCAGGGCGCGGCCGGTCGGTCGCGGCGCACTTGCGCTTCAGTAGCCTCTCCCTGGCTGCGAGCAGCGAGTACTTGAGCACCGCTTCGAGGTCACCCGGCGGCACGTCCGACCCCAGCAGATCCTGGACTTCCTGGAGCAGATCCTGAGTCTCCTGTCCGACCGTGAGCTGCCATCCGTAACGCCTTGGGGCAAGCGGCGTCACCGGCCGCGGAGCCGGGGGATCTATCCGCGCTGGCGCGGATGAGTTTTCAACGACTTGCGGGGTCAGCGCGGGAACCGGAATGTCTATCCGCGCCAGCGCGGATGTGTTTTCAACGAGTTGCGGGGTTAGCGCGGGAACCAGGGAACTCGGGGCCGCGAACGCCGGCCCCGGAGCCGGATCCAGGGCCGTGATCACCGTCGGCAGGTCCCGCTTCGGGAAGTGCTGGCGGACCATGAGCTCGATCTCGGTCTTGGTCTTGTGAAAGGCCGCTTCGAGTAACTCCTCCGCGTTCTCCGTGGTCAGATGGGGCGCCAGCAGCGAGATCCCGGTGAGGTGGATCCGCCCATCCGCCAGGGCGCGGAAGATGATCGGGAACCGGAGTGCCGCCTTGGCGGCCCGGATGCGGCGGCAGGCGACGTCCTCGGACATGCCGAGCTCGCGCACGCAGTAGTCGAACATCGAGCCGTAGCCATCTTCGAGGTAGAGCTTGCGGTCCTGAAACTCGGCGATGTGGGCGACGATCAGAGCGGTGTTGCCACGATCCGCGACGATCAGCTCTTTCAAATCATGGCGAAGGGTCGAGTCGGCGAGATGACGCAGCGAGTACTTGCGCACGGAAGTGGCTCCGCGGGGGCGGGTCGCGGGGGCGCTGTGTATTCATATCACGCCCGAATTCGGCGCTCGCCGTTGAGCGCACGACGCACATCGGGGCACGTCGCGAGATCTTTCGCGGAGACGCGAGTTCAGCCGCTACGCGCTTGCCTCGCGCACGCTGGCGAGCAGCGCCGCCCGCATCACGGCACAGCCGGGAGTCAGCCCCGAAAACCCGTCAAGCAGGATTCTTTTCGGCGCCGCGTCCGACCAGATCCACGCCCGTCCTGTCGCGCAGCGCAGCGCGGAACACCGTGGACGGAGCATCCGCTCCCGCGCGCTTCCGGTATTCCTCCCACACCGCGATGATCGCCGGGCCGTGGTCGGAGAGCACCGTGCCGCGCTCGCGCGAGCGCGTGAGCGCGTCGCCCATGAAGGTCTCGAACACTTCGAGCACCGACTCGGCGACCGCGGCGGGATCGGCGGGTGGCGCCTCCGCGGTCGCAGCCGCGGCCGGGGCCGACGATGCCGAGAGGTCGAACTCCGCCGCACCCGCCAGGACCGCATCCTCGGCCCCGGTCGGCTCGGGCTCGTGCACGGGGGCCGGAGGCGCCTGAGCCGGCGGAGGCTCGGGGGCCGCCTCGGGCCCCGGGTTATCGAACGAGACGATGAACTCGCCGGCGCAGTTGGGGCAGCGTATGCGCGCCCCGCCCGCGCCCATCAGGCGCTCGGGCAGACGGTAGGCGGTGGAGCAATGGGGGCAGCGGACGGTCATGGTCGACCATGATTATCGACCATCGCGGCGGCCCGGAACGAGGGGAAAGCGGTCGCGCTACCCCGCCAGCGCCAGCTCCAGGGGCTCGCGATAGCCGGCGAGCAGCGCCGCCTTGAGGGCGGCGTGCCCCGGCTCCATGAGCCGCGGGTCGCGCGCCACCAGCGCCCGCGCCTGGTCGCGGGCGGCCAGCACCAGCGCCTCGTCGCGGAACAGGTCCGCGAGCTTGAAGCGCGGGATCCCGCTCTGCCGCGTCCCCCACAGCTCGCCCTGGCCGCGCAGGCGCAGGTCGGCCTCGGCGAGCGCGAACCCGTCGTCGGTGCGGGTGAGCTCCGCCAGCCGCTCGCGGGCCTGGGCCGTCGCGGTTGCGCCCGGGATCAGCACGCACACCGACCGATGCTCGCCGCGCCCCACACGGCCGCGCAGCTGATGCAGCTGCGACAATCCAAAACGGTCGGCGTTCTCGACCACCATGAGGGTGGCGTTCGGGATGTCGACCCCCACCTCGACCACGGTGGTGGCGACCAGCGCGTGCACCTCGCCGCGCGCGAACGCCTCCATGACCGCCTGCTTCTCGTCCGCCTTGAGCCGGCCGTGGAGCAGACCGAGCTTGAACGGGCGCAGCACCGGGTCGGCCGAGAGCCGCGCGAACTCCGCCTCGGCGGCGCGCGCCTCCATGCGCCCGCCCTCCTCGATCACCGGCACCACCACGAACGCCTGGCGCCCGCCCGCCAGCTCGCGCGCCATGAACTCGAGCACCTGGGGGAGCTTCTCCTCGCCGGTGACGCGGGTCACCAGCCGCCCGCGCCCGGCGGGCCGCGCGCGCAGCGTGCTCACCTCGAGGTCCCCGTACGAGGCGAGCGCGAGCGTGCGCGGGATCGGCGTGGCGGTGAGCACCAGCACGTCCGGGAGCTGGCCCTTCTTCGCCAGCGAGGCACGCTGGCCGACGCCGAAGCGGTGCTGCTCGTCGACGATCGCGAGCCCGAGCCTGGGCAGCGTCACCTCGGCCTCGAGCAGCGCGTGCGTACCCACCACCAGCAGCGGCTCGCCCATCGCCAGCCGCGTCACCAGCGAGCGCTTCTCCTTTGCGGAGGTCGCGGCGGTGATGGTCGCCACCCCGATGTCCGCGGGCCCGGCGAAGCGCGCCAGGGTCGCCGCGTGCTGCCGCGCCAGGATCTCGGTGGGCGCCATGAACACCGCCTGAAAGCCTGCTTCAATTACATGCAGTGCCGCCAGCAGGGCGACGATCGTCTTGCCGCTCCCCACCTCGCCGATCAGGATGCGATGCATGGGGCGGGGCGCGCGCAGGTCGGCCACGATCTCGGCGAGCGCCAAGCGCTGGTCCTCGGTGAGCTCGAACGGCAGCGCCGCGAGCACCTGCGCCGCGAGCTTGCCCGGCCCCGCGGTCGAGAGGCCGCTCCCCTCCTCCTCGAGCACCCGGCGGCGCAGCTCGAGCACCGCCTGGAGCAGGAACAGCTCCTCGAAGGCGAGCCGCGATCGCGCCCGCTCGCAGGCCGCCTCGTCGGCGGGGAAGTGAATGTCTTGCAGCGCCTCGGCGAGCGGCGCCAGCTGGCGCGCCTGGAGCACCTCGGCGGGCACTGGATCGACCACCTGCGAGGCCGCCTGGTCGAGCGCCCGGCGCACCGCCGAGCGCATGCCGCGCGCGTTGAGCCCCTTGGTCAGGGCATGCACGGGCACCAGGCGCCCGGTGTGGAGAAGCGACTCCAAGTCGCCCTCGATCACCTCGAAGAGCGGGTTCACCATGCGGCGCTCGAGCGGGTCGACCTCGCCGCTCACCACCACGCGCGCGCCGGGCTTCAGGGTGCGGGCGAGGAACGACTGGCCGAAGAAGTAGCAGCCCACCTGCCCGGTGCTGTCGGCGACCGTGACCGTGAAGTCGGTCCGCCCGCGGCGGGTGCGGAGTGCGGCGGCGTGCCGGACCTGGCCCACCACGGTCAGCATCTCCCCGGGCTTGAGATCCTTGATGGTCACGAAGGTGCGCGCGTCGAGCCAGGTGCGCGGGTAGTGGCGCATGAGCTGCTCGAGCGTGTTGAGGCCCAGCTTCTCGAACAGCTCGGCGCGCTTGGGTCCGACGCCGGGCAGGAACTGGACCCGCGAGTCGGGGCGCAGGAAGGAGGCGGTCACAGCCGGCATGGCGTCGAAAACCGGCCATAGGCACGCTTGAAAGCCCCGGCGGTGGCTGGTAGGATGCCGTGCCTTTTCATCTTGCCGGGTCTCCCCGGCGTTTCAGGAGGTCGTTCATTGGCTTTCAAGTGCGAGATCTGCGGCAAGGCCAAGCTGTTCGGCAACAACGTCAGCCATGCCAACAATGCCACGAAGCGCGTGTGGCGCCCCAATCTTCAGCGGGTGCGGGCACTCGTGGACCACAAGCCCAAGAACATCATGGTCTGCACAGGCTGCCTCAAGGCCGGCAAGGTACTCAAGGCGGTGCGTGGCCGCCGCCGGGTCCCGGTCAGCGCCTAGTCGGGCGATGGTTCACCCGGCCGCTCCCGCCGGCACCGGCGCCGAGGGCGGCCGCCAGGTGAACCGCTGGCGCGGATTGAGGAGCAGCGCCGCGCGCAGCGAGGACTGAGCCCGGGCGGGATCGCCGCGCAGCAGGCGCGCGCGTCCCAGCCGCATGTGGACGTCCGCCCAGTCCGGATGCCGGCTCGCCACGCGCTCCAGCGTGGCTTCCGCCTCGACCCCGCACCCCAGGCGCAGCTCCACCTCCGCCAGCTCGAGCGCCGCGGCGG
>DATEMP010000439.1:0-6653 GCA_035275545.1 Candidatus Eiseniibacteriota bacterium | reverse complement strand
CGCGGCCTGGGCGCACGATCCCTCGCTGCGCGCCGGCCAGGCGGACTCGGCGGCGGCACGCGCGCGTGCCCGCAAGGCGGCGTGGAACGGCTGGCCCACGATCGAGGCGTTCGGCGGCTACGGGGCCTCCGGCCTCTCGGGCGTCGGCCGCCAGATCGTGTTCGGCAGCGACACGGTCGGCACCACCTTCGACCGCGGCTTCGGCGACGCATGGGACCAGGTGAGCGGCAAGGACTTCCCGGACTGGAACTTCGGGGTGCGCCTGCGGATGCCGCTGTTCTGGCGCGCGGAGCGCGGCGAGCGCGAGCGGCAGCGCGGCTTCTACGAGCGCGCGACCGAGGCGCTGCGCGCCCGCCGGCTCGCGGTCGAATCGCAGCTGCGCGCCGCGCACCGCGAATCGGAGCTTGGCCAGCGCGACCTGGACGCCGCCCTCACCCTGGTCTCCGCCGCCGAGGAGCAGGTCCGCATCGCCCGGCTCGAGTACCAGGCGGGCCGCGGGACCGCATACGATCTGGTGAACTTCGAAGCCGACCTTGCCGCCGCACGACTCCGCGAGACCGAGGTGCGGGTACGCGTCGCACGCGCCGCCGCCGAGATCCGCCGCATGACCACCCCCGCCCCCGGGAGAACGCCCCGATGAGATCCTTCGCCTCACGTCCGCGCGCCCTGGGCGCGTTTGCCCTTCTGCTCCTCCTGCCCGTGGTCGGGCTGCTCGCCGGCTGCGCCGGCGGCGGACGCGGCGGCTTCCAGATGCCGCCGGTCCCGGTCGAGGTCGCGCCGGTGGTCTCCGAGACCGTCGAGGACCGCTTCCACGCGGTCGGCACCATCGAGGCCAACGAGACCGTGAAGATGGTGAGCGAGCTGGCGGTCGCGGTGCGCTCGCTCCCGTTCGCGGAGGGCCAGAGCGTCGCCCGGGGCGCGCTCATCGCCCAGCTCGAGGACTCCGACTACAAGGCCGACGCCGCGCGCACCGAGGCGCTGCGCGACCAGGCGCAGACCAACTTCACGCGCATCAAGCAGCTCGTGGATCAGAACGCCGCCTCGCAGCAGGAGCTGGACGACGCGAGCTCGGCGCTCAAGGTGGCGGAGGCAAACCAGGTCGTGGCGGCCACGCGGCTCGCCAAGACCCGCATCCGCTCGCCGCTCTCGGGCGTGGTCGGCCGCCGCCTGGTCTCCCCCGGCCAGTACCTCTCGGTGGGCCAGGAGATCACCGAGGTGGCGTCGCTCGACCCGATGAAGATCACGTTCTCGTCGCCCGAGCGGTACAAGGCGCAGCTGCGCCGGGGTGCCAACGTCGAGATCATGACCACCGCCTATCCCGGTCAGGTGTTCACCGGCACGATCAGCATCGTCGATCCGATCCTCGACGCCACCACCCGCACCGTCCAGGTGGTCGCCCAGATCCCGAATCGAGCGCGCAAGCTCAGCCCCGGGATGTCGGCGGACGTCAACGCCACGCTCGGCCGGCGCCCGAACGCGCTGGTCGTGCCCGACGAAGCGGTGTTCGGCGAGGGCGATCAGAACTTCGTGTACGTGGTGAAGGCCGACAGCACGGTCACGCGCGTCGCGGTCACGATCGGCACGCGGGATTCGTCGCGCGCCGAGATCATCCAGGGCCTCAAGGCCGGCGATCAGATCGTGCGCGCCGGCTACCAGAAGATCTTCGAAGGGGCGCGCGTCGTTCCCATGCCCGCGGGCGGGCCGGGGGCGGGCGGGCCCGGTGCAGGCGCCGCGGGGGCCGCTCCCGGGGGTGCTCAGAGCGGAGGCGGCAAATGAAGCTCAGCGAAATCTCCGTCCAGCGGCCGGTATTCGCGGCCGTGCTCAGCCTCGCGATCCTCCTGTTCGGCGCCATTTCGCTGTCGCGGCTCCCGGTGCGCGAGTACCCGGACGTCGAGTCGCCGGTGGTGAGCGTCACCACCTTCTACCGCGGCGCCAGCCCTCAGACCGTCGAGACCGAGATCACCGACGTGCTCGAGGAGCAGCTCGCCACGATCGAGGGCGTCAAGCTCATCACCTCGTCCTCGCGCGAGCAGGGCTCGGTCATCACCGTCGAGTTCCAGCTCAACCGCAACGTCGACGAGGCGGCCAACGACGTGCGCGACCGGGTTTCGCGAGTGCGCGGCTCGCTGCCCGCGACCGTGGACGATCCGATCGTCGCCAAGCAGGACGTCAACGCCCAGCCGATCATCTGGCTGTCGCTCAACGGCGAGCGCTTCAGCATGCTGGAGCTGACCGAGCTCGCGAACAACGTGCTGTCCGAGAAGATCCAGCGCATCGACGGCATCGGCGCGGTGTTCGTGGGCGCCGAGCGCAAGTACGCGATGCGCGTGTGGCTCGATCCCCAGCGGCTCGGCGCCTACGACCTGACCGTGGCGGACGTCGAGGCCGCGCTGCGCAGCCAGAACGCCGAGATCCCCTCGGGCCGCGTCGAGGGCCGCGGGCGCGAGTTCGCGGTGCGTACCCGCGGCGATCTCGTCACCCCCGAGGAGTTCGCGGCGATCATCGTCGCCCAGCAGGGCGACAAGCCGGTGCGCCTGGGGGACGTGGCGGACGTCAAGGTGGGCGCCGAGGACGATCGCACCGTCGCCCGCTACAACACCACCCCTTCGATCGGCCTCGGCCTGGTCAAGCAGCAGAAGGCGAGCACCGTGGACGTGGCGCACCGGATCCACGACGCGCTGCCGGAGCTGCGCGAGCTGCTGCCGCCGGGGATGAAGCTCGAGGTCGCCTACGACTCCTCGACGTTCATCGAGGACTCGATCCACGAAGTGCTGGTGTCGCTCGGGGTCGCGTTCGTGCTGGTGGTGCTGGTGATCTTCGTGTTCCTGGGCAGCCTGCGCGCCACCCTGATCCCGGTGGTGGCGATCCCGGTCTCGCTCATCGGCACCTTCACGGTGGTCTACTTCCTGGGCTTCACCATCAACATTCTGACGCTGCTCGCGATGGTGCTGGCGATCGGGCTGGTGGTGGACGACGCGATCATCATGCTCGAGAACATCTACCGGCACATGGAGATGGGCAAGAGCCGCATGCGCGCCACCCTGGACGGCGCCAAGGAGATCGGCTTCGCGATCCTCGCCACCACCATCGCGCTGGTCGCGGTGTTCGTGCCGGTGGCGTTCCTGACCGGCCGGGTCGGCCGCCTGTTCAACGAGTTCGGCATCGCGGTGGCGGTCTCGGTCCTGATCTCGGGATTCGTCGCGCTCTCGCTCACCCCCATGCTGTGCTCGCTGCTGCTCAAGCGCGCCGCGGGCGCCAGCATGCACGAGGAGGACGAGCTGGATGTCCCGGCCGAGGGCGCCGCGGCGGCGGGCGCGGCTCCGGAGGTCGAGGGTCGCGTTCCGGGCTGGCGGATCGCCTTCAACAACTTCTTCCACAAGCTCCACGTGGGGTACGAGCGGCTGCTGCGCGGCGCGCTCCGCCATCGCGGGGCGGTCATGGTCGGCGCGGTGGCGATCATTGCCCTGATCGGCGTGCTGTTCTTCTTCCTGCCCAAGGAGCTGGTGCCGACCGAGGACCGCGGCATGGTGTTCAACATCGTGCTCGCCCCCGAGGGCTCGACGCTCGACTACACCGACCGCTACATGCGCCAGGTCGAGACCATCTACCAGCAGACCCCCGGGGTCGCGGCGTTCTTCTCGGCGGTGGGCCTGGGCTTCGGCGGGCCCGGCCGCGTCACCGACGGCTTCATGTTCGTGCGCCTCAAGCCCTACAACCAGCGCAAGTTCTCGCAGCAGCAGATCGTCGGCATGCTGTTCCCGCAGCTCATGGGGATTCCCGGCGTGCTGGCGATCCCGATCAACCTCCCCAGCCTGGGCGGTGGCTTCGGCAGCCCGGTCCAGTTCGTTCTGCAGGCCGACACCTACGAGGACCTCCAGCAGGCGATGGGGCCGTTCATGATGGAGGCGCAGAAGCTCGGCTACCTCATCAACATGAACACCGACCTCAAGCTCAACACCCCGCAGCTCGAGATCGACATCGATCGCGACCGCGCCTCGGCGCTGGGCGTCTCGGTGACCGACATCGGCACCACACTCCAGACCCTGCTGGGCGGGCGGGAGGTGACGCGCTTCAAGCGCGGCAACAAGCAGTACGAGGTGATCCTTCAAGTGCGGCCCCAGGATCGCTCCTCCCCCGGCTCGATCGACGCGCTCTACATGCGCGGGCGGGAAGGGCTGGTCCAGATGGCGAGCGTGGTCCACGTCAACGAGAAGGTGGCGGCCAAGGAGCTCAACCACTTCGACCGGGTGCGCTCGGCGACCCTGAGCGCCAACCTGCCGCCGGGCGTCACCGTCGGGCACGCGATCGAGGACCTGAGGGCGATCGCCAGGCGCACGCTCCCGCAGGGGATGCGCACCGATCTCGCCGGCGAGTCGCGCGAGTTCGTCGAGTCGAGCGGCGGCCTCTACTGGCTGTTCGTGGTCGCGCTGGTGTTCATCTTCCTGGTGCTCGCCGCCCAGTTCGAGAGCTTCATCCACCCACTCTCGATCCTGTTCTCGGTGCCGCTCGCGGTGTTCGGCGCGCTGCTGACGCTGTTCGTGTTCCGGATGTCGCTCAACATCTACTCGCAGATCGGGCTGATCATGCTGATCGGCCTGGTGACCAAGAACGCGATCCTGATCGTCGAGTACTCCAACCAGCGGCGCGCGCGCGGCGAGGAGCTGATCGACGCGGTGGTGCGGGCGTCGCGCATCCGGCTCCGTCCGATCCTCATGACCACGCTCACCACCATCCTGGGCGTGCTGCCGATCGCGCTCGGCCTCGGCGCGGGCGCCGACTCGCGCAAGCCGCTCGGCCTCGCGGTGGTGGGCGGGCTGCTGTTCTCGATGATCCTGACGCTGGTGATGGTGCCGGTGGTCTACACGCTGCTGGCGCGCTGGGCGCCCGCGCACAAGCTCGCGGCGCTCCAGGAGTCCGACGTGACGCCGGTGGGTGCGGCTCCCGCGCCGGCGCGGACGAAGTAGCGCGACGGGCGGAAGACGGACGGACGGCTGTCAGGCCTCTAGCCCGGCAGCCGTTCCGCTTTCTGCACCAGAAGCACGCGCTGGCCGCGCAGCTCGTAGAGCGTGCCGCGCACCAACACCGGGTAGCCCACCACGTCGTAGAGGCTGTCGTTCGGATTGGCACCATGCCGGCCGGCGATGATCGGGTAGACGCGGCCCCCGGCGCGGTTGAGGAACGCGAGGTCCTGGCCGCCGCGCGCGCACAGGAGCGCGCAGGTGCGGTGCTCGAGCCCCCGGCCCCCGTGCGTGAAGTAGCACTGCGGGTCGATGATCTCGCCCTCGAGCGTCACCTGGCGGACGCCCTTCGACCCCGCGCACGCCGCCAGCGTGGCGAGCGCGACCACGAGCAGCAACACCGCGCCACCGGCGCGGCGGAGTCCGCGAGCCACGGGAGCGGTCAGCGCTCGACCGGGAGCGCCGCGGCCGTGGCCGGCACCGTGACGCTCCATGCGAAGTCGTCGCCTTCCGCCCTCGGCTTCGCCAGCGCGATCGCGGGGTCGTGCTCGAGACAGATCCAGGCCCCTTCGGCGGAGGCACGCGCGAGCAGCGCCCGCTTCTCGACCATGGTCTCCCCCGCCGCGATGTCGTAACCCATCACGAACGGGATGCGCACGTGCGCCCCGGTCGGGATCAGGTCGGCGACGAAGTAGAGCGCGCCCTCGCGTCCGGAGACCCGCACCAGCTGCTGGCCGCGCGTGTGCCCGTCGGCGGTGAACAGCTCGACGCCCGGCCAGGGCGACTGCGGTCCGTCCCAGAGCCGCAACACCCCCGCCTCCATGAGCGGCATGAAGTTCTCCGGCAGGTACGAGGCGCGCTCGCGTGGGTTGGGCTGGGACGCGTTCTCCCAGTTGCGCCGCTGCACGTGGTAGTGGGCGCGCGGCAGGCGCGGCACCAGCACCCCGCCCTGGAGCGCGGTGGCGCCGCCGGCGTGATCGAAGTGGAGGTGGGTCAGCACCACGTCGGTGACGTCCTCGACGCCCAGGCCGAGCGTCCCCAGCGAGCGCTCGAGCGTGTGCTCGGTCTGGTCGACCGCATAGATGTCGGCGAGCTTGGGCGGGAGCTTTTCGCCGATCCCGACGTCGACCAGCACGCGCCGGCCTTCGCCTTCGAGCAGCAGGCACCGCATTGCCAGGGTGATGCGGTTGCGGTCGTCGGCGGGATGGAGCTTGTTCCAGATCGGCTTGGGGACCGAGCCGAACATCGAGCCGCCGTCGAGCCGGAGGAAGCCGGTCTCGAGCGTGTGAACGGTCCAGCCACCGAGGGTGAGCGTGGGCATGGGCGCAGCATCGCCCAAGCCACGGGGACCGTCAAACCCGCGCGGCGCGCGGTGCGCGCGGCCGGCGGCGACTACCGGTAGATGGTCTTGATCGACCCGAACGAAGTGCTCAGCGACGGCGTGGCCGCCTCGGCACGCACTTCGAAAACGTAGTCGGCGTAATCGTTGTCGGTGGCCGCGGAGCCGGGCAGCGCTCCGCTGTCCCGGTCCTCGAAGCACACCAGCCAGGTGTACGGGCGGGTCCAGGCCGAGACGTCGAACACCAGCGCCTGCAGGTCGCCACCCTCCATCGGCGGGTGGATCGCGCCGGCGCCCCCCGGCCCGGCGTCGTTGAAGCGCCGGTTGGTGAAGAACGTGCGCGGGCCGAGGCCGCT
>DATEMP010000438.1:0-16352 GCA_035275545.1 Candidatus Eiseniibacteriota bacterium | reverse complement strand
CGTGGCAACGAGGCGTTCGGTGATCGCGGCCCCGGTCGCGGCAACGAGGCGCCCGGCGGCGATCGCGAAGCATTCGGTGAAGGCGGCGGTCGTCGCCGTCGTCGCGGCCGGCGGGGCGGTCGCGGACGCAGCGAGCGGCCGATGGGCGTCGAGCCCATGACCGCGGGCGGTGTCGCGGTCGAGCCGGGCATGCCGCCCGCCGACATGGGGCACGATGAGAGCGTCGGAATGAGGCCGGAGCGTGCTCCGCGCGAGCCCCGGCGGGAGGAGCGCATGGATCGTGATCGCGACGAGCGGCGAGAGAGGCGCCCTTCCGGCCCGGCAGTGCCTGCGGGTGAGCTCGAGGCGCGAGCCTCGAAGGCCACCGAGGATCTGCTCAAGGCCATGGGGTTCGACGCGCGCATCTCGGCGCGAGCCGACGGTGACAACGTCGAGGTGACCGCCGAGGTGCCGGAGGGCGAGGACTACCTCACCGGGCGCAAGGGCGAGGTGCGGCAGGCGCTCCAGCACCTGCTGAACCTCACCGTCAACCGCGGCGAGGGCATGCGCTACCACGTGCAGCTCGAGATCAACGAGTTCTGGAAGCACCGCGAAGAGGAGCTCATGGCGCTCGCACGCTCGATGGCCGACGACGCGGTGGCGCGCGGCGGCGAGGTGGTCACCGAGTACCTCAACGCGCAGGAGCGGCGCACGATCCACGTCACGCTCCGCGAGGATCCGCGCGTGCGCACCTACGCGATCGGCGACGGGCTCATCAAAAAGCTCGCGGTCGCCCCGGCCGACCAACCGGAGGCATCGAGAGAAGAGGAATAGCCCGGACTTCACCCACGCGGCGCCGGGCCCGTTCGCGGACCCGGCGCCGTCGCTTTTGGAGGCCGCACATGCTCGACGACACGATCGCCGCCATCGCCACCGCCCCCGGTGCGGCCGGGCTGGCGGTGCTGCGCGTGAGCGGTCCGCGGGCGCTCGCGGTCGCCGACGCCGTGTTCGCGGGTGTGGCTCCGCTCGCCGAGGCGCCGAGCCACACCGTGCATCACGGCTGGGCGGTGCGCCTGGACAGGGCACGCATCGACGAGGTGCTCGCCACGGTGTTTCGCGCGCCGCGCTCCTACACCTGCGAGGACGTGGTCGAGATCTCGTGCCACGGCGGTGAGGTCTCCTCCCGGCGCGTGCTGGCCGCACTCCTGGCCGCCGGCGCGCGGCTCGCGCGGCCGGGCGAGTTCACGCTGCGCGCGTTCCTCAACGGCCGCATGGATCTGGCCCAGGCCGAGGCGGTGACCGATCTCATCCACGCCGAGAGCGCCGCCGCGCACGAACTCGCGGTGACGCAGCTCTCGGGCGAGCTGTCGGGCCGGCTCGCCGCACTCGGCGAGCGGATCGCGGACGCGGTCGCCGAGGTCGAGGCGCGCGTCGACTTCGCCGAGGACGTGGGCGGCGTCGAGGTGCCGCCGCACGTGGTGGCGGCGATCGGCGCGGTGGACCAGGCACTCGCGGCACTGCTCGCCGACGCCGCCTGGGCGCGCGCGGTGCGCGAGGGCGTGCGGGTGCCGATCGTCGGCCGTCCCAACGTGGGCAAGTCGTCGCTCTTCAATGCCCTGCTCGGCGAATCGCGCGCGATCGTCACCGACGTCCCCGGCACCACGCGCGACCGGGTGAGCGAGGCGATCGAGCTCGCCGGCATCCGCGTGACGCTCTCGGACACCGCCGGGCTGCGCGAGACCGGCGATGCCGTGGAGTCGATCGGGGTCGCGCGCGCGCACGAGGCGCTCGCCGGCAGCGCGGTCGCGCTGTGGGTGGTCGATGCCTCGGCGGTGCTGGATGCCGACGATCGGCGCGTGGCCGAAGCGCTCGCGGGCCGGCGGATTCTCGTGGCGCTCAACAAGTGCGACCGGCCTCCGGCCACCGACGGCGCGGAGATCGCCGCGCTGCTCAACGGCGCCCCGTACCGGGTCGCCAGCGTCTCGGCGATCTCGGGCGATGGTCTCGAGGTGCTGCGGGCCGCGCTCGCCGAGCTGCTGGGCGTCTCGCCGCGAAGCGTCGCGGGCGCGGTGAGCAACCTGCGCCACGTCGAAGCACTCGAGCGGTCGCGCGCAGCACTCGGTCGCGCCTCGCGCGCCGCGGACGACCGGCTCCCGGGCGAGATCGTGGCGCTCGAGCTGCGCGAGGCACTCGCCGCGCTCGGCGAGGTGACGGGCAGGAGCGTGAGCGAGGACCTGCTCGACCGCATCTTCAGCAAGTTCTGCGTGGGGAAGTGATGAACGACCGCTTCGACATCGTGGTCGTCGGCGCCGGCCACGCGGGCTGCGAGGCGGCGGTCGCGTGCGCGCGCATGGGGCTCCATGCCGCGCTGGTCACGGTGAAGCTCGAGGACACCGCCAAGATGTCGTGCAACCCGGCGATCGGCGGGATCGCCAAGGGCCACATGGTGCGCGAGATCGACGCGCTCGGCGGCGTGATGGGCGTGATCACCGACCGCGCCGGCATCCAGTTCAAGATGCTGAACCGCGGACGCGGCCCGGCGGTCTGGTCGCCGCGCGCCCAGTGCGACAAGGCGCGCTACTCCGAGGCGATGACGGAGCTGCTCTCCGCGACCCCGGGGCTCACGCGCGTCGCGGGCGTGGTCCACCACGTGCGCCTGGAGCGCGGTCGCGTGCGCGGCATCGAGCTCGCCGACGGACGGCTGCTCGAGTGCCGGGCCGCGGTCATCACCCCCGGCACGTTCCTGAACGGGCTGATCCACATCGGCGCGCGCCAGATCGCGGGCGGCCGCATCGGCGAGCACGCGGCGGTGGCGCTCAGCGAGTGCCTCGCCGAGCTGGGCCTGGAGCGCGGGCGCTTGAAGACCGGCACCCCGCCCAGGCTCCATCGCGACACGATCGACTGGGCAGCGCTCGAGATCCAGCCGGGCGACGAGCCGCCGCTGCCGTTCTCGCACTGGACCGAGCGGCTCGATGTGGACCAGGTGCCCTGCCACCTCACCCGCACCAACGCGCGCACGCACGAGGTGATCCGGCGCAACCTGCACCTCTCGCCGCTCTACTCGGGCGCGATCCGCGGCGCCGGTCCGCGCTACTGCCCGTCCCTCGAGGACAAGGTGGTCAAGTTCCCGGAGCGCACCACGCATCACATCTTCCTCGAGCCCGAGGGGCGCGACGTGGTCGAGATCTACGTGAACGGTGTCTCGACCAGCCTGCCCGAGGAGGTGCAGCTCGAGTTCGTGCGCACCGTGCCGGGCCTGGAGCGCGCCGCGATGCTCCGCCCGGGCTACGCGGTCGAATACGACTTCGTGATGCCGCACCAGCTCGGATCGACGCTCGAGGTGAAGTCGATTCCGGGGCTGTTCCTCGCCGGGCAGATCTGCGGCACCTCGGGCTACGAGGAGGCGGCCGCCCAGGGTCTGATCGCCGGCATCAACGCCGCCCGCCAGGTGCGCGGCGAGCCGGCGTTCGTGCTGCGGCGCGACCAGGCCTACGTCGGCGTGCTGGTCGACGATCTGGTGACCCGCGAGCACCGTGAGCCCTATCGCATGTTCACCTCGGCGGCCGAGCACCGGTTGCTGCTGCGCGCCGACAACGCCGACGAGCGCCTGAGCGAGCTCGGTCACACGCTCGGGCTCCTCAGCCGCGAGCAGGTGGAGCGGGTGCGCGCGAAGAGCGCAGCGATCGCCGCCGAGGAGCGCCGCCTCGCAGCCGTGATGGTGACCGCCGCGGACCGCGGCGATGCGTCGCCGCGCGCGGGTGGCACGCTCTCCGCGCTCGACCTGCTCCGTCGACCGGAGGGCTCGGTCGACGCGCTGCGCGCCTCCGGGGTCGCGTGCGAGCTGCCCGAGGCGTGGGCCGCCTGCCTCGAGGTGCGCGTGCGCTACCGCGGCTACATCGAGCGCCAGGAGCGGACCGCGGCGAAGATGGCGGCGGTCGAAGCGGTGGCGCTGCCCGAGGCGTTGTGGTCGCGCGCGCTGAACGGCCTCTCGCGCGAAGCGGGCGAGAAGCTCGCGCGCTGGCGGCCCGCCACGGTCGGCCAGGCGTCGCGGATCGCCGGGGTGTCGCCGGCCGATGTCGCCGTGCTGCTGGTGCACGCGCGCCGCGAGGTGTTGCAGCCCGCCTGATCTCGGGCGCGGGGTCGCGCACCTCGTGCGGTATCACCGCGGGATTCGATCTCCGCTCGGCGTGATAGATTCGCTTCCCCATGAGCTCGCGACGCGCTGCGCCACGCACTCGAGCACCCGGTGTCCCCGCGCGCAGCGGTGGAGCCGGTGCGGTGCGCCGCGGGCGCCCGTCCAGGCCGGATCCCGCACGACGTGGCGGTTCGTCCAGCCCAGAGGCCACACGCCGCGGTGGCTCGTTCAAGCCGGACGCCGCGCGACGAGGTGGATCGTCCGGACCGGATGCGTCGCGCCGTGGTGGATCGTCCAGGCCGGGTCCATCGCGGCCCGGTGGTGCATTCAAACCCGATCCCGCACGCCGTGGTGGTTCGTCCAAGTCGCGCCCGGCGCGCCGCGGGCGCTCGGACGCCCCGGCGATCACACGACCCCGTGCGCGCGCCGGCCGACCGGTCGAGGTGGTGATCGCACGACAACCGTGGGATCTCCTGCGCACACCCCTTCAGCGCGCCGGGGCCGATCCTGATCGCGCCATCTCGCGGCTGCGTCAGTTCTCCGCGCTGCTGCTCGAATGGAATCGCGGACACTCCAACATCATGTCCCGCAACGATCACGAGCGAATCGTCGAGCGCCATCTCCTGGAGTCCGTTGCGCCTGCCTACTGGCTCAACGAGACCACGCCGCACCGTTGGATCGATTTCGGATCGGGCGCAGGATTCCCCGCGATCCCGCTCGCGATCGCCGGTGTCGCTGCGAGCTGGACCCTGGTCGAGTCGCGACGCACCAAGACGCTGTTCCTTCGTAAAGCGATAGAGGTCATGTCGCTAACTGATTTCGTAGTGGTCAATGATCGCCTCGAGAACCTCGTGCTCGAGCCCGAACGGACGAGCTCGTTCGACGGCTTCACGTCGCGGGCAACGATGCGCCTCGGCCCGACGCTCGCGATCGCGGCGCCGATTGTCCGCCCCGGCGGGAGCGCGTTCCTCTGGAAGGGCAGCGGTCACGAAGCAGAGATGGAGAGCGACCAGGCCTGGGGCGAGCACTGGGAGTTCGTGGGAACGATGCCGGTTGGAAGCGGGCCCAATATCGTCGCCAGATTCGTAAGGAAGTAAGGCTAATAGAAGAATTCGTACGGACGTGTTCCACGTGGAACTTTCGCGCTTGTGGGCGCGCCCCGGCGGTTGATAGTGTGCGGCTTCGAGCCTCCCCTCAGCAGCACACACCTCCAATCAGGTGGGCAGGAAGTCCGCCCCCGCGCGCAAGGGAATGGGACGCGTCATCGCAATCGCCAGCCAGAAGGGTGGCGTTGGCAAGACCACTACCGCGATCAATCTGGGCGCCAGCCTTGCGCAGCAGGGCCGCCGGGTGCTCCTGCTCGACATCGACCCGCAGGGGAACGCCACCAGCGGGCTGGGGGTCAACGGCAACGATCAGCGCACGACTATCTACGAGGCGCTGATCGGCCAGGTCGAGCTCAAGCAGGCGATCATGGCGACCGCGCTTGCCAACCTGGACCTGGTTCCCTCGGGGCAGCGGCTATCGGGCGCCGAGGTCGAGCTGGTCGGCCTCATGGCTCGCGAGACCAGGCTCAAGGCCTGCATCGCGCCAGTCCGCGATGAATACGACTTCATCTTGATCGACGGACCCCCCTCGCTGGGCCTGCTCACGGTGAACTCGCTCACCGCCTCCGACTCGGTGCTGATCCCGCTCCAATGCGAATACCTGGCGCTCGAGGGCCTCACCCAGCTCATCGCCGCGATCCGCCTGGTCCAGGACCACCTGAACCCCGGGCTACGCATCGAGGGCGTGCTCCTCACCATGTTCGACGCGCGCCTCAACCTCTCCCAGCAGGTTGCGCAGGAAGCGCGCAAGTTCTTTGCGGAGAGGGTCTACAAGTCGGTCATCCCACGCAACGTACGCCTGAGCGAGGCCCCCTCGTTCGGCAAGCCCATCGTGCTCTACGACCCGCACAGCAGTGGGGCGGACAGCTATCGGGAGTTGGCGAAGGAGGTCCTGGATCATGGTTAGGAAAGCGCTCGGCCGAGGTCTCGAAGCACTCATTCCGGCGGCCTCCGAGCCCGCCGAAGGCGCGGCCACGGGCACGCCGCGGGAGCTGCCGGTGGGCGACGTCGGGCCCAGCCCCTACCAGCCGCGCACCCGCTTCGATGATGCCGCGCTCCAGGAGCTGGCCGCCTCGATCAAGGCGAGCGGCGTGCTCCAGCCGGTGATCGTGCGCCGCCACGCGGATGGGTATCAGCTCGTCGCCGGCGAGCGCCGGCTGCGCGCGGCACAGCTCGCGGGGCTCGATCAGATCCCGGCGATCATTCGTGACGTGGACGATCGCGAGATGATGGAGCTCGCGCTGATCGAGAACATCCAGCGCGAGGATCTGACGCCGATCGACGAAGCAAAGGCCTACAAGGCACTCCTCAGCGCCGTCGGTCTCACGCATGATCAGCTCTCGGAGCGGGTCGGAAAGCAGCGCAGCTCGATCACCAACTCGCTGCGGTTGCTGGGATTGCCTCCTGAGGTCCAGGACATGGTTTCACGTGGAACGTTGAGCGCCGGGCATGCGCGGGCGCTGCTTGGGCTGGAGGCGTCAGGCGATCAGCTGGCGGCCGCGCGATACGTGGTGGCGAAGGGGTTCTCGGTGCGTCGCACCGAGGCGTTCGTCACCCGTCGCCTGCGGCGGCAGAAATCCAAGCCGCGGGTTGCCAAGGCGGGCGAGCTCGCCGAGTGGGAGTCGAAGCTCCAGCAGCGATTCGCCACCCGGGTCACGATCATCAAGGGTCGCAAGGGCGGCCGGGTCGAGTTCGAGTACTACGGCGACACCGATCTCGAGCGGCTCTTCGAAGCCTGGGGAGTCATGTAACATATTGTCATGCAAGTGATTGCAATCATCGTATCGCCAGGGAGGGGAATCCGATGTTGAGGTTTCGTCCACGCAATGAGGCCCCGGAAGAGCCCCCCACTTCTTCCACGGTGCTGGGAACAGGTGCGAACTTCCGCGGCACCCTGATGGTGAGCGGCGTGCTCAGGATCGACGGTGAGTTCGAGGGCGACATCCTGCACTGCGACCGGTTGGAGATCGGCGAGCACGGAGTGATGCGCTCCGACGTCGAGGTCCAGGAGGCGCTGATCCAGGGGCGCGTGTTCGGCAACGTTCGCGCGCATGGGAAGCTCGAGATGAAGGCGGGCGCCCGCGTCGAAGGCGACATCGCGGCGATGACCGTGATCATCGAGCCGGGCGTGTTCTACAGCGGCCGCTGCACGATGCTCGAGCACGGCAACGAGCCGCTCGAGATGGATCCGGAACGCTCGAGGGCCCGCGAGCACGTGCGTGACTGAATGCGGCGGCTGATCGTCATCCTGCTCGTCGCGTCGGGCCTCGGGGGACGATTCGCGCCTGTAGACGCCAAGCCTCGCAAGCCTCTCCAGCGTTTCGTCGCCGCCGATTCGTTGCGCTGGCCAGCCGGCACGGAGCGCCTGCGCTTCGAGAATGTGGAAGGCATCGTGCTCCTCCAAGGCACGCTGCGCGGGCGGATGGAGGGCGACACCACCGGTCCGCTCGCACTCGATACCGGCGCCGGATACCTCGCGCTCGATGTCGACCTGGCGCGTTTCATCGGGCTCGCCGACACCACCGCCGATCTCGACGCCGTCGACGTCGCATCGCATCCGCTCCCGCGCCTCACGCTGGGCGGCTGGATGCTCGTCGACGTCCAGCCGGTGCTGACCGTGGACGGCGAGGTCGTGCGGCGCGTCAGCGACCGGCCGGTGCTGGGCCTGATCGGTCAGAAGCCGATCGGCAACCGCGCCCTGTGGATCGACTATCGGGAGCAGGTGCTGGCCTTCATCCCGAGCGGCAAAACGCTGGAATCATCTGCGCGCGAATCGGTTGTGGACGCGTCCGTGAGCGTGGGTGGCGACAGCGTCGGGGACTCGAAGGCGCTGCTCTCGGGGCTCCTCACGCGCGACGCGGTCCCGGTGCCGTTCTTCCTGGTGGGCGACGGCAAGATCCTGGTGCACGGCACGGTCGCGGACCCGACCCCCGGGCGCTCGAGCCGTCCGCTCAACCTGATCGTCGATACCGGAGCCACCAAGTGCGTGCTGTTCGAGGATGCGCTTGCCCCGAATGTCGTCCACGCCGAACGCTGGCCCGCGCTGCGCGGGCTCTCGGCGCCGACCTTGATCGGGAACGCCGAGGCGCGGATCGCGCGGGTGCCGTGGATCGAGCTGGCCGCGGCCCCGGGCCGATCGGTCGCCCGCGACGTCGACGTGGGCGTGATCCGGAGCGAGCTCTCGCAGGTGCTCTCGCGTGTGTCGCACACCACCATCCACGGGCTGATCGGCTACTCGTTCCTCAAGCGCTACCGGGTCGCGATCGACTACCGGCATCACGTGCTGTGGCTGGATCCGATCCCCGACTACCGCGACGATCGGCCGCTCGAGTACTGCCACGTCGGACTCCAGCTCGAGCGCCGGGGGCCGGCAGTGGTGGTGGTCGGAGTCGTGGACGGATCCCCCGCGGCACGCGCCGGCATTACGCGCGGCGACGAGGTGGTGGCGCTGGACGGGGCCGCGGCGCGCAGCGAGGACCTGATCGCGCTCACGCGCCGCATGGAGGGCGAGCCCGGGCGCCCGCTCACGATCGTGATCCGAAGGGACTCCGTTGAGCGCACCGTCCGGCTCATCCGGCGCCGCCTCCTCTAGTCGCTCGCGCGCCCGCGGGCCGGCGCTGGTGATCGCCGCCACGCTCTTCTGGGGCACCTCCGCCACCCTCGCGCGCTCGGTGTTCCGCGATCGCCACGTGCCGCCGGCGACCGCGGTCGAGCTGCGGCTCCTGATCGCCACCGCGCTGCTCGGACTCTGGCTCGCCGTGCGCAGGCCCGAGGCGCTGCGCGTGCGGCGCCGGGACTGGGGCTACCTCCTGGTGCTCGGACTGGTCGGCGTGTCGGCGGTGCAGGGCACGTACTACTTTGCGATCGCGCTGCTCGGCGTCGGGCTCGCGATCCTGCTTCAGTACCTCGCGCCGGCGCTCCTGGTCGCGGTCGAGATCGTGCGCGGCCGGCGGGTGCGCGGCCGGGTCATCGCCGCGGTGATCGCCGCCGTGTGCGGCACCGCGCTGCTGGTGACCGGAATCGATCGCTCGGCCCCCGCGATCCCACCCGCCGGATGGGTGGCGGGGTTCGGCGCCGCGGTCTCGTTCGCGTTCTACATCGTCTATTCGAAACGCGGGCTCGCGCGCTACGCCCCGGAAACCGTGCTCTTCTACTCGTTCCTGGTGGCGGCGGTGCTCTGGTCGTTCATCACCCCGTTCCCGAAGATCCTGGCCGCCGGGTACGACCGGACCACCTGGTGGATGTTCGCGGCCCTGGGCGTGTTCTCGACCCTGGTGCCTTTCGCGTGCTTCTACGCCGGCCTGCGCCACCTGACGCCCACCCAGGCCGGCGTGCTCGCCACCATGGAGCCCGCGATCGCGGTGCTCTCGGCGGCACTCGTGCTCGGCGAGGGACTCGCGCCCCAGCAGTGGCTGGGTGCGGCCCTGGTCTTGGGCGCCGCGCTCACGGCCAGCCTCGAAACCCCGGCCGCCATCGAAGCACGCGCCGCCCACGAGTGAGTGAGGACGCCGGATGTCGTGATGGGCTATCCCTGTCCGGTCGGCGTCCTCAACACCCTGCCGGTCAGCTTGCGCGCGCGAGCCCGTCGTCGGCCGCGTGCAGCGCGCGCAGCCGTCCCTGCACCCGGTCAAGGCGTGCCGGGCTCACGGTCTCGACTGCGTAGCGCTCGTCCCAGACCAGATTGCCCCCCAGCCACACGCGCAGCTCGGGAAAGCGCGACATGAGTGCCATGCCGATCTTGCCCTTGAGCTCGCGCACGGCGCTCGCGACGCTCTGCGAAGGCCTGAGCCCGAGCAGCACGTGCACGTGGTCCTGCGCCGCGCTGGTCTCGAGCAGTGCGTAGCCGCGCTCCTCGCACAGCTCGGTCACCATCCCGCCCAGCACCGCGAGGTGGCGATCCTTGAGCACCGGCTTGCGCCCGCGCGTGCTCCAGGTCACCAGATAGTGGAGTTGGCTCCGGCAAAGCGGTTCCCACCGCCCGAGCAGCGCGGCGTGGACGTGGGGGGCCAGGTTGGTCGTCACGATTCGGTCCTCCTTGCGCGATGACTGAACAGATGTGCACTAGATACCGCTGAAAAACGGGAGACGAATCTCCCGGGGGTCCAACGCACTGCTGTTGTCGATGTGACTCTAGCGACCGATGGTTCTCAGCACTCCACGGACGATGCCCAGGATGCGGAAGTCGGACTCCTCCGCGACCACGATCGGCTCGTACTTGGCATTCGCGGGCACCAGCTCGACCGAATCCTCGCGCGGCCGGTAGTACTTCACGGTCGCCTCGTCGGCGACCAGCGCGACGATGATCTCGCCCGCGTTCGCGTTCTCCTGGTGACGCACGATGACGTAATCACCCTCGAGGATGCCGGCGTCGACCATGCTGTCGCCGCGCACCTTGAGCGCGAACAGACCGCGACGATCGCCGAACATCTGCTCGGCCTCGAGCGTGCCCTCGTGATTCTCCTCGGCGAGGATCGGCTGGCCCGCCGCGACGCGCCCGAGAATGGGAATGCCGGGCGACGCCATGGGAGTCGTGGGACCGATGCCGCGCGAGATGCGGCCGCTGCGCTTGAGGTGTCCGCCGCGCTCGAGAAGGTTGAGGTAGTAGCGCACGCCGTTGGTCGACGAGATTCCGAATGACTCGCCGATCTCGCGGATGGTGGGCGGGTAGCCGTTGTCGCGGGTGAAGCTCCGGATGAAGGCGAGGATCTTGTTGGCTCGCTCGTTCAGCATGGGGTTCAGCTCCTCCGCGGGTTTGGGACCCTTCGGACCCGGCACGTCCACAACATAGTGCACACGCGTGCAGTCCGTCAATATGCTTTTTTTTCGCTGTGAACCGGCACCGTCCGGTGCCCACGGCGTAGTCAACGCCGGAGCGTGCGGTGGCCGCGACGGTTCGCCGTCGCGAGGGCGTCGGGATCTCAACGGCGGTGACGGTCGGAGGGCGCGCAAGGGGTCTCGACGCACGCGCGCCGCTGCACGCCCGGCGATGCGCCGCAGCGGGTTGGGCGCAGCCACCCGGCGCTTGCGGGGGCTGGTCCGCTGATTGCGATGGAGCGTGAACGAGATCGAAAGATCTCGACCACGACAGGCAAGGGGCGGCAGGCCGGGGTCGCGGAGGTTGGTCGCAATCGGGGGCCGATCGGCCGATGCAATCCCACCTCCGCTGCCTTGTCGGTCGGGGATCCATCCCCGAAGCAGCTACTGCAAGCGGAGCGTCAGTCCCGCGGACCAGTTCCGCGGCATGCCGGGCTCGAAGTATCGATTCCCGGTGCCATTGATGAACACCGACGCCACGTGTTTCTCGTCGGTGAGGTTGTCGCCGGCCACGAACACACGCATCAGGTGGCCGCCCAGCGGGCGTTCGTAGCCGATGCCCGCCCCGAAGATGGTGTACGCGGGGGCGACCGCGGTGCTGGCGTCGTCGGCGAAGTATTTGCCCACGCTCTCGGCACGCACGTCCAGCGACACGCCTGCCGGGGCCTGGTAACTGGCCTCGCCCGAGAACGTCATCTTCGGGAGGCCGGCGATGTCGTGGCCGTCGAAGTTGTCGGTCAGGTTGCGATAGGTGATGTAGCGGTTCTCGGATGCCGTGACCGCGCCTTCGATGAGGAGCCCGCGGGCCGGGAGCCAGTCGAGGCCCAGCTCGGCGCCGCGGCGGCGCGACTGTCCGGCGGTGAAGAAGTACGTGCCCCCGTTGTAGGGAACGATGTCGTTGAAGACGTCGATCCAGTAGAGCGCGGCGTCGTAGCGCAGCTCGCCGAGCGCGCCGAGGCTCGCGAGCTGGCCCTTGAGGCCCGTCTCATAGGTGCGCGAGCGCATCGGCTCGAGGAACGGGTTGAGCGAGGTGAGGGTGTCGATTCCCGGCGGCGGATCGATCTCGTTGAACGCCGGGGCCTCCACACCGCCGCCCAGCGCGGCGTAGACCGTGTGGCTGTCGAAGGCGTACGAGAGCGAGATCTTGGGGGTCCACTTGGTGAAGGTCTTCTCCGCGTTGACCTTCGAATTGAGATGGTTCTCGGAGACGTACCAGAGGTTGTCGTAGCGCACCGCGGCGCGCGCCGACCAGCCGCCCCACTTCAGCTCCTGCTCCACGAATGCGCCGGCACTGTTGGCGCCTTCGCGCTTGTCCTGGGTGGGTCCGGTGCCGCGGCTGCCCGACGCCAGGCCGTAGAACTGGATGGCGCCGTCCTGGAACGCCTCGTCCGCGCCCACCGCAGTCCGGCCCTGCACGGTCTCGGAGAGCCGCGTCCGGAGCTGGTAGGTCGCGCTGCCGCCCAGGTGGTAGCGGGCGAAGTCACGCCACGCACCACGCTCGGAGCGCTGGAGCATCTTGGGCTCCACGAACAGGGTGGTCGAGAGATCCTGGTTCAACTCCAGGGCCCGGTCCAGCGTGAGCGCCACCCGGCCGACGCGGTTCCGACGCCGCTCGTCGCGCTGGATGTAGGTGGGATTCGCCTGCCGCGGGTTGGCGTCGAGCTCGGGCTGGGTGAGTGCTCCCGGGAACCGGTTCAGGTTGGCGGCGGCGTCGAGCAGCACGCCCAGCCGGGTCTGCTGGTCGAGGGGCGTGGTGAACCGCGCCTGCAGCTGCGTGGACGTGCTCTGGCTGTGCACGCGCCAGCCGTCGAGCGTCGAGTTGAGCACCGAGATCGTGCCGCGCGAGCCGCCGGCGGTGAAGCCCACCGTGCCCTGCTCGCGGTGGTAGCCGAACGATCCGGCACGCTCGCGCAGCTCGGCGAACGGCTGATCGAATCGCAGGTCGCTGCGCACGTTCACCACGCCGCCGGTGGCGTTGCCGAACAGCGCCGATGCGTTGCTCCGCTGCACCTCGACCGCGGAGGCGCTCCCCAGGTCGATCAGGTCGAGCGAGCTGCGGCCGTCGGGCTCGGTCACCGGGATGCCGTCGGCCATCACCCGGATGCCGCGGATGTTGCCGGTGTTCGAGCGCTCGCCGTTGCCGCGTGCGCCAAATCCGCGGATCGTGATGCGGATGTCCTGGGCGCCGCTGCGGCTCTGGACGAACACGCCCGGGACACGCGCGAGAGCGTCCTTGAGGCTGACGCCGCGGGTGTCGGCGAACTCGCGGCGATCGACGACCGTGATCGCGGCAGGGGCGCGCAGCTGGGACTCGGCGGTGCGCGTCCCGGTGACCACGACCTCGGGGAGCGGCACCACGGCGGTGTCGGACAGGGCGGCGGCGACCAGCAGGGCGGTCAGGCTGAGCATGGCGGGGAGAAGCCTCCAGGAGCGGCAAAAGCGACGGGGCGAAGGTCCGGAATACTGCACAAGTCCCTGTCCCCACGACAAGTGCGATTCGCACACCCCAAAGCTCAAGCCCGCCTGCGTCGGCGCCGATGACAGGGCCAGACCATCGCCATCCGGGCGTGGGGTACAGGGAGGTACGTCGGACGTGGCTCCGAATCCGCGACTGATCGATCGTGTCCTCGCCACCTATCGCGAGGGCGACCTGCACGAGTGCATCCACCTGGTGCGCACGCTCGTGGAGGCCGCGCCCCAGGCGACCGCGCCGCGGCAGCTCCTCGCCGCGCTGTTCGCGATCACCGGCAACGGCCGTCAGGCGCTCGCCCAGTACCGGCGCCTTCTCCCGCTGGCGGTCGAGCGCGGCGAGGTGATCCGCTCGATCGCTTTCCAGAAGCAGATCGACGTCTACGACCGTCCCGAGAGCCTGGTGCCGGGCCGCTGGTCGGAGCTGCAGAAGCAGCTGCGCATGCGCGGCCTCCCGTTCGCCGGCGAGGCGCCGGGCCGCGAGCGCCCGTGGGTCGAGACCCAGCTCCTGGCGCTGCCGCGCGCGTGGTTCGAGCGCATCGCCGCCGAGACGCGGTTCGAGATCATGGGCACCGAGTCGCGCACGCTCGACGTCGAGTCCGGGACCGTGTGGGAAGTGCTCGCGGGCCGCGTGCGGTGGTCGTTCGCGCTCCCCGACGGGCGCGCGAGCTCGGAGACGCTCGCCGCCGAGGGTGACGCGGTCCACGTGGATCCGGGGCTCGCGCGCACCGCGCGGGTGAGCTTCCTGCCCGAGCTTCCGGTCGAGGCGTTGCGCTTCGACGCGACGCTCGCTCGCGATCTCAGGCTCGCGCTCGCCGCGGGGCTGCAGGGGACGCCGAGCATGAGTGAAGGCCTCACCGCGGAGACCCGCGCCCTGCTGCCGACCCGCCCGCGCCGGATCGAGGATCTGGACGAGCGGCCGGTCGTGCCCGAGGCGATCGACGGTGCCGAACCGCCGCGGCTGCCGCGCGAGGAGCCGGCCGAGATCCCCGCCGATACGGGCGCATGGGTCGACTTCGGCGTGCTCTCGCTCTCGGACGCCGCGGCCGCGCGCCGCGACAGCGAGGGCCAGGCGCCGGGCGAGCCCCCGAGCTCCGAGCCCGCCGAGCCGCCGGCCACGGAAGCCGCCACGCCGCCGGTCGCCGGGTCCGGGATCGAGATCCCCGCACTTGCAGATCTCTTGGGTTTGTCGCGTTCCGGTGCCCCGTCGGAGCCGGAGGCCGCGTCGGCGCCCTCTCCCGAGGAGCAGGCGCAGGAGGATCTCCCGTCCGAGCCGATTCCGATCAGCGGCGAGGACGAGCCGGTGGTCGAGCGGCGCCGCCATCCGCGCGTTGCGGTCTCGCTCGAAAGCCGTGTCGCCCTGCTTCGGCTCTCGGGGAACCGGGTGACGCCGATCCGCGGGCAGCTCGCCGACCTCTCGACCAGCGGCTTCAGCATTCGCTTCGAGAATCAGCAGCTCGGCGATTCGCGCGAGGCGCTCACCGACGCTCTGGTCGCGGTCGACCTCGACGTCTCGGGTCTTCAGGGCTCGCTGCGCGTCGCCGCCCAGGTGCGCTGGCTCGACGTCGATGAGCCGGGCGACGTGGCGCGACTCGGCATCGAGTTCGTGCTGCTCACCGAGCCCGACCGCAAGCGCATCGCCGGCACGCTGGCGCGCGCGGCGCTCGCAGCCCGCGAGGCGGCGCTCCGCAAGGCGGCGTAGCCTAAGACACGCGGTTCGAGAACGCCCCGAGGGAGACGCGCCGGGGGACGTTCGGCGCGCCATCCGGGCGCGCCTCACTCGCGCTCGGGGTCGCTCCCGCCGGTCCATGGCTTCGCTCGCCCTCGAGCGCCCCCGGCGCGTCCCCCCCGGCGCGTTCTCGAACGGAGTTTGGTGCGCGGAGCCCCCTCGGGTGTTCTCGAACGGCGCCGAATGCTACTGTCGCCGCCCGCTCATGGTCACCGCCACCGCCCCAGCCGCCACGCCTCTCGAGCGCCTGCGCACCTACGGGTCGTTCGTGCGCTTCGAGCACACGCTGTTCTCGCTCCCGCTGGTGCTGGCGGGCGTGTTCAGCGCGCCGGGTCCGGCGCTCCCGCTCATGCGCTGGCTGCTGGTCGCGATCGCGGCGGTGGGCGCCCGCACCGCGGCGATGGCGCTCAATCGGCTCATCGACCGCCGCCTGGACGCGATCAACCCGCGCACCCGCGCGCGAGAGCTGCCCGCCGGGCGGATGCGCGCGAGCGAGGCGTGGCTGCTGCTCGCGGGCAGCGTGCTCGCCTACCTGCTCGCATGCGCCGCGCTCGGTCCCTGGTTCCTCCGGGTCGCAGCGATTCCGCTCGCGGTGTTCACGGTCTACCCGTACCTCAAGCGCTTCACGCCCTTCTGCCACTTCGGCGTGGGCGCGGCGCTGGCGCTGGCGCCGCTCGCCGGGTTCGCGGCCGCGCACCCCGATCTCTCTCGCAGCGTGCCGGCGCTCTGGCTCGCGGCGTTCGCGTTTCTCTGGGTGAGCGGCTTCGACATCATCTACGCCACGCTCGACGAGGCGTTCGATCGCGAGCACCGCGTGCGCTCGATGGTCGAGTGGCTGGGACGCCGGGTCGCGTTGCGCTGGGCGGCAGTGCTCCACGCCGCGGCGTTCGCGTGCCTGGTGGCGGCAGTGGCGCCGCTGCTCGGCGCCGCACCCCGGGTGGCGAGCTGGGCGATGCCCGCGACCCTCGTCATGCTGGCGGCGACCGGAGTGCTGCTCTACCTCGAGCAGCGCTGGGCGGAGGACGTCGATCTCGCGTTCTTCAAGGTGAACGTGTTCGTGGGGCTGGGCGTGCTTGCGACCGTGCTGGCCGCGCGCGCGGCGGGCGGCTTCTGATGGCGC
>DATEMP010000437.1:0-6787 GCA_035275545.1 Candidatus Eiseniibacteriota bacterium | reverse complement strand
CCGCGACGGCGTGCGCCCTGCTCGCGCTCAACGGGCTCCTGCTGATCCGCAAGGTCGAGACCATGCCGTTCGTGTTCGACGATCTGCGTTCCGATCCGATCGTCGACCGCTCCAGGATCGCGCGCAGGGTCTACGAGAGCCTCCTGGCGGCGCGGCTCCCGGACGGCGTGACGCTGCTCTTCTGGTCCCCGACCGCCTCGTCGCTCGGGCCGCGTGGCGATGCGCTGCCGGAGCCCGCGGCCGCGGAGACCTACTGGGAGCGCAATGTCCGCAACGCGCTCGTGAACGGGCTCGCGGTGCGGGTCATGTTCCCGCGCGTGGCGCACGTCGAGTTCGTGCGCGGATTCCGGCCGGCCCCCGAGGACCACCGGTACGCGGTCTACCGTCCCGACGGGCGGCTGCTGGTCCTGCGCCCGGCCGAGCTCGACTCGATCATCCGGCGGCTCTCGCCCACGGAAGGCGCACGCTAGTCGTTCGACGGCCTACCGATAGGTGCTCTTGAGCCGACCCCAGGTGGTTCCGCGAGTCGGAGTCAGGCTCGCCGGATTGAGCGTGATCACGCCATCCACGTCGAGCGCGCCGCCGGCCGGATTACCGTTCCCGACCGTGTCGGTGAGCCGGACGGCGTCGAGGGCCGCCGGAATGCCGGGGATTCCCGTGATGTCGAGCAGGATCGCGTTCACGTAGTTCCCGCCCGAGTTGGTGATGGAGCCCACCGAGAACCTCTGCCCCTGGCTCACCAGCTCGACCTCGAACACCGTGGCTTCGGTGTTGCCGTTGCCGGTCCCGTTCGCGAGGTTCTTGCCGAGGTCCAGGATCAGAATGTCGTATCCGTTGAATCCACCAGCGCTACCCGATGACGCGGCTTCGATCTCGAGCGTCAGGTTGGGAGAGTTTCCGCTCGCTTCGTTTCCGATCGAGAGGAACTTCTTGTTGTAGAACGACGACGCCCCGCTCAGGGAAAGGCAGTCGGGCACGTCGCCGACCGCGGTGGCCACCTCGCTGGTGATGACGCTGTTTCCCGCGGAGCCCGCGGATGCGGCCGGGACCTCCAGCGTGCCCTGCCGGAGCGCGTTGACGCCGCGAGCCTTGTGCTGGGCCGCGCCACCGGGGGCGCCGGTCACATATGCGTAGAGCGGGCTGGCCTGGAACTCGGCCATGCTGCCGAAGCTCTGGACGCTGACCCCTGCTGCCATGACATCAAGCGCAGGCTGAGCGACGAGGAGGAACGGAACGATCGCGAGGGCAGGGGTGATGCGACGGCGGTTTCTCATGGCGACACCCAACGGTGGGACGTAGGTGCCGTCCCTGGCTGGATGTGGGTGAACGGCGGAATGCTATCGACCGCTGCGAACCAGGGTCAATCGCAATCGGCCTGGTCGCCCCACAATCGTTCGACGCCGCTAAACCCACGCCCTCCATCGTGGAGCGACACCAAACCGAAACGGGCTTGTGCTCCCCGGCATTTGCGCCCATCCTGCTGTCCGCTCGCGCAAGCGGGCGCGTCGTTAGGGGTGGCTGCGCGGCGGGACCGCGCAGCCTGAGAGCACACCCTTCGAACCTGACCTGGTTCATACCAGCGTAGGGAAACGGCAAGGACAAGCGAGCTCTCCGGTTGCCTACACGCCGTCCCTGCCTGGGCGGCGTTTCTGTTTGCCGCCCGGATGGGATCGCACATGTTCAGCAGCAGCCCCCTCGACTGGGGGCTCATCGTCCTTTACTTCGCGTTCCTAGGCGCGGTGTGGCTGCGCAAGCGCGGCCCGCGCTCCGACGTGCTCGACTACCTGATCGCCGGGCGCCGCGTCACGCTGCCCGCGTTCGTGGCCACGCTGGTCGCCACCTGGTACGGCGGCATCCTGGGCGTCGGCGAGTACTCCTGGCGCTACGGCGTCTCGAACTGGCTGGTGTTCGGCGTCCCCTACTACATCGGCGCGCTGCTGTTCGCGTTCCTGCTCGCGCGCCGCGCGCGCAAGGCCGAGCTCTACACGATTCCCGACCTGCTCGATCGCCACTACGGGCGCGGGCCTGCGCTGATCGGCGCGATCACGGTGTTCGTCACGTCGGCGCCCGCCGCCTACGTGCTGATGCTCGGCACGCTGTTCGCGGCCATGTTCGGCCTGCCGCTGGTGCCGTGCGTGATCGCGGCGTCGGTGCTCTCGCTCTTCTACATCTCCCGCGGCGGCCTGCGCACCGTGGTGTTCACCGACCAGGTGCAGTTCGTGCTCATGTACGCGGGGTTCGTGGTGATGCTCGCGTTCCTGGTGGCGCAGCACGGCGGGCTCGGGTTCCTGCACCGCTCGCTCCCGCCCTCCCACTTCACCTGGCACGGCGGCAACCCGCCGCAGGCGATCTTCGTGTGGTACGTGATCGCGCTCTCGACCCTGGTCGACCCGGGCTTCTGGCAGCGCGCCTACGCGGCCCGCGATCCCGGCGTGGCGCGCAACGGAGTCATGATCTCGGTGGTGTGCTGGATCGTGTTCGACTTCCTCACCACCTCGACCGGGCTCTACGCGCGCGCCGTGCTGCCGCATCTGACCGATCCGGTGTACGCGTTCCCCGAGCTGGGGCGGGTGACGCTGCCGCCTTTGGCGCTCGGGATCTTCTACCTGGCGATGATCGCTACGGTGATGAGCACGGTCGACTCCTACGGCTTCATCGCTGCTGGGACGCTGGGACGGGATCTCATCTGGCGGCTCCGCCGCGAGACCACCGAGGAGCGGCTGCCGGGCTACACGCGGATCGGGCTCTGGGTGGCGGGGGCGTTCGCGACCGTGCTCGCGCTCGCCAACCCGAGCGTGGTCAATCTCTGGCACGACGTCGGCTCGGTCACCACGCCCGCGCTGCTGCTCCCGGTCGCCACCGCCGCGCTCGGCCGAGGGCGCGTGAGCGCGCGCTGGGCGAGCGCCGCGATGGTGCTGGCGTTCGGCGTCTCGCTCGCCGGGGTGCTCATCCACGCATTCCCGCCCGCCGGCCGCGCCGGCGCCTATCCCCTCTCGATCGAACCCATCTACGCCGGGCTCGCCGTGTCGCTCGCGATCTACGTCGCGGGCTGGGCGAGCCGGGCGTTCTCCAAGGAGGTACGCACGTGAAGACGATGCTCGTGGCGTTCGCGCTGCTGTCGGGCGCGACCACCGCACGGAGTCAGGACTCGCTGAGGACCACGACCGCGCCGCCCGAGACGCTGGCGCGGGTGGTGCAACTCCCGATCGTCGAGGTGAGCACCGCGCGCGCCGGGGATCACACGCCGGTGGCGAAGACCGTGCTCGACCGGGAGCGTGTTCGGCAGCTCAACTGGGGCCAGGACACGCCCATGGCGCTCGCAACTCAGCCCGGCGTCTATGCCTACTCCGATGCCGGCAACGGGATCGGGTACTCGTATCTGACGATCCGCGGGTTCCCGCAGCGGCGCATCAGCGTGCTCGTGAACGGGGTGCCGCTCAACGACCCGGAGTCGCACGAGGTCTACTGGATCGATCACCCCGATCTGCTCGCCTCGACCGCGGGTGTCCAGCTCCAGCGCGGCGTCGGGTCCTCGCTCTACGGAGCCGCCTCGGTCGGCGGCAGCGTCAACCTCGAGACCGGGCCGTTCGGCGAAGCGCGCGGATTGAGCGCGAGCGTCTCGGCGGGATCGTTCGACACCCGACGCTACCTGGTGGAGCTCGGCCCGTTCGGAGCCCAACGGTGGGACTTCTACGGGCGCTACTCGCGCATCGAGACCGACGGCTATCGCGATCAGTCGTGGTCGAAGCTGTGGTCCTATGCCTTCTCCGCGCAACGGCGCGAGGGGAAGCATCTGTTCAAGCTCAACCTCTACGGCGGGCCCGAGGAGACGCACCTCGCCTACCTCGGCGTTCCGCGCGGGGTGCTCGAGGGCGGCATCACGGGCGACGCCGACCGCGACCGTCGCTTCAACCCGATCACCTACCCGGGCGAGGCGGATCACTTCTTCGAGCCGCACTACGAGGTGATCCACACCTGGGCCCCGCGCGCCGGGCTGGCCGCGAGCCAGACGCTCTTCTACTTCGACGGCGACGGCTACTACGACGAGCAGCGCTTCGGCCAGCCCCTCGCCGCCTACCGTCTGTCGCCGTGGCAGACGCTCGATCCGAACCTGTTCGGCGCCGACTCGATCTCCTACTACGCGAACGACGGTTCCACGCTCACCCGCGACGCGCAGGGGCGCGTGACCGTCACCGCCTTCGACGCGATCCGCCGGCGCCGCGTGGAGAACCGCCACTTCGGCTGGATCCCGCGGGTGCGCTTCGGCGATCCGCGTCAACCCATCACCGTGGGCGGCGAGCTGCGCTGGCACGACGGCCGCCACATCGGCACGGTGATCAGCGGCAGCGGCCTGCCGCCCGGCACGACACCCGACCACGTCTACTACGACTACCATCCGCGAACGCGCTCGGCGGGCCTGTTCGCGCGCAAGGAGTGGCGGCCGATCGACGCCCTGACGGTGACGGCGGACGCGGCGTGGCGGCACCAGGACTACTTCTTGCGCGGCGACCGGTTCGACGGGATCCGGTTCGACCAGGGCTACGACTTCGCGCTCCCGCGGCTGGGTTTCTGGTGGGCGCCCAGCGCCTGGCAGTTCTTCGGCTCGGTGTCCCACTCGCGGCGCGAGCCGGCGTTCCGCGATCTGTACGACGCCGAGGGCGTCGGGAGCGTGCCGCTGATCGTGAATGGCCAGCCGCTGGTCCGGCCCGAACGCGTCAACGATTTCGAGATCGGCAGCCGCTGGGGTTCGCAGCGCGGCGACGTCGGCCTGAACCTCTACCGGATGGACTTCCGTGACGAGCTGGTCTACGCAGGACAGTTCAACACCGACCTCGGCTATCCGATCCTCGGGAACGCGGCGCAATCGGTCCATCAGGGCGCCGAGATCGAGGCCTCGGCGCGGCTTGGCGGCCGGCCCGCTCCCGAGCTCAGGCTCATCGCCAACGCCACGCTGAGCGACAACCACTTCGTGCGCTACCGGGAGATCTTCGGCCCGGGCCCGGGCGACTTCGTCTCCTACGACGGCAAAACGATCGGATTCTTCCCGGCGGTCATGGCGAACCTGTCGGCGACCGCGGGGGTGCGTGGATTCACGCTGGGCGCCGACCTCCAGCACATCGGGCGCATGTACCTGGATCAGACCGAATCGCTCGAGGGCAGCATCGCGCCGCATGCGGTGCTCAACCTGGGCGCCGCGTATCGGGTGACGCGCGCCGGCGGCACGGCGGTGGAGATCTCGGCGCGCGTATTCAACGCCCTCGACCGGCGCTACGAGACCGGCGGCTACAGTTACATCTTCGGCGGCGCGCGCTACACGGACTTCATCCCCGCCGCGACCAGGAACGCGCTGGTGTCGCTACGCGTGGAGCTGTAGCGGCCCGCGCCGACGGAGCAACGTTCCCATTTCGGAAGGCGGAACTTCCAATCCAGGAAGTCCCGCCGTTCACAGGCTGCTAGGTGCTACCGATACAGCACCTTTACCGTGCCCCACGAGGATGCCATCGTGGGCGTCGACGAGTCACCGACGAAGGTCGAGGCCATCGTCACCGCGCCGTTGCGTGCCAGCGCCCGACCATCCACCGTCGCCGCGGTGTTGAGCGTGATGTCGGTCAGCGCAATGATGTTGCCGCGGAACACCGTCCCCGCGCCGAGCGTCGCGCTGGAGCCCACCTGCCAGTACACGTTCGTGTTCTGCAGACTGTTGGCGGTGTTGACGAACGCGTTCATCGCGGTCGTGAGTGTGCCACCGATCTGGAATACGAACACCGCGTTGGGATTGCCCTGGCCGTCGAGCGTGAGGATTCCCGTCTGCGCCGCCGCCGCGGTGAAGCAATAGACGCCGGGCGTGAGCGTCATGCCGCCCAGGTTCTGTCCGCTCAGATCGGTGCCGCAGGCCATCCCTGCCAGTGAATTGTACGCAGCCGTGAGGTCGGTCTGCGCCTGCGCCGCCGTGGCATCGTTGTCGTGGACCGAGCCGCTGATCGGTTGCCCGGCAAGCCCGGTGATTCCCGAGCCCGGGCTCACGCCGATGCTTCCAACCACGATGGTCGTCCCGGTATTGGCGACCGTCGTGCCGGCGAGGATGGCGAAGCTTCCTGCCGAGCCCAACGATTGGGCGTTTCCGATGGCCGGAAGGAGCAACAGCGCGGCCAGTCCGCCGCCGACGATGGACATCCGTCCACTGGTCATGTGCGACCTCCATGGGTGGTGCGTTCCGGCGGGCGCCGGTTCGCCACGAGATGAAGGCCCTGTAGATGTGGGATCTGTGGGTTTCGTTATCGGCAGCAATATCAGGCGGCTTTACAATTGATATTCCGGGCAGTCGCGAGCGCGCTACCGGTGCGCGGCTGCGGCTTCGACGGCGCGGCGGGCCCAGCGCGCGGCCTGTGAGGCATCCTCCAGCACCTCGGTTGGCACCTCGTAGTACTTGCCGAGGGTCTGTCGGGGCCTGGGCATGAAGGACGTCATCCCGCGCCGCTCGTATTCCGGGCGCGTGGCGTCGTCCACCCGGAAGTAGAGCCGGCCGCCGTGGACGATCGCGAAGAACTGTTGCGCCTGGTAGAGACCGTGCCCGCCGAACATCGGGCGGCTTTCGAGCTCGGGGAGCCCCCGGAGCTGTTCGAGCACGAAGGCGACGAATGTGTCGTCGCCGGCACGGCGCGGTCTCACGCCCGGGGCCCGGATCGCCTCGGCGCGCTTCACCGCCCGTCGAGCACCGCCAGCCGGCGCACGGTCGCGCGGTCCGCGCTCGTGAGCCGCACCCAGTAGATCCCGGCGCGCGCGGGAA
>DATEMP010000436.1:0-33058 GCA_035275545.1 Candidatus Eiseniibacteriota bacterium | reverse complement strand
GTCCCGCGCGCGCGAGCGCCATCGCCTCGGCGTGCGGCTCGCCCAGCGCCGGGTGCCAGCCCTCGCCCACCACGCGTCCGGCGCGCACCAGCACCGCGCCCACGATCGGGTTGGGATTCACGCGTCCGCGGCCGCGCTCCGCCAGACGCAGGGCGCGCCGCATGAAACGCTGGTCGATCTCTTGCTGCTTAGTGGCCATGGACCCATGCAAAAGCCCCGTGGTGTGAACGCACCACGGGGCAAGGAGTGCAATGCCGGTGGAATCCGGGCAGGCCCGGACCCCCTCCTTCTTCCATCCCGACTCTACGGTCGGCCCCGGAATTTCACCGGATCAGCAGCAGTCGCCGGCTGGTTAGCTGCAAACCCGAATGTGACATCCGGGCGCCGGGCGCCTCCGCTCGCGGGCTATACCGCCGGTGGGGACTCTCACCCCGCCCCGAAGGAGCTCAAGGCGGAGCAGTCTATAGAGGGCTCCGAGGGGTGTCAAAAGCGGCTGAAACCGAGTTCTTTTCTGGAAAAGCGTCATCATCCGCCCCGAGGCGGATGGTTCGCCCTAGTACGCCAGGGCGATCCTCGCCGACGCCACCGTCCATGTCGTCGATTCGAGCGGGATGAACCGCACGCCCGCTTCGAGCCCGACCCGCACCGGCGCCGAGCCCCGCCGCATCGCCGCCACGGTGAGCGCTCCGCCCACGCGCGTCTCCTCGACGGCCTGGGAGGCGAACGCCGCTCCCACCGAGGTCGCGGCCAGCGCCGCGCGCGCCACGAACAGACCGGGCCCGGCGGAGATCGTGAAGAGTCCGCCCTCCCGGGGCGTCCAGTGAACGAGGGCGAGCGCTTCGAACACGCTGTAGTCGATCCCGGAGGAGAGTGTCCCCTGGACCAGCGTGCGCGAGCCGAGCAGGTGGTAGCCCACGTCCAGCCCCGCGCGCAGCCGGCTCGCGACCGGGTAGTTGAGCCCCATCCCGAACGAGAGCGATCCGCCGGGCGTGCCGCTGGTGTCGCTCGAGACGACGTGCGAGAAACCGAGCGCCATGCGGCCATGCACGTTCGAGAGCTGCATCGCGGCGGCCGCGGTGCCGGCGAGCGCGGGCAGCATGGCGAGGGCGAGCAGGGCGGGGATCAGGGCGCGGCGCATGATGGGCATCCTACACCGCGGCTCCGGGCTGCGTTTCACTTATTGAACCGGATCTCGATGCAGTCCCCGTCGGCGACCACGTAGTCGCGGCCTTCGAGCCGCGACCAGCTCTTCTCCTTCACCACCGCCTCGCTGCCGGCCTCGATCAGCTTGGCGTAGGGCGTGACCTCGGCGCGGATGAAGCCCTTGGCGAGATCGCTGTGGATGCGCCCGGCCGCGTCGACCGAGGTGTCGCCCTGCTGGAGCGTCCACGCGCGCACTTCGTCGGGGCCGACGGTGAAGAATGAGATCAGGCCGAGCAGCCGGTAGCAGGCGCGGATCACGAGCGAGAGACCGTCCTGCTCGATCCCGAGCTCGGTGCGGAACGCGTCGCGCTCCTCGGCGGCGAGCCCCACCACCTCGCGCTCGAGATGCGCGGGCAGCCCCACCACCAGCGTGTGCTCTCCCGCCGCGGGCAGGGCGGCGCCCTTGCCCTCACCCTGGTTGACCACGACCAGCAGGGGCTTGCGAGTCAGGAACTGGAAGCCGCGCGCCCGCTTCTCGTCCTCGGCGTCGAACGTCTCGACGCGCAGGGGGCGCTCGCTCTCGAGCGACGCCTTGAGCCTAGTGAGCAGCGCGTGCTCGCGCTCGCCCTCCTTCTTGCCGATGCGGAGCTCCTTGTCGAGCTTCTCGAGCCGCGACTCGACGATCGCGAGATCGTTCAGGATCAGCTCGCTCTCGAGCGCCCGCAGGTCGCGCGCCGCGTCCACGCCGCGCTCGGCGGCCACCGCGGGGTTCTCGAAGTCGCGCACCACCGCGAGCAGTGCGTCGCAGTTGCGCACCCCGGAGAAGAGATCGGGGCCCTTGGCGGCCACGCGCGCGCTCGATTGCCCAGCCGCAACCGTGTCGACGAACTGGATCGACGCGTGGGTGGTCTTCTTGGGGCTGTACATCGCCGAGAGGCGATCGACGCGCTCGTCGGGAACGCGGATCACCGCCACCTGCTCCCGGCCCGAGGTGGTCGCGGCCTGCGCTCCCGCCCCCTGCACCAGGATCTCGAACACCGTGGTCTTGCCGGACTGCGGCAGACCGAGAATGCCCACGCGTTCCATGCCGTCAGTCGCTCCCGCCCAAGAAGAACCGCCCGCGGACTCTCGGTCGCGCGGGCGTTCGAAGTTTCGAAACGGCGGGCAGTCTAGGCGCTGGCTTTTCTAGGTGTCAACGCGCCTGGTGTATTCGCGAGAAAGCGCCGCTTGAAGCTGCGTGGAGATCTTGATGGGCGTCTCGATCCGGGAGCCGGCCTGATAGAGCCAGATCGTCTTCCTCACCGTGTCCACGTAGACCTTGCAGTCGGGACAGCCCTTCATGTGCGCCTCGATGGCCCGGCACAACTCGGCACGGGCGCCGTCATCGAGGTAGTCCGAGAGCTGCTCCAGCACGGAGTCACAATTGAATCGTTCCAAGTATCCTTTCCCCGTATCAGGCCATGGTCCAGAGTGCGCGACCCCTGCCGATCGTGGGAACGGGGCTATCGGCCCATCGCCCGGTCCCGCGACGCATGTTGTTGATGCAGACACCCCAAGGATCGATTTGCAAGAAGTTGACAGGTAGACGAATGGAATTCACCAGTTTTGTTGTAACGGCCGTTACACCGTGGCCCAACTGATTTGCTCGCAATGGTTTGGTGACCCGTGCTGGGATCGAACCAGCGACACCCTGCTTAAAAGGCAGGTGCTCTACCGACTGAGCTAACGGGTCACCAAAGCGGCCATCCGGGGTCCGAGCGCCGGGGCCCGTCCAGGCCCCCGCGGGCGATGGACGCCATCGGGGCGCCGGCCGCGGGCGGGAACCTATGCCCCGTCGGGGCGCCAGGCAAGGCCGGTCGGAGCCCGGAACGGCCGGCGGGGTTTGCGCTCCACCGCCCGACCGGGGGATGATCGTCGGTCTCGGATTCCACCAGTACGCCATCTCCAGCCATCCCCTCGAGGATTTCCATGTCGTCCAGCGTCTTGATCCCGCCCCACGGGGGTAAAGCGGTCGATCTGCTCGTGGATGAGACCCACGCCGCCCAACTGAAGCAACAGTCGCGCGATTGGCCCTCCTGGGACCTCACCGAGCGGCAGATCTGCGACCTCGAGCTGCTCATCAACGGCGGCTTCTCCCCCCTGCGTGGGTTCATGGGCCGCGCCGACTACGAGCGGGTGCGGGACGAGATGCGCCTCGCCGACGGCACGCTCTGGCCGATGCCGATCACGCTCGACGTCACCGACGAGGTGGCAGCGAAGCTCGGCCCCGGCGCCAAGGTCGCGCTGCGCGACCCGGAAGGCGTGATGCTCGCCGTGCTCCACGTGTCCGAGATCTGGGAGCCGAACCGCGAGCTCGAAGCCGAGAAGGTGTTCAAGACCACGCGCCGCGACCATCCGGGCGTCGAGTATCTGATGTCGCGCACGCATAAGCACTACGTGGGCGGCACGGTCGAAGCGCTCCAGCTTCCGCTCCACTACGACTACCAGAGCCTGCGCCTCACCCCCGCCGACACGCGCCGGGAGTTCGAGAAGCTGGGCTGGAACCGGGTCGTGGCGTTCCAGACCCGGAATCCCATGCACCGCGCCCACGTCGAGATGACGCTGCGCGCCGCGCGCGAGGCGCAGGCGAATCTGCTGATCCATCCGGTGGTGGGCATGACCAAGCCCGGCGACGTCGACCACTACACGCGGGTGCGCGCCTACCAGGCGATCCTTGGGCACCTGCCCAAGTCGAGCGCGATGCTGGCGCTGCTGCCGCTGGCAATGCGCATGGGCGGGCCGCGTGAGGCGGTGTGGCACGCGATCATCCGCCGCAACTACGGCTGCACGCACCTGATCGTGGGCCGCGACCACGCCGGCCCCGGGGCGGGCAAGGGCGAGCCGTTCTACGGCCCCTACGATGCCCAGGAGCTGCTCGCCAAGCACGCGGACGACGTCGGCGTCCAGATGGTGCCCTTCAAGGAGCTGGTGTACGTGAAGGAGAATGACGCCTACATGCCGGTGAACGAGGTGCCCGATGGCGTGAAGGCGATGAACGTCTCCGGCACCGAGCTGCGCGACCGGCTCCAGGACGGCCGCGAGATCCCGGAGTGGTTCACCTACCCGGAGGTGGCGCGCGAGCTGCGCCGCACGCATCCGCCGCGCTCGCGGCAGGGGTTCACGGTGTTCTTCACCGGGCTCTCGGGCTCGGGCAAGTCGACGATCGGCAACGCCCTGCTGGTCAAGCTGCTCCAGATGGGCGGCCGGCCGGTGACGTTCCTGGACGGCGACATCGTGCGCAAGCACCTGTCGTCGGAGCTGGGATTCTCCAAGGAGCATCGCAACCTCAACATCTCGCGCATCGGGTTCGTGGCGTCCGAGGTCACCAAGTCGGGCGGGATCGCGATCTGCGCCCCGATCGCCCCCTACGATTCGGTGCGCAAGCAGGTGCGCTCGATGGTGAGCCCGAACGGCGGCTTCGTACTGGTGCACGTGGCCACGCCGCTCGAGGTGTGCGAGCAGCGCGACAGGAAGGGGCTCTACGCCAAGGCGCGCGCCGGGGTGGTCAAGGAGTTCACCGGGATCTCCGACCCGTACGAGGAGCCGAGCGACGCCGAGCTGGTGATCGACACCACGTCGATCTCCCCGGATGAGGCGTCCCGCCAGATCCTCTCCCACCTCGAGCGTCTGGGCTTCATCGGCGGCAGCGACCCGCGCTGAGGCTGCATGGCGAACCGGCTGTGCGTCATCGGGCTCGACTGCGTGACGCCGCAGTTCCTGTTCGGGCCATGGCTCCAGGAGATGCCGAACGTGCGGCGCCTCATGGAGGGCGCGATCCACGGCCACCTGGTCTCGACCATCCCGCCCATCACCGTGCCGGCGTGGATGTCGATGATGACCTCGCAGGACCCGGGCATGCTCGGCATCCACGGGTTCAGGAACCGCGCCTCGCGCGAGTACGAGGACGTCTACATCGTCAACGGCCGGCACGTGCAGGCGAAGCCTCTGTGGCATCACCTGTCGAAGGCCGGGCTCAACTCGATCGTGCTCGGGGTGCCGCTGACCTATCCGCCGACGCCGCTGCGGGGCGTGATGGCCTCGTGCTTCCTCACGCCCGGCAAGGACGTGACCTGGACGTTCCCGGCGACGCTCGGTGCGAAGCTCGACCACTGGGCGGGCGGTGATTTCATCCTCGACACGCCCGACTTCCGCACCTTGGACAAGCGGCAGATCCTGGACCAGATCTACCGGATGACGCGCGGGCGCTTCAAGGCGTACCGCAAGCTGCTCTCGGTCGAGCCCTGGGACTTCACGATCATGGTGGAGATGGGCCCCGACCGCGTGCACCATGCGTTCTGGCGCTACGGCGATCCCACGCATCCGCTCTACGAAGCGGGCAACGAGTACGAGGACGTCATCCATCGATACTACCTCGACATGGACGAGGAGATCGGGCGCACGATCAACTCGCTGCCCGAAAGCACGTCGGTGGTCGTGGTCTCGGATCACGGCGCCAAGGCGATGCACGGCGCGTTCTGCATCAACGAGTGGCTGATCCAGGAGGGCCTGCTGGCGCTGAAGCCCGGCGTCACGACGCCCACCCGGCTGCAGCCGAAGATGATCGACTTCGACCGCACCCAGGTGTGGAGCGACGGCGGCTACTACGCGCGGATCTTCCTGAACGTGGCGGGCCGCGAGCCGCGTGGGACAATTCCGGCGGCGGAGGTGGATGGGTTCAAGCGCGACCTGCGGGCGAAGCTCGAGGCGACCACCGACGACCAGGGGCGCCCGCTCGGCACGCGCGTGTTCCTGCCGGAGGAGGTCTACCGCCAGAGCAACGGCACGCCGCCCGACCTGATCGTCTATCTCGGCGACCTCGACTGGCGCAGCGCCAGCACCGTGGGCGCCGGGATCCACATGTTCGAGAACGACACCGGCCCCGACGACGCCAACCACGCCCAGGAGGGCATCTTCATCTGGCAGGGCCGCGGCAAGCCCGCGCGCGCCGCTTCGAACAAGGTCTCGATCTACGATGTCGCGCCGTCGATCCTCGACTACTACGGCATCGAAGCTCCCGCCGAGATGATCGGCAAGGTGCTGTAGCCGCCCGTGGCGATCGCCTACATCGGACCCGGCGCCGGGTTCGCGCTGATCTCGTCGTTCCTCACCCTGCTGGTCGCGTTCGTCACCGCGTTCCTCGCCCTGCTGATCTTTCCGTTCCGGGCGATCGTGCGCCGGGCCAGCCAAAAGCGCAGGGCGCGGGCGCCGCGGTTCAAGCGGGTCATCGTGCTCGGGCTCGACGGCCTGGAGCCGACCATCGTCGAGCGCATGATGGCGAAGGGCGAGCTGCCGAACATGCAGAAGCTGCGTGAGCGCGGCGCCTACCGGCACATCGCCACCTCCACGCCCGCGCTCTCGCCGGTGGCGTGGTCCACGTTCGCGACCGGCTGCGACGCCTCACGGCACGCGATCTGGGACTTCCTCTCGCGCGATCGCCGCTCGTACCTGCCGCGGCTCTCGTCGAGCGAGGTGTACGGGAAGCCACGCTTCTGGAAGCTCGGGCCGCTGCGCATCCCGCGGGGTGGAAGCGGCGTCCGCTCGCTCCAGAAGAGCAAGACGTTCTGGAAGGTGCTGAGCGAGCACGGGGTGTTCTCGTCGGTGCTCCGGGTGCCGATCACCTTCCCCGCCGAGCCGATCGACGGGGTGATGATCTCAGGGATGTGCGTCCCCGACCTGCGCGGGACGCAGGGCTCGTTCACCTACTTCACCACCTCGCGCGATCAGGCGCAGCGGATCGGCGGGCTGGTGGTGCCGGTGGAAGAGCGCGACGGCATGATCGCGACGTCGATCCCGGGGCCGAAGAGCCCGTTTGGCGAAGAGACGCTGCGGTTGCCGCTGAGCGTTCGGGTGAACCGTGGCGCCAGCAAGGCCACGGTGAGCGTGAACGGCACCTCGCACACGATCGGCCTCAACGAATACACGCCGTGGGTGCGGCTCGGCTTCCACGCGGCGCCGGGCGTCACGCTCCACGGGATCGCGCGCTTCTACTTGAAGGCGCTCGACGACGAGATCGGGCTCTACATGACGCCGATCCACATCGACCCCGAACAGCCCGCGATGCCGATTGCATACCCGCCGGTGTTCTCGACGCACCTCGCCAAGCTCCAAGGCCCGTACGCGACGCTGGGGCTCGCCGAGGACACCTGGGCGCTGAACGAGGGCGCGCTCGACGAACGGGGTTGGCTCGATCAGGCCTACGGCTTCCACGAGGAGCGCAAGCGGATGTGGTTCCACACGCTGAAGCGCTTGCGCAACGGCACGGCGGTGTGCGTGTTCGACCTTCCGGACCGGCTCCAGCACATGTTCTTCCGGCACCTGGAAGCCGATCATCCCGCGAATCGCGGCAAGCCGGCGAGCCCCTACACCGACGCGGTGGAGAAAATGTACCGCGACTGCGACGCGCTGGTGGGCGAGACCATGGCGCACGTGAGGGACGACACGGCGCTGTTCGTCATGTCGGACCACGGCTTCAAGACCTTCCGCCGCGGCATCGACCTCAATGCCTGGCTGGTCGCGCACGGGTTCATGACGTTGAAGCCCGGCGCTGGCCCCGGCGAGTACCTCGAGTCGGTCGACTGGAGCCGCACGCAGGCCTACTCGATCGGGCTCGGGAGCATCTACGTCAACATGCGCGGCCGCGAGCGCCACGGCATCGTCGAGAAGGCCGACGTGGCGGGCGTGAAGCAGCGCATCGCCGAGGGGATGACAGGACTCCGCGACGTGAACGGCACCGTGGCGGTGCGGCGCGTCATCGACGTGCAGCAGACATTCAAGGGCCCCTATACCGACGATGGCCCCGAGCTGATCCCGGGCTTCGCCGAGGGCTATCGCGAGTCGTGGGACTGCGCCCGCGGCATCGTCGGCACCGAGGTGTTCGAGGACAACGTGCGGGCGTGGAGCGGCGACCACTGCATGGACCCCGAGATCGTGCCCGGCGTGCTGTTCGCCAACCTCGATCTCAAGTCCGAGACGCCGCGGCTCATCGACATGGGTCCCACCGTGCTCGACCTGCTGGGCGTCGATGTGCCGAAGTACATGATGGGCCGGAGCATCGCGTGAGGCCTGCGTTCGGCTTGGCGCTGGCCGCCGCCCTCACCGCCGCCATCGCCTGCGCGCCGCCGGCAAAGCCCCACCGGCGGGTGGTGGTCATCGGGATCGATGGCTTCGATCCGAACATGGTGATTGCCATGATCGAGCGGGGCGTCATGCCCAACACGGTCGCGATGCTCCAGAAAGGCGGATCGTACCTTCGGCTCGAGACCAGCATCCCGCCGCAGAGCCCCGTAGCGTGGTCCAACTTCATCACCGGCATGGATCCGGGTGGACACGGGATCTTCGACTTCATCCACCGCGATACGAGCACCTACCTGCCGGTGTTCTCCACCTCGCGGGTCACCGAGCCCGAGCGCACGCTGAAGATCGGGAGCTGGGTGCTCCCTCTCTCGGCCGGGAAGACCGAGCTGCTGCGCAAGGGCGAGACCTTCTGGCAGATCCTCGAGCGCCGCGGCATTCCCTGTACGGTGATCCGCGTGCCCGCGAACTTCCCTCCCGCCGCGTCGAAGGCCCGCACGCTCTCCGGCATGGGCACGCCCGATCTCGCGGGCGGCTACGGCACGTTCTCGCTCTTCACCGACGACACGGAGTTCGAGGACGGGCCGGTCGCGGGGGGCACCATCCAGCACGTCACGGTCGCGGGTGGCCAGGTGAACACGTACCTCGTGGGCCCGGCGAACACGATGCGCCGGAATCGCGTGCCGCTGACGATCCCGCTGCGCGTTGACGTCTCGGCGCCCGACAACGCCGCGCGCGTCACGATCGGCGACGCCTCGTTCCTGCTTGCGGCCGGCCAGTGGAGCGATTGGACGCGCGTGGCATTCGCGCCGCTGGGGCCGCTCACCCGTATCCACGGTATCTGCCGGTTCTATCTCGAATCGGTGAGCCCGTTCCGTCTCTACGTGACGCCGATCAACCTCGATCCGGTGCGGCCCGCGCTGCCGATCTCGACGCCGGGCTCGTACGCCCGCGAGATGCACGACGCGATCGGCGACTTCTACACCATGGGCATGCCCGAGGACACCAAGGCGCTGGCGAGCGGCGTGTTCGACGACAGCGCGTTCGTACGCCAGACCGACAACGTGCTCGCCGAGGAGTGGCGCATGCTCGACGCCGCGCTCGCAAGCTACAAGGACGGCCTGCTGTTCTTCTACGTGTCGACCGTCGATCCCTCCTGCCACATGCTGTGGCGGAACGCGGACCGGCGGCATCCCATGCACGCCGCGTCGCCAGGGTTCGCGGACCGGATCGACAGCCTCTACGCGGCGATGGACAGCCTGATCGGCGTGGTGGTGAGCCGGGTGCCCAAGGACGCGGCGATCATCGTCATGTCCGACCACGGCTTCGCGCCGCTCTACAAGAAGGTAAACCTCAACACCTGGCTCTACCGCGAGGGCTATCTCTCGCTGGTGAGCGCGGAGCGGATCGGGCAGAGCCAGCTCTTCGCCGACGTCTCCTGGCGGCGCACGCGTGCCTACGCGCTGGGGCTGAACGCGCTCTACCTCAATGTCATGCACCGCGAGTCCAAGGGCGTCGTGCGCCGCGGCGCCGAGTACGACTCGCTGCTGACCGAGATCGAGGACAAGCTGCTGGCGCTTCGCGATCCCGACTCGGGCGAGCACGTCGTGAGCCGTGTCTACCGTCCGAGCGAGGTCTACCACGGGCCAGAGGTCGCGCACGCGCCGGACCTGATCGTCGGATACAATCGCGGCTACCGGAGCAGCGACGAGTCCGCGCTCGGCACGCTGTCGCGCGAGTGGCTGGAGCCGAACCTGGGCCGCTGGTCGGGCGACCACTGCATCGACCACGAGCTGGTGCCGGGCGTGCTGATCGCGAACCGGCCGATGGTGGAGTTCCAGACCAGCCCGGCGCTCATCGATCTGCCGGTGACGATCCTCGGGCTCTACGGTATCGAGAAGCCGGCGCAGATGCGCGGGCAGCGGTTGATCCAGTAGGAGGACCTGTGGCGGGCAAGAACATCAAGCTGGACCCGGCGCTCTACGAGCGCCTGAAGAAGGGCGCGGAGCAGGCCGGCTACGCCTCGGTCGACGAGTTCGCGACCCACCTGATCGAGCGCGAGCTGGGCGGTAAGGACGACAACGCTTCGGACGAAGAGGTGAAGAAGCGCCTCGAAGGGCTGGGGTACATCTCCTAGCGCATGAGCCCCAACCTGGCGCTCGCGGTCGTCTCGGCGCTCACCGGCGCGGTGGCGATGCTGATCTTCCGCGCCACGTCCAACCAGGCGCGGATCCGCGAGACCCGCAACGCCATCACGGCGCACGTCCTGGAGATGCGGATCTACCAGGACGATTTGGCGCTGATCCTTCGCGCCCTGGCCGCGGCGCTCGCGACGAACTTGCGTTATCTGCGGCTGGTGTTGGTTCCGGCGCTGGCGATCGCGGCGGTCGTTGCGGTGGTGTTCATCCAGCTCGACGCGCGATTCGCTCGCGCGCCGCTACGTCCCGGCGAGGCGGCGATGGTCACCGCGACGCTCAAGTCCGGGATCGACGTCATGAGCGTCGCAACGTCGATCGAGGTCGGCGAAGGCGCGGTCGTGGACGGCCCGCGCGTCCGGGCGCAGGCGCGACGCGAGGTGAACTGGCGCGTGCGCGCCGAGCAGCCAGGCACGCCTACCGTGACCCTGCGCTTCGACCAGGCCCGCTACCAGTTCCCGCTCGCGGCCAAGCCGGGCATGGTCGTGGGCCGCGAGCGCTCGCGCTCGGCGATGGATGCTCTGCTCCACCCCGGCCTGCCCACGCTGCTCGAGTACTCGCCCATCGAGCGCGTCGAGGTGCGCTACCCGCCCGCCCGGCATGGGCTGTTCGGCTGGGAGACGCACTGGCTGGTGGTGTTCTTGTTCTGGTCGCTGGTGGGGGCGCTGGCGCTCAAGCTTTTGCTACGCATAGAGATATAGCGGGCGTTCCAAATTGAACTCTCCCCGGGGAGAGTTGGATGCGTTCTGGAGCGCATCTACCTTCTTGGCTCATACCGCTTAGCCACCGCCCCCGAGCCGAACTCCACCTGGCTCACGAGCTTCAAGTCGACATGCTTCGACAGCCCCGCGAACAACGTCGGCCCATGGCCCGCCAGCCTGGGATGAACCACGAACTCGTACTCATCGATCAGTCCCAGCTCCGCCAACGCCAGCGGGAGCTTCACGCCTCCCGTGCCCAGTCCCTTACCCGACTCTTGTTTGAGCTGCCGAACAAACTTGCCCAGATCCCCGCGCACCAGCTCCGCGTTCCAATCGACCTGGTCCAGGGTGCTCGACACGACGTACTTCTTTGCCGCGTCGATCGTCCGGCGGAAGGGTTCCATCCAATCGGGCATCTCTCCCGTCCACGTCGGCCGAAACGCTGCCTCCATCATTTCGTAAGTCACCCGGCCAAAGAGGAGGGCATCGGCCCGGTTGAGGTTCTCGACCGCGTGACGATGCAATTCTTCGTCCGCGTCGAATGCACGATGATCGCAGCACCCGTCCAAAGTGACGTTGATGGAATACCGGAGCGGTCGCATGACGTATCGCGGTGGGTCGACGGCTTACGCGAGCCCGAGCTGCTGCATCATGCCCGCCTGGTCCCACTGTTCCCAACGCTCGACCATTCGGCCGTCAGCGATGTGATCGAGAATGAGCCCGTCGATTCGCACACGGCGCCCGGTCGGCGGGACAGGCCCGAAAGGGGCAGTGTTCGTTCCCTCGGCGACCCATCGTGTAGCGACTTTGTTCGCTATGACGATCTGATCTTCGATCGTGAAGCGTAGATCAGGGAAGGCGGCGAGCAGACCACCCACCATCTGCTTGAATGCCGCAACGCTCAGGTTGGGATCCGGGCTGCCGTTGATGTGAATGACGGCATCTGCCGCGAACACCTGGTCCGCGACCGACACGTCCCCGCGGTTCAATGCATCGATCCAGGTATGCTCAATGGTGACGGTCTGCATGCTCACCTCCGGTAACAGTGGACCTACTTCCCCACGTAGCCGAGCGTCTGCATGGCTCGCAGGATGCGCTCGGTCTCGGGGCTCGCCTTCGCTCCGGTCTGCGCCATCGCCAGCTCGAGGTCGCGCACCGACTGCGCCGTATGCTCGGCGACCGCCGCCTCCATGCGGGTCGCCCGCTCCCGCTGGGACACGATCACGTCGACCCGCTCGAGCGGGTCGCGGCCGATGTCAAAAAGCGAGTACTGCGGCTGCGCCTGGGCGTCGAACATGAGCTTGAACCCGCCCTCGATCACGCTGCGCTTGGTGCCGCCGTAGAGCATGCCCTCGGAGTAGAGCGGCGCCGCGCGCTTCCCGCCGCGCATCAGCGGCACGAGGCTCGTGCCCATGAACGAGGCCGGCGCCTTGTCCCTGGCGCCGACCAGCTCGAGCACCGTTGGCGCGAGATCGATCGTGCTCGCGTAGGCGCTGATCGTCTGCCCGGCGCGAATGCCCGGCCCCGCGATCAGCAGCGGCACATGGATCACCTCGCGGTGCAAGCTGTGCCCGTGGCCCGCCATGCCGTGGTCGCCGAACTCCTCGCCGTGGTCCGAGGCCAGGATCACGAGCGAGCGCTTGAGCCCGACCGTCGAATCGATCGCAGCGAGCAGCTCGCCCACCATGTCGTCGGACTCGCGCACCTCCGCGGTGTAACGGATCTCCGGCGGAACCTGCATCCCCGGCTTCTGGAACTCCTGAGGCAGGTACTCGACCAGCGGCGTGTACGGGCGGTGCGGGCGCAGCAGGTGCACCCACACGAACGGCCGCCGGTCGGCGTTCGCCTTGAGCCACTTCCCGCACTCATCGACCAGCAGCTCGTCCGCCTCGGCGAGATCGGTGCCGCGCGGAAACTCGATGTTGGGGATCGGCGTGCGCGTGTCGTGCCAGCGGATCGAGTCCTCGGCGGTCGAGAAGCACCACTCGGCGAACCCCTGCTGGAATCCCTCGCCGGCGTTGATGAACGGCTGGTTCACGAAGGCGACGGGATGAAACCCGGCGTCATCGAGCCGTTCGGCGAGCGTCGCCACGCCGGTGGGGATCGTGTAGTGGATCTGGGCGCGCTTGTCGCGCCAGTGGAACACCGTGTCGCGATCGGGCGGGCGCTCGACCAGGCCGAGCTGGGTCGGAAAGCGCGAGGTCATGATCGAGCCCATCGACGGCACGGTCCAGCTCGCCGGCGACTCGGCGTTCTCGAAACGCACGCCGGACGCGGCGATCCGGTCCATGTGCGGCGTCCGGTTGTCGGTGGCGCCGTAGCAGGAGAGCCGATCGGGACGCATCGTGTCGATGACGATCAGGAACACCCCGTCGATCGGGGCGGGCTTGGGCGCGCCGCTGCACGCGCAGAGGGTCGCCATGGCGAGCGACGCGATGATTGCCTTCAGGTGTGAACGGGGCATGCGCGCCAGTCTAGCAGCCCGGCGTCATTCGCCGGCGAGGAGCGGCCAGTCGTGCGCCACCGCCCGGGCGTATGCATCCGGCTCATCCACGCGACGCCGCAGACGGACGAACACCGTGTCGCCGGGCGCGAGCGCGCGTGCGCGCTCAAAGGCGGTGACCGCGCCGTCGCGTTCTCCCGTGCCCAGACACAGGACGCCGAGCGCCGCCCAGTAGAGCGGCTCGTCCGGGCTCTTCGCGAGCAGCGTGTCCGCGTGCGCCCTCGCCCATCGCGCCTCGCCACCCCCGCGAACGATCGCGTCGATCAGGGCGAACCGGTAGAGATCCTTGTCGGGGCGCGACGTGAGCGCCACCGAGAACGCGTGCGCCGCCTCCGGGTACATGCCGCGCCGCATCGCGATTTCGCCGAGACGGTAGGCGGCGACGTTGTTGGCCGGGTAGGCCTCGATCGAGCGCTGGAACCAGGGAATCGCCTGCGTGGTGTCGCCGTGGCTCAGGTACCAGGCACCCACCGCGGACTCGGTGCGTCCGAGGCCGAGCGGAAGGGTCTTGAAGCGCTCGAACGAACGGTCGAAGGAGGTGTTGACCGCGATCCAGGGCACGGTGTGGAACAGGCTCACGGCGGCGAGCACGAGCAGCCATCGGCGCAGCGCGTCGGGGCGCCAAGCGCCCGAGAGCGCGATGCCCAGACCGGCGGCGGTGAGCGCGAGGCCGCTCGGCGCGAACAGGTCCCAGTCGCGCGGGTATCCGAGACCGAGGTCGGTGGTGACCCACGCGCCGCCGAGGGCCACCACGCCCACCGCGAGGACGAACGCCGTGGCCGCCGGCAACGCGCGTGAGATCGCGACCCACACCAAGCCGGCGACGAACAGGAACGCCGCCGCCGGGCCGATCAGCATCTGCGCGTTCTTGAAGTCGCGCACGTGCTCCCACGAGAACATATAGGCCAGGCTCCGCGCCTGGTCGCCGTGGGCGAACAGGGCCTGGTGGACGATCCCGTATGCGGTCGCGATCAGGCTGTATCCCGGCTGGATGCGCGCCATGAGCGCGGCGATCGCCACCACCACGACCGCCATGATCGCCACATCCCGCAGCGCGCGCCCGGGCGAGCGCCGGAGGCCGATCACGAGCAGCACCATGAACGACGGCACCAGGAGCACCGCCGAGAGATCGAGTCCCACGTTGATGGCCAGCGCCATCGCCGGCAGCGCGAGCGGCGCCGAGCCGCGCACGAACCGCAGGGCCGTGAGGAGGTAGGCGCCGAGCACGAGCGCGTTGAACGTGTAATTCTCGACGTAGCCGAAGAAGAGCTGGACGTAACCCTGGGCGAGGATCGTCACGAACGTGAGTGCGACCGCCGAGCGCTCCCCGGCCAGCTCGCGGCTCAGTCCCCACGCCACCGGGACGAAGAGCGCGCCACAGAGCGCGCTGCTCAGGCCCACCGTGGCGCGCGCGACCTCGGCTGGGGCGGCGTTCGCGAACAGGCCGCGCGTGAGCCCGTAGAACCACTGGTGCAGGACGAACGTGAGCGGCTGGTACGGATGGAAGCGCTGACCCTGCGGAAGGCTCCGCGTCAGCGGGCTCCCGTCGCCCAGCAGAGTGTGCCCTTCCCGGAAGAACCAGAAGATGAGGAACGATACGACGACTGCGGCGAGTCCGAGCCACGGTGCGACCGGCGGCCGCGGCAGCGCGTCGAGCGCGCGATCCACCGCGGGGCCGCGGCGGAATGCCAGCGCCAGCACCATCACGAGGGCCGCGCATGCGACGATCAGCATGGCGCGCGGCAGGAACGCGTAGGCGTTCGCGCCCCAGAGCGGCGTGGGTGACCGCGTCCCGAGCACGTGCGCCGCGACCACGACCGCGGCGAGGATCCAGACGGCGGGCCAGTAGAACTTCTCGGCGCGCATCAGCCGCGCTTCACCTCGGCGTCCCGGCCGGCGCCCACCGACACGCTCGCGATCGGCACGCCGACCTGCTGCTCGATCCACTCGAGGTACGCGCGCGCTCCGGCCGGCAGATCCGCCCAGCGCCGCACGCCCGCGGTCGAGCTGCGCCAGCCGGGGAACGTGCGCCAGCGCGGCCTGGCGAGCTCGAGCGCGCGCGCCGAGGACGGGAATCCGGTAGGCCCGCCCTCGAGCTTCTCGTAGCACTCCGCGGCCTGGATCTCGGCGAATCGGTCGAGCACGTCGAGCTTGGTGACCACCAGCGCGTCGAGCCCGTTGATGCGCGCCGCGTAGCGGAGCGCCGGGATGTCGAGCCAGCCGCAGCGGCGCGGGCGCCCGGTGGTGGCGCCATACTCCTCGCCCGCCTCGCGGAGCCGCAGCGCCTCGGCGTCGGGCATCTCGGAGGGAAACGGGCCGAGCCCCACGCGAGTCGTGTACGCCTTGGTGACGCCGATCACCCGATCGACCGCGCGCGGCCCGAGCCCCACGCCGAGCGGCGCGCCCGCAGCGCTCGCCGCGGAGGACGTGACGAACGGGTAGGTGCCGTGGTCGAGGTCGAGCAGCGTGCCCTGCGCACCCTCGAGCAGCACCTTGCGCCCCTGCTTGAGCGCGTCGTGCAGCTCGGCCGAGACATCGCACACCATCGGCTCGAGCCAGGCCGCGGTCTCGCGCAGCGCGTCGTGGAGCTGGTCGCCGGACATCGCGCCGAGATCCGCTTCCGGATACTCGCGCTTGAGCCGGATGAGATTGCGGTCCACCTGGGCGACGAACCGGTCGCGCTCGTAGAGATCGCCGACCCGGAGCCCGACCCGTGCCGCCTTGTCGCGGTAGGCGAAGCCGATCCCGCGCCCGGTGGTGCCGATCGCTCCCGCGCCCTTCTCGGCGTGCGCCTCGACCGCCTGGTGGTACGGCAGGATCAGGTGGGCGGCGGGGCTCACCCCGAGCCTGTCGCGCACCGAGATGCCGCGCCCCTCGAGCCCCTTGACCTCCTCGACCAGCCGGCCGAGGTCGATGACCACGCCGTTGCCGATCAGGCAGCGGCGCCCGGGCACCATGACCCCCGAGGGGACCAGGTGGAGCACGATGGTTTCGCCGTCGCGGATCACGCTGTGGCCGGCATTGGGGCCGCCCTGGTAGCGGGCGACGATGTCGGCCTGCTCGCTCAGGGCATCGACGATCTTGCCCTTGCCCTCATCACCCCACTGGGCTCCGACCACCACCGTGCACGGCATGACGCTCCTCCCCGCTGTGAGACGGCGGGGCACGCTAACAGGCGTGAGGAATGGGGGCAACCGGAGCAGGCGTGCGGCTTTCCGCGCCTCCGGGTTGATGCTAACGTCCGCGGGCCAATCACGTTCCGCGCAACCTGCTCGTGGCCCGGGAGCATCCACCACACCCATGCTGGCAGCCGGCAGACGACTGGGCCCGTATCTCATCGTTGGTCCGCTCGGAGCCGGAGCGATGGGCGAGGTGTATCGCGCGCGCGACGACCGCCTGCAACGCGACGTGGCGGTCAAGATCCTCCCCGAGGCCTTCGTCACCGATCGTGAGCGACTGCAGCGCTTCGAGCAGGAGGCGCACGCCGCGGGTCGCCTCAACCATCCCAATATCGTGGCGGTCCACGACGTCGGCACGGAAGACGGCCTGCCCTACGTGGTCACCGAGCTGCTCGAGGGCCAGACCCTGCGCGAGCGTATCGGCGCGGGCCCCCTTCAGACCCGGCGCGCGATCGAGCTGGCCCTGCAGTTCGCCGAGGGTCTCGCGGCCGCGCACGATCACGGGATCATCCACCGCGATCTCAAGCCCGAGAACCTGTTCGTCACGCGCGACGGCCGCCTCAAGATCCTCGATTTCGGTCTGGCCAAGGTCACGCTTTCCGCGGAGAAGCCCACCGGTGGCGTCGATCCTGAACGCGTGGGAGGCCTGACCGGAAGCCAGACCATCCTCGGCTCGGCCGGCTACATGGCTCCCGAGCAGGTGCTGGGGCAACCCGCGGACGCGCGCTCGGACATCTTTGCGTTCGGGGCGATCCTCTACGAGATGTTGAGCGGCACGCGTGCCTTTACCGCCAACTCGAGCGTCGAGGCCATGGCGGCGATCCTCAATCATGAGCCTCCACCGGTGTCGGACGCCCGACTGGACGTGCCGGCGGCCCTGGACCGCACCATCGAACGCTGTCTCGAGAAGGATCCGGTGCGCCGATTCCAGTCCGCTCACGATCTGGCCTTCGTGCTCGGCTCGGTGCACGAGGCACCCGGCGGCGTGCGCGAGGACTTCCGGGTGCGCGGGACCACCCGCCGCGGGCGCACCCTGTGGGGAGCACTGGGAATCGCGGCGGGACTCGTGCTGGGGGTGGCGCTGGGCATCGGCGTGGGTCGGTGGTCACAACCGCCGCCGTCCCTCGGGCTCGCGCGGTTCTCGATGCCGCTTCCCGATGGGACCACGGTGAACGGAAACGGTGGCGACGTCGTCATCGCACCGGACGGCCGGAGGGTGGCCTTATCGGCGCTCGATTCGAGCGGCGTCCAGCATCTGTGGGTACGGCCGATCGATTCGCTGACCACACGCATGATTCCCGGGACGGACGGCTGCTACCTCCCGTTCTGGTCTCCGGACAGCCGGTTCATCGCGTTCTTCGGCAACGGCAAGCTGATGCGCGTCGCCGCGGCGGGCGGCCCGGTGCAGGAGATCTGCGACGCGCCCTCGGGGCGCGGTGGCTCGTGGAGCCGCCGCGGCGACATCGTGTTCGCTCCGGGGTCGTCCGGTGCGCTGTTCCGGGTGCCCGCGGCCGGCGGTGAGCCGGTGGCGGTCACCCGGCTCGACTCCAGCCGCCACGAGACCGGACACCGATTCCCGCAGTTCCTCCCCGACGGTCGCCACTACCTGTTCACCGCCTTGCCGGGACGCCACGGGAGCTATGACGTGTGCGTCGCCACGCTCGGCTCGAATGAAGTGCGCCGGCTGATGACCGCCGCATCCATGCCGGTCTATGCCCCGCCCGGCTGGCTCCTCTTCTCACGCAACGGCCAGCTGGTGGCCCAGCGCTTCGACGCCGGAAGCCTTCGCCTGCGCGGTGACTCGGCGCCCATCGGGGAAGCCAGTGGGCGTTCGACGTTCGACTCCGAGCCGGCGCTCTCCGCCGCCACCACGGGATCGCTGGTCTATCCGAGCGCCGGCCTGCCGGGCACGGAGCTGGTCTGGTACGACCTCGCGGGCCACCGGCTCGGTACGGTGCCCATGCCCGACGGACACTACGTGAATCTCCAGATCTCGCCGGACGGGCGGCGGGTCGCGGTCGAGCGTCGGAACTCGGCGACCTCGATGGACATCTGGGTGGCCGATCTGGCACGCGGCGTGGCCACCCGCGTTATCTTCGAGCCCGGGGTGAACCTCTCGCCGGTGTGGTCTCCCCAAGGGGACATGATCGCCTACAGCTCGAACCGCGCGGGTCCGTACGACCTCTACGTGCACCCGCTGAGCGGCTCGGGACGGGATGAGGCGCTTTTCAGATCGCAGGCGGCCCTCAAGGTGCCGCTGGTCTGGGCGCGCGACGGCACGATCCTCGTGCAGTCCTTCGCCACCGAGACGAGCTGGGATCTGCTGAAACTGGGACCCGGCCTGGCGAGGCCGATGACCCCCCTGCTCAATGGGCTCGCCAACGAGGCGCTGGCGCTCGTGTCCCCGGATGGCCGCTGGCTCTCGTATCTTTCCGACCAGTCGGGAACGCCGCAGTTCTACGCGCAACCCTACCCGGGCCCGGGCGAGAAGTATCAGCTGTCCACGCGCGGCGCATGCTTCGCCAATACCGTCGCGAACCCCGCCTGGATCGAGGGTGGGCGGGCGTTCGCGTACATCGGTCCCGACTGTCTCACCCTGATGGCGGCGAACGTCGCGCCCGGGCCCGAGTTCCAGGCGAGCGAGCCACGGCCGCTCTTCAAGCTGCCGGTCGGCCTCGAGGGACTATGCGCCACGCCGGATGGCCGCCGGTTGCTGGTCACCGTGCCCTCCGGGCGGGGCACCCAGCAGACGATCATCCTGGTTCAGAACTGGATCGCCGGTGTTGCGCGCTGACCGGCCGTGCTCGGACTAGGGGGCGCCCGGCTCGAGCTGCAGGATGTCTTCGGCGATCAGCACGTCGAGGATCCGCTCGACGTCAGAGGCGGTGCCTCGCGGTGCCAGGGCGAGCGTCAGGGCTGCGATGGTCTGTCCGCCGTCCGCTCGCGCCCACGCCTCGGCGGCCAGTCCGCCCAGCACCAGCGCCCGGCCGCTGACGCGATCGAGCACCACGGTGCCCTTCGGCGTGGTCAGGGATCGCAGATCCGATCGGTGGCGCGGGCGGGCCGAGGCTGCGATCGTGACGCCCGTGGTGGCGTGGTCCGCCGTCGTCGGATCGAGCACCCGGAGTCGGGAACCCTCCTCGATCAGGACGGCGAGAGCGAGGAGCCGGTCCTCCTCGGCGATCAGAACCCCATCGGCGATCCAGGACGCGACCCGATCGTCGACCGCGGTCTCGGCCATGCCCAGGGTCCGGCCCAAGGCCACGAGCTCCTGACGGCTCCGGATGCGATCGCAGAACTCGTGCAGCCGGCGGCCGAGGGGATCGAGCAGGATGTGTCGTGGCGATGCGGGAACCCGTTCGTCCCACAGCAGCAGCTCGTCATCCCAGGGCAGCGCGAACAGGAATGCCTCGTTCTCGACCTCGCGCCAGCGTTGGACGGCCTCCCACAGCGCGCCCATGTAGCTGTTGGGATCGCGGCCGTCCGCGAAGTCGAAGTCGAAATGGTAGGCGAGCGCGTGGAGATCCGGCTCGGGGAGCGCGTAGACGTAGGACAGCGCGCGTGCGGGGCGGATGTTCGTGATCCCGTGGCTCTGCGCCTCGACGAAGTACGGGCTGAAGCGGTCGAGGCGGACCGGACCCAGGATGTTGGGAGGCCGGAGATGGGTGATCCGCGGAACGAGCCGCGCCTGCTCGTCGAACCACGCGGGATTCTCGCCTGGGAATCCGAACAGCAGGTTCCAGAGGGGCCTGATCCCGAAGCCGCGGCACCACTTGAGGAGCTGGATGTTCTGCAGCCCCGTGCACCCCTTGCGCATCAACTTGAGGAGCCCGCTATGCAGGCTCTCGATGCCGGGCTGGATCTCGCGGATGCCCGATTCCGCCAGCAGGCACACCTGGTCGCGGGTGAGATTGGCCTTGGTCTCGTAGAACAACGTCGTTCCCAGGCCGGCCTCGCGCAGCGCGGGGAGCACGGACCGGAAGTACCCCATGTCGAGGATGTTGTCGGCAAAGCTGATGCCGCGGCTGGGGTCCAGCATCGGCCGGTAGCGCGCCGCCACGTCGATGATCTCGCGCTGTGCGCGTTCGGGCGACTTGCTCCGGAAGCGCATCGTGAGCCCGTTGAGACCGCAGAACGTGCAATGGTGCTTCTCGCCCCACCAGCAGCCCCGTGAGGTCTCGAGCGTGACGTAGCTGAGGATCTCGCGACCCACTCGGGACGCCTGCACCTGATCGAAATAGTCCGACACCTCGGGGAATGGCAGGCGGTCGAGATCCGTGACCGTGGGCGGATGGGTGACCTCGACGGTGGCGGAGTCCTGGGAACGGCGGAGAATGCCGGCGATCGCCCGTCTCGGGCGAAGGCCGGCGAGCTCCTGGGCCAGCTCGGGGACGACGTCGTCGCCCTCGCCGGTGCAGACGTAGTCGATCCAGGGAAAGCTCTTCAGGAGCTGGGCGCCCATCGAGCCTTCGCAGTTCGCGCCGCCGAACAGGATGGCGGTCTCGGGGTACGCCTCCTTGAGCAAGCGCGCGAACGCCAGCGAGGCGGTGTTCTGCTGGAAGGTGCTCGTGAAACCGATCGCCCGATAGCGTCCCCAGTCCCGCGCGCGCAGACACGCGTCGAGGAAGGGACCCGTGGCGGCGAGGTCCTGCTCGAACTCGGAGATCCACTCGAGCGAGAAGCGCTGAAGGGGGATCAGCACTTCCTCGACGTAGCGCTCCGTCTCACGTTCCGGGCGCGGAAACACACTCTCGGCGAACAGTCGTTCGCCGATGAAGGCGCCGCTCATGTCGTTGGCGTAGCGGTCGTAGCGCTTCGGCCCGATGCGCTCGGCGAAGTCCAGATTGAGGTAGATGACACGCGAGGCTATGGACGCCCGCGCGAGCTCCGCCTGGAGCAGTGACAACCCGAGTGACGGGGTATGGATGTCCCCGAAGGGCATCGCGACGAGGGCAATCTCGTACGACGCCGGGCCGGATCGGGCCGTTCCGGACGGAGCAGGAACGATGTCCGAAGCCACCGCCTATTCGCTGGTGGTGGTCTTCTCGTCCTTGCGCTTCTGTGCGCGCAGCTTCATCAGGCGATACGCCCCGATGCTGGCGATCGCGCTCCCGGCGGCGAGTAGTCCGGGGGGATCGAACATGGGACCACCCACCGAGATGTTGTTGGCGGGCGGAGTCGGGGAGGCCAGCGCCTGGCTGCAAAGCACGGCGATCAGAGGAGCACTGAGTCCCAGTGCGCCCGAGATGATCGCAGCCTTTGATGCTTCCGCGGGGTTCGGCCCATCATTCTTGCGCGGAGTCTTCATGTGTTCCTCGCGGTTTCACGTCGTGAGGGCGGCGTTTTCGACCGAAGGGTCGAGCGAATGTGGGGGCATCACGAAAACGACGCCGACTCAGCGATGTGACGACGTAGACGAGACGCTAGTCCCGGCTGAGGAGGGGTGTCAAGGGACTTCAAAGTGCAAGCCCTTGGGACTGAGGAATCGTGCGGCTGTTGAGCCAGACTAATCAGGCCCCGGTCTATCCTCTCAGCGCCGCGATCATGATCTCGGCCGCCTCGAGGCCGGCACGGCGCTGCGCGGCGTCCGTGGAGGCGCCCAGGTGCGGCGTGGCGATCACGTTGGGGAGCGTGAGCAGCGGGTGCTCGCCGGGAGGCTCGCGCTCGAACACGTCCAGCGCAGCGCCGCGAATGCGGCCCTCGGTCAAGACCGCGAGCAGCGCTCCCTCGTCCACTACTCCCCCACGCGACGCGTTGACCAGGATGGCGTCCTTGCGCATCAGCGCCAGCTCGCGCGTCCCGATCACGCCGCGTGACTCGCCTGTGAGCGGCACGTGGAGCGAGAGCACGTCGCAGCCCGCCATCAGCTCGTCGAGCGTCACCGGAGTCACCCACTCGTAGCCGGTCGGCCACTGGGGCAACACCGGGTCGCAGGCGATCACCTCCATGGCGAACGCGCGCGCGCGCAGCGCGACCTCGCGGCCGATCCGCCCGAAGCCGAGCAGCCCGAGCGTGCGGCCGGACAGCTCGCGGCCGGCGTACTTGGTCTTCTCCCAGCGCGCGCTGCGCATGTCGAGCGCCGCATCCACGATGTGGCGCTCCAGCGCCAGCGCGAGGCCGAATACCAGCTCGGCCACCGAGACTGCGTTGGCGGCGGGCGTGTTCGAGACCTTGACGCCGCGCTCGCGCGCCACTGCGACGTCGACGTTGTCGAGCCCGGTGCCGGCCCGGACCACCGCCTTCAGACCGTTCGAGCCGCGCAGCACGTCGCCGGTCACCTTGGTGGCACCGCGCACGATGATGCCCTGGCAGGATTGAAGTGTCTCGATCAGCTCGGCGCCGGCGAGGCCTTTCTTCTCGACCACGTCGATCCCGGCGGCGCGCAGCTTGGCGAGCGCGGCCGGATCGAGGCCGTCCGCGATCAGCACCCTCATGCGCGTTCCCAGGCCGCGCGGGCGCGGGCGACGCCTCCGGTGGCGGGCCTGCCCAAGGCGGTGACGCACTCCTCGAGCGCCGCCACCACCGCCTCGATGTCCGCGAGCTGGTAGGCGCCCATGTGGCCGATGCGCAGGATCTTGCCCTTGAGACTGTCCTGCCCTCCCGCCACCACCATTGCGTGCGCCTCGCGCAGGCGCTTGACCACCGCCGAGGCGTCGATGCCCTCGGGCGGGGTGAGCGCGGTGACCGCGTGGGACGGGCTCTTGGGGAATACTCCGAACCCGAGCGCCTCGGCACCGACGCGCACGGCATGCGCGAGCTTCCGGTGGCGCGTGTGCACGTGGTCGAGCCCTTCCTCGCGGATCATCGCCAGCGACTCCTCGAGCGCCAGCACCAGGCTCACCGGCGGGGTGAACGCGGTCTCGCCGAGTGGGAAGCTCTTCCTCGCCTTGCGCAGGTCGAAGTAGAAGCGCGGCAGCCGATCGCCATCGATGAGCGGCGCCGCCCACGGGGCGAGGCTCAGCGTGGCGATGCCGGGCGGAATCATGAGGCCCTTCTGCGAGCCGCACACCACCGCGTCGATGCCCCAGGCGTCCTGCGGCAGCGGATGGACGCCGACGCTGGTGATCGCGTCGACGATCAGCCGCTTGCCGCGCGCGCGGGTGATCTTCGCCAGCGCCTCGACGTCGTGGATCGCACCGGTCGATGTCTCGCTGTGGGTGGCAAACACCGCCGCAATGGACCGGTCCATCTCGAGGCGCCGCTCGACCTCGGCGGGATCGACGCCCGAGCCCCAGGCCACGTCGATGGTCTCGTGGGCGATCCCGTAAGCCTTGAGCAGCCCCGCCCAGCGCTCGCCGAACTTGCCGCCCAGGATCGCGAGCGCCTTCTCGCCGGGCGCCATGAGATTGACGACCGCCGCTTCCATCGCTCCGGTGCCGGACGCGGCAAGCAGGAACACCTCGCCTGTCGTCCCGTGGAGCCACTTCAGCTCCTCGGTGACGGCGCGCAGGATCTGGCGGAAACCGTCGGTGCGGTGGTGCGGGGGCTCCTGGGCGAGCGCCTTCAAGACCCGCATCGGGATCTCGACGGGCCCGGGAGTGAACAGGCGCATGCGCCGCGCGGTGACCACGGGGGCAGTCATGGCGCTAATGAACCACGGGAGCGGCCGGCAACGCTAGTGCGCGTAGCGGGCCGGAGCCTCGCCTTCCTTCGACGCGGCCGGCTGCTTGCCCGGCGCGACCCCGGCGATTGGACGCTCGAGGGCGTGCTGCAGCACCTCGTCCATGCTCTCGACCAGGGTGAACTCCAAGTCTTCGCGCACCTCTTCGGGGACCTCCGCCAGGTCCTTCTCGTTCGCCTTGGGGATGAGCAGCGTCTTCAAGCCCGCACGCTTCGCGGCCACGGTCTTCTCGTTGAGCCCGCCGATCGGGAGCACCGTGCCGCGCAGGGTGATCTCGCCGGTCATCGCCACGTCCGGCCGGGTCGGGATGCCGGTGAGCGCACTCACCAGCGCCACGCACATCGTGATCCCCGCGGACGGGCCGTCCTTGGGATTGGCGCCCTCGGGAATGTGCACGTGGATGTCGATGTCGCGGTAGAACCACTTGTCGAGCCCGAGCTGGGCGGCGCGCGAGCGAGCGTAGGAGAGCGCCGCCTGCCCCGACTCGCGCATGACGTCGCCGAGCTTGCCGGTGAGCAGCAGCTCGCCCTTGCCGGGGAGGACACTCACCTCGATCGTGAGCACGTCCCCTCCCACCTCGGTCCAGGCGAGGCCGTTGGCGACCCCGACCCGCGCGCGCTTCTCGATCACCGAATCCATGAACCGGATCGGCCCCAGGTAGCGCGAGAGGTTGTCGGGCGTGATCGTGAGCCGGCCCTTGAGCTTGCCTGAGGCCTTGCGCTTGGCGATCTTGCGGCACAGCGTGGCGAGCTCGCGCTCGACGTTGCGCACGCCGGCCTCGCGCGTGTAGCGGGTCACCAGCGCCCGCAGCGCCGGGACGCCGATCTTGACGTCCGCGTTCTCGAGCCCCGCCGCCTTGATCTGCTTGGGGACCAGGAACGACTTGGCGATCTCGACCTTTTCGTTCTCGAGGTAGCCCGGGAGCCGGATGATCTCCATGCGGTCGGCGAGTGCTGCCGGGATGTTGTAGAGCGTGTTGGCGGTGCAGATGAACATGACCTGGCTCAGGTCGAAGTCGACCTCGAGATAGTGGTCGTTGAATGTGTGGTTCTGCTCGGGGTCGAGCACCTCGAGCAGCGCCGCGGCGGGGTCGCCGCGGAAGTCGCTGCCGAGCTTGTCGATCTCGTCCAGCAGGAACACCGGGTTCTTGCTGTCCGCCTTCTTGAGGCTCTGGACGATCCGCCCCGGCATCGAGCCGATGTAGGTGCGCCGGTGGCCGCGGATCTCCGCTTCGTCGCGCACGCCGCCCAGCGACACGCGCACGAACTTGCGGTTGAGTGCCCGGGCGATCGACTTGCCGAGCGAGGTCTTGCCCACCCCGGGCGGGCCGACGAAGCACAGGATCTGCCCCTTGTGCTTGCGGGTGAGCTTCAGGACCGCCAGGTACTCGACGATCCGCTCCTTGATCTTGCGAAGCCCGTAGTGGTCCTCGTCGAGGATCTGCTCGACCGCACGGATGTCCTCGCGGTCGTCGGTCAGCCGGCTCCACGGTAGCGACACCAGCCAGTCGAGGTAGTTGCGCACCACCGAGGCCTCGGGCGACATGAAGCTCATCTTGGCGAGCCGGTCCAGCTCCTTGATCGCCTTGGTGAGCACCTCGCGCGGCATCTTCGCCTTCCGGATCCCGTTCTGGAGCTCCTCGATCTCGCTCGCGAACTCGTTCTGGTGCCCGAGCTCCTTGCGGATCGCCTTGAGCTGCTCGTTGAGATAGAACTCCTTCTGGTTGCGATGGACCTGCGAGCGCACCTGGCCTTCGATCTTGCGCTCGAGCTTGACGATCTCGAGCTCGGCGGTGAGCGTCTGGCTCAGGAGCTTCAAGCGGTCGACCGCCCCGTCCACCTCGAGCAGGGTCTGCTTGGCCGGCACCTTGACCAGGAGGTGCGCCGCGACCGTGTGGGCGAGCGAGATCGGGTCGGTGATGTTGTTGGCGCTGACCAGCACCTCGTCGGGAATGCGCCGGTTGAGGTGCACGTAGTCGTTGAAGAGCGTCAGGACGTTGCGCATGAGCGCTTCGACCTCGGCGCCCTTGGCGGACTCCTCGGCGAGCGGCGCCACCTTGACCACGTAGTAGTCCGTGGACCAGGTGAAGCGCTCGACCTTGACCCGGCAGAGCCCCTCGACCAGCACCCGCAGCGTCCCGTCCGGGAGCCGGAAGAGCTGGAGCACCCGCACCACCGTCCCCACCTTGTAGAGCTCGTCGTACGAGGGGTCCGAGACCTCGCTGCGCTTCTGCGCGGTCACGAACAGCATCCGGTCGCGCGCCACCGCCTTCTCGATCGCGTTGATCGACGGCAGGCGCCCGACCAGGAGCGGGATGGTCTGGTACGGGAACAGCACCACGTCGCGCAACGGCAGGAGCGGCAGCCGGTCCTTGAACTCGAAGCGCTCGTCGCCGCGCATCACCGTGAGCTTGGTCGCCGGGCGCAGGCCGCCCTCGGAGACCTTGCCGGCATCCTTGCCGATGCGGAGCTCCTTGGCGGGGCGTGCGGGCGTGCGGGACGCGCGCTCGGAGCGCGAGCGGGCAGGCTTCGCAGAGCCCGGAGGCTTCTTCGATCCAGATGTGGGCAAGGGATGCTCCTGTTCCGGCCGTGGACGTGCGCTCCGCGGGTCCGGCGGAGCCGATTCGCGCTACGCTTCCTTGCGGCGCTTTTCGCGTTCCCCGCGGTACGTCAGCAGGGGCGGTGCACCACCGACGATGCACTCACGCGAGATCGTGCAGCCGATCACGTCGGCGCGCGACGGAATCTCGTACATGACGTCGAGCATGGACTCCTCGATGACCGCCCGGAGTCCGCGCGCGCCGGTGCCGCGCTTGAGCGCCTGCTCGGCGATCGCGCGCAACGCGTCGGCGGTGAAGTCCAGCTTGACCCCTTCCATCTCGAAGAACTTCTGGTACTGCTTGGTGATCGCGTTCTTGGGCTCGGTGAGGATGCTCACCAGCGCGTTCTCGTCCAGCGAGTCGAGCACGCCCACCACCGGGAGACGGCCCACCAGCTCGGGGATCAGGCCGTAGCGCAGCAGATCCTCGGGCTCGACCAGCGCCATCAGCTCGCCGATGTTCTTTTCCTTCTTGCTCTTGATGTCGGCGCCGAAGCCCAGCACCTTCTGCCCCACGCGCCGCTCGACGATCTTCTCCAGACCCTCGAACGCACCGCCGCAGATGAACAGGATGTCCTTGGTGTTGACCTCGATGTACTTCTGCTGCGGGTGCTTGCGTCCGCCCTGGGGCGGCACGTTCGCCACCGTGCCCTCGAGGATCTTGAGCAGCGCCTGCTGCACACCCTCGCCCGACACGTCGCGGGTGATGCTCGGGTTCTCGCTCTTGCGCGAGATCTTGTCGATCTCGTCGATGTACACGATCCCGTGCTCGGCGTTGACCAGGTTGAAGTCCGCCGACTGGAGCAGCCGCACCAGGATGTTCTCGACGTCCTCGCCCACGTAACCGGCCTCGGTGAGGCTGGTGGCGTCGACGATCGCGAACGGCACCTTGAGGAACCGGGCGAGCGTGCGCGCAAGCAGCGTCTTGCCGGTGCCGGTCGGGCCGATCAGCAGGATGTTCGACTTCTCGAGCTCGACGTCGCTCGAGGCGGGCGGCGCGTAGATGCGCTTGTAATGGTTGTAGACCGCCACCGCGAGCGTCTTCTTGGCCCGCATCTGCGAGACGACGTAGTCGTCGAGGATGCGCTTGATCTCGGCCGGCTTGGGCAGTGCCCCCGACGCCGACGGCTGCTCGCGCTCGAGCTCACCCTCGAGGATGTCGTTGCAGAGCTTGACGCACTCGCTGCAGATGTAGACCGAAGGCCCGGACACGAGCCGGGCCACCTCGTCCTGGCCGCGGCCGCAGAACGAGCAGCGAATCGGATGCGGAGTGGCGATGCGCTTCTTCATGGGCTACTTCCGCTTCTCGATGATGTCGTCGACGATGCCATAGGCCTTGGCTTCGGCGGCCGACATGAAGTTGTTGCGGTCGGTGTCCTTTTCCAGCTGTTCGACCGTCTTGCCGGTGTGACGCGCCAGGATCTGGTTCAGCTGTTCCTTCATCTTGATCATTTCGCGCGTGTAGATCTCGATGTCGGTGGTCTGGCCCTGGGTTCCGCCCCACGGCTGATGGATCATGATACGCGAGTTTGGAAGGACTGACCGCTTTCCTTTGGCTCCCGCCGCCAGAAGCACCGCTCCCATGCTTGCAGCCTGCCCCATGCAGAGCGTTGCGACATCCGGTTTGACGAATTGCATGGTGTCGTAGATCGCCAGGCCCGCCGTCACCTGACCGCCGGGGCTGTGGATGTACAGGTTGATGTCGCGGTCCGGGTCCTCGCCCTCGAGAAAGATCATCTGGGCGATGACCAGGTTCGCGACCATGTCGTCGATGGGTGTTCCGATGAAGATAATGCGGTCCTTGAGCAGCCGCGAGTAGATATCGTAGGCACGTTCACCGCGGCCCGTCTGCTCGACTACGATCGGAACCAGACCCATCCGTTGGACTCCTTATGAAGGGCTAGCGCGCCGCCGGCACGATGAGAGGCGTGGCCTGGACTGTTTCGTCCTGGAACCGCGCCGCCTCGACGACCTTTTCCAACGCCTTCCGTTCCTTGAGCGTCTCTTTCAAACCGCTCCTGCGCTCCGCCGACTGGTAGTGGGCCCGGATCCGGGCGGCCTGCCGCGGTTCGGACTGTGCCAGCCGGTCGATCTCCACCGCCACCTCGTCATCGGTGGCCTCGATGCCTTCCTGCCGTGCGATCGCGTCCAGCAGCACCTCGCGGCGCAACGACCGCTCCACCCCCGGACGATACCGCTGCTCCAGCTCGCTCCTCAGCGCCTCGTCGACCGGTTTGCCCTCGGTCGCCTCGCGCAGCACCCGCTCGAGCATGTACTCGACCAGACGCGGCGGGAGGTCGACGGCGTTCCGGCGAATCAGCTCGTCGGTGATCGTACCCTCGACCTCCCGCTTCGTGCGGACCAACTCCTCCCGCTCGAGGTTCTCGCGCACCCTTGACCTGAGCGCGTCTGCCGAGTCGAGATGGAATACCTCTCGGGCGAAGTTATCGTCCAGGTCCCGAAGCTTCTGCGCCTGAATTTTGCGCACCCGCACTTGGTAACGGACCGTGCGTCCTGCAAGATCCTGGTTCGGGTACTCGGCAGGATACGCCATGTCGATCGTGCGCTCCTGGCCCTCGGCCGAGCCCAGCAGGCCGTTCTCCAAGTCCGGAAGCAGGTCGGGCGCCCCGAGCTCGACGCGCAGGTTGCGGGCGCGCGTGCTCGGCAGCTTGCGGCCATTGGCGTCCACCCGCACCGAGTCGAGCATCACGAAGTCGCCGCGCTCCGCCGGGCGGTCGAGATCGACGAACACCGCCGAGTCCTGGCGCAGGCGCTGGAGCATCGCGTCCACCGTGGCGTCGTCCACCGGCCGCGAGCGCCGGGTCACCGGGATGCTCTTCCAGTCCTTGGCCTCGACCTCCGGGCGCACGTCGATCAGCGCCTCGAAGCGCAGCGGCTGGCCGGGCGAGTAGTGCAGATTGCGCACCAGCGCGGGCACCACCGGTTCGAGCTTGGCCTGGGTCACGGCCTCACCGGTCACCTCCGGGATGGCGCGGTCGAGGTACTCCCGCTCGACCGCGTCGGCGAACTGCTGGCGCACCATGTCGAGCGGCACCCGCCCCTTGCGGAAGCCGGGCAGGCTCACACGCCGCTGGATGCCGACCGCGGCCTGGTTCAGGCCGCGCTCCACGTCCTCGCTGGGCACCTCGATGTCGAGCGTGTGCTGCCACGTGCCGGAAGGGCGCACCGACAGGTTCATGCGTCGCGATCGCTCCAGGGTGGTGAGGGTGAGGGGGTTAACTGCGAGAGGGGGGATTTGAACCCCCACGAGTTTCCCCACTGGATCCTAAATCCAGCGCGTCTGCCAGTTCCGCCACTCTCGCACGGCTTCGAGTCAGGGACGGTCCGGGTGGTGGTGATCAGTTCGCGGCGGAGTATAGCACCTCACCGCGGCGAGCGAAGCGTCAGCACCACGCGGTCGTCGAACGAGTTGGGGGACGCCTCGCGCTTCACCGTGCGATGGACCAGGCCCAGGTCGAGCCAGGCGCCTTCGAAGTGCCATCCCAGCCCCAGGGCGAGCACGTCGGCGCGCGGCTCGGGCACGCCGTCCTGGCGCTCCTGCCCCAGACCGAATCGGAACGACCAGGGATCGATCGGATCGTCGAACTCGCCGCCGAGCTTCCACTCCCACCCGCGGCCGGCGCTGAGATCGAATCCCTCCCAGCGCTGGGACGAGCGTCCGCCCACGCCGGCGACCGCGCGGAACGCCGGGCTCGCCACGTAGCGGGCGCTCACGCCCCCTTCCCACCCCGAGGTGCGCTCGGCGTGGAGCACTTCGTTCACCGAGCCGGTCAGGAGCTCCTCGGTGTGCGGCGCGTCGACCGCGAGCGCCGGCAGGTAGCGCAGCCCCACCCCCACCTCGAACGCCCCCGGCATCGCGAAGCCCGAGCCCATGCGGGCGCCGAGCTGATAGCCAACCGCGTCACCCTTGAGCTCGAGACGCCGCGTGCCCGCTTCGGGGCTCCCGGAGCGCTCAGTCACCTCGTAGAAGTCCTCGCGCCGGTTCCACTCCGCGGCGGCGCCGATGCGTGCCGGTCCGACCGCGAACGAGAGTGCCACCCCCGCGCGCTGCTCGCGCGCGCGGGCGCTGGACTCGATCGTGGCGGGGGGCGGATCGGACGGATTGGGAGCGACGCGGCCGCGCGTGAAAGCGCTGTTCTCCCGCCGCAGCACCGGCTGGAAGGCGTAGATCGCGCCGGTCAGGCCGCGGAACTTGGGCAGCGAGACCGCGACGCCGGCGCCGTCGAAGAACGCCGGGGTCTCGTCGTACTGGCGATTGCGCGCCCTCAGATCCTGGCGGCTCAGATGGAGCAGCGTGCCCGAGAGGTCGAGCTCGAGGCCGCCCGCGACCGCGGGGTTGGAGAACGGCTCGTCGCCCAGCCAGCGGTCGGCGAGCGCCACGCCGGCGGAGGCGCCGCTCGCGGGCCCGGTGACCGAGCCCGGGAAGCTGAAGAGCACCGGGTCGAGGGGTGTGGGCGCGGAGAGCGCCGGCGTGCCGGCGCACACCATGAGCGCCAAGGCCAGCGAACGGGCGGTGCGATGCAGGATGGAGGCACGGGACATGTCAGGCTCCGAACTTGTCGAGGCGGCCGGCATTGGCGAGCAGCACCGCCATGAGATCGCGGCTCGGGAAGACGCCGAGGCTTCCGATGCGGCAGGTCGCCTCATGAAAGCGCGGCGCGCCGTCGGCTCCGCACCAGCGCCCATGGACCAGCGCCGGCACGGGATGCCAGGAATGCCCGCGCATCAGCACGGGCGTGGAATGGTCCCCGGTCACGCACAGCACGTCGGGCTTCAGCGCGTTCAGCGCGGGCAGCGCCGCGTCGACCTCCTCGATGACGCGGACCTTGGCGGCGAAGTCGCCGTCCTCGCCCGCCATGTCGGTGCCCTTGACGTGAATGAAGAAGAAGTCGAAGTCCGCCCAGCGAGAGCCGGCGGTCTGGAACGCGTCGCTCACCTTGTCGCCGGTCTTGAGCACGTCCATGCCGGCGAGCTGGGCGACCCCGCGGTACATCGGATAGGCGGCGATCGCCGCGGCGCGCAGCTTGAAGCGCTCGCGATAGCCCGGGAGTGCCGGCCGCGCCGAGACGCCGCGCAGGAGTGCGGCGTTCGCGGGCTTCTCGCCCTTGAGCACCTCGCCGGCGCGGGCGACGAACGCGTTCACAATGTTCGCCGTCTTCTCGGCGGCAGGACCCTGGGCGAGCGCTCTTACCTTGGGGATCGCGCTCCCCTCGCGATGCGGGTCGGCGTCGCTCACGTCGCCGGAGAGTCCCGGGCCGCGCAGCACCGCGACGAACCGGTGCCCCTTCCCCGCCTGCAGGATGACCTGGACGTCCTCGATCTTCGCCGCGTCCTTGGCGAGGCGGTCGACCAGCTTCGCGGCCGCCGCGCCGTCGATGCGCCCGGCGCGCCGGTCGGTCACGACGCCGCCGCCGTCCACGGTGCAGAAGTTGGCACGCGCCGAGACATCGCCGTCGCGCAGGTCCATCCCCGCGCCCAGTGCCTCCAGCACGCCGCGCCCGACCGGGGTCGCGACCGGGTCGTAGCCGAAGAGCGCCAGGTGGCCGGGACCGCTCCCGGGGGTGATCCCGTGCGCCACCGGCAGGATCCGGCCGAGCGCCGACTGCTTCGCGATCGCGTCGAGATTCGGGGTGCGCGCCGCCTCGAGCGGCGTGCGGCCTCCGTTTCCGGGATCGGGCAGGTCGCCGACGCCGTCCAGGACCAGGAGCACGATCTTGCTCGTGCCCTCCAGCACCAGCGACTGCAGCGGGGATTCCGTCGCCATGCGCCCCCTCAATGTGGAGAAGCCGCGCCCCATGCATGGGCGCGGCCCGGTCGTCTTGGTCGCGCGCAGACTCTAGAGGAAAGCCGGGCGGCAGGGAAGCCCATCAGGCCTCCGCGGCCAGCTGGCGCCGGAGTGCGGCGGTCTCGGGTCCGGGCGTCGTGTCGAGCTCGGCGGCCAGACGCTCCTCGAACGCCTGGTAGGCGCGCAGCGCCGCGGCGCGCTC
>DATEMP010000435.1:0-4683 GCA_035275545.1 Candidatus Eiseniibacteriota bacterium | reverse complement strand
TCCTGGACGCGCACCGTGGCGGCGGCGCGCACCGCGGCGGCCGGCTCCTCCCCCGTGAGGCGCCGTGCCGCGCCGCCCGAGGGCGCCTCATACGGAATGTCGAGGCGCTGGATCGAGACGGCCTTGCCGGTGGCGGTGTCGACTGTGACGACCACGCCGTTGAAACGCAGGTCGCCGGTCGAGGGCGTGAGACGCGCGGGCATGCCGGTCAGGAAGCGGTGGAGCGCCGCCTGGCGGTCCATGCCGATCACCGAGTCGAAGCCGCCGGTCATGCCGGCGTCGCAGATGAACGCCGTGCCGCCCGGCAGCACGCGCTGGTCGGCGGTCTGGACGTGCGTGTGGGTGCCGACCACCAGGCTGACGCGCCCGTCGACGTGCCAGCCGAGCGCCACCTTCTCGGCGGTGGTCTCGGCGTGGATGTCGACCAGGATCACGCGGCACTGGGGGCGCAGCGCCTCGATCGCGGCGTCGATCGAGCGGAACGGATCGTCCGCTTCCTTCATGAACACGCGCCCGAGCAGGTTGACGATCCCGACCGCGGTGCCGTCGTGGGCGCGCACCACGCGGAATCCTTCCCCCGGCGTCCCCGGCGGCAGGTTGGCGGGACGCACCAGCCGGGCCTCGCCGCTCAGGTAGCCGAGGCTCTCCTTGCGGTCCCAGAGGTGGTTGCCGCCGGTGAGCACGTCGACGCCCGCCTCGAACAGCCCGGCCGCCGAGTCGCGCGTGAGGCCGAACCCGCCCGCGGAGTTCTCGCCGTTGCAGACCACGAGATCGAGCGCGTAGCGGCGCTTGAGCTCGGGGAGCAGCGCCTGGACCACGTCGCGCCCGGGCGCCCCGATGACGTCGGCGATGAAGAGAATGTTCAGCATCCGTGCCCCTCTTCCCTACCGCGCGTAGTCGACGGCGCGGGTCTCGCGGATCACCGTGACGCGGATCTGCCCCGGATACTGCAGCTCCTTCTCGATGCGGCGCGCGATCTCCCCCGCCAGGTCCTGGGCGCGCGCGTCGTCGACCCGCGAGTGCTCGACCATGATGCGGATCTCGCGGCCCGCCTGGATCGCGTACGACTTCTCGACGCCCGGGAACGCGGCGGCGATCTTCTCCAGCGCTTCGAGGCGCTTGATGTAGATCTCGAGGCTCTCGCGCCGTGCCCCGGGGCGCGCCCCCGAGACCGCGTCGGCGGCCGAGATCAGCACCGGCCACAGGCTGCCGCCCGCGTAGTCGTCGTGATGGTAGCCGATCGACTCGAGCACCGGCTGGGGCTCGCCGTAGCGCGCCGCGATCTCCATCCCCAGCGCCGGGTGGGTGCCCTCCTGGTCGTGGTCGATCGCCTTGCCGATGTCGTGCATGAGCCCGCCGCGCTTGGCCATCTTCTGGTCCATGCCGATCTCGGCCGCCATCATGCCCGACAGGTGGGCGACCTCGATCGAGTGGCGCAGGATGTTCTGCCCATACGAGGTGCGGTAGTGGAGCCGGCCGAGCAGCTGCTGCAGCTCGGGGTGGATGCCGTGGACCCCCACCTCGAGGCACGCCATCTCGCCCAGCTCCCGGATCTTCGACTCGACCTCGCCGCGAACCTTGGTGATGACCTCCTCGATGCGCGCCGGGTGAATGCGGCCGTCGGCCACCAGCCGCTCGAGCGCCTGGCGCGCGATCTCGCGGCGCACCGGGTCGAACCCCGAGAGGATGACCGCCTCGGGCGTGTCGTCGATGATGACGTCCACCCCGGTGATGGTCTCGAACGAGCGGATGTTGCGGCCTTCGCGGCCGATGATCCGGCCCTTCATGTCATCGCTCGGCAGGTGGACCACCGAGACCGACGACTCGGAGACCTGGTCGCCCGCGTAGCGCTGGATCGCGAGGGTCAGCACCTTGCGCGCCTCGCGCTCGGCGGTGCGCTGCGCGTTGTCGCGCACCTCCTGTACCCGCCGCGACGCCTCCGCCCGAGCCTCGCTCTCGATGCTCGCCATGAGCTGGGAGCGCGCCTCGTCGGCGCTCATGCCCGCGACCCGCTCGAGCCGCACGGTCTGCTCGTGGATCAGGGCGTCGAGCTCGCCGCCGCGCTGCTGGACCGCGGTTTCGCGCTGGCCGATCTCCTGCTCGGAGCGCTTGAGGACGCTCTCCTTCTTCTCGATCAGCTCCACCCGGCGGTTGAAGGCGGCTTCCTTCTCCTGGAAGGCGCGCTCGGCGGCGAGCTGGGCGGTGCGCGCCTCCTGGTTCTCGCGCTCGAGCTGCTGGCGGAGCCTAAGGGTCTCCTCCTTGCCCTCGACGATCGCGGTGCGCTTGATGGTCTCGGCTTCCCGCTTCGACTCGTCCACCACCACCTGGGCCTGCCGCTCGGCGTCGCCGAGGCGGGTCGCGGCCAGGCGCGACCGCAGCAGCCATCCCACCGCAAAAGCAACGACGGCACCGATCACGATGCCGCCGATCCAGATCAGGCTGTTCATTTCCATTCCCCCGCGCTCCCGTCCGGGCTCGGGCGCATCCACTGCGCCGGCTCCGGCCGGGGCACAGGCGGGGAAATTATCCCCGCCGAAATGCCGTGTGCATGGTCGTTCTTGAGACCTGGGAATCCAGGTGGGAGCGCCTGGACCGGGTCAGTCTTCCGAAGGACGTCGTCCTTCGGCGTGACGTCGCCGATCACCGGCACACCCTTGAACGTGCTTACGGTTCAAGAACGGTTGATGCATCACGGGCACGGCAGGGAATCCACATCGATTGTTGCCGGTTTCGCCGCTACTTGGAAGGACTGCCTTCCAGGAGATCGTCGAGCACCGCATTCAGACGCGCCGCCCGGGTTCCCAGCGCCTTCTGCTGGGCCTCCCGCTGGGCGCGCTCCTTGTACAGCTCATCGGCAATATTGAGGGAAGCGAGGATCGCCACCTTCGACAGCGAAGCGACCGGCAGCTTCTCGGTGATCTCGCGCATCTTTCGGTCCACGTACGCGGCCACGCCCAGGATGTACTCCTGATCGGCCTCACCACGAATCGTGTAACTGTGGCCGAAGATCTGGACCTGCACCACGTTCCTGGCGTCCATCGCGCCCTCGTCTCGCCGCAGACTCCCTGCGTGGTTGTCCTCATCACACCCCGTCCGCCCGTACGGTCGGGGCCTTCAACCCGCGCCGGCCAACCGCGCCGCCGCGGGACATCGGTCGCTAACCTTCGAGCCGCTCCAGCTTGCGCACCAGCGTTTCGATGCGGCTCACCACGTCGCGGCGCTCGCCCTGCCACTCGCGCTGCTCCTTGCGCAGCGTCTGGACCTCGGCGACCAATCCCGCCACGTCCTGTCCCTGGAGCTTGCGGTCCGCGTCCTGGAGCTTCCGCGCCAGGTCGTCGCGCTCCCGCTCGAGCTTCTGCTTGTCGTCGCGCATGCGCTGGATCAGCGCCGCCGCCTTCTCCACCCGCTCGGCGAGCAGGTCGAGGTCGGTGCTCATCGTCGTGGTTTCGGTCATCGCTCTCTCAATTGGGCGCCGCACTCCTTCGCGGCCGCCGCCGTCATGCCGTCCTGGACCTTCTGGAACTCCGCCTCGGTGAGCGTGCGCTCGGGATGCTGGAACCGGATCGCGAACGCCAGGCTCTTCATGCCCGGCGGTGTTCCCTTTCCCGCGTAGACGTCGAACAGCTCGAGCTCCGCGAGCCACGACCCTGCCGCCCGCCGGAGCACACCGGCCAGCTCATCGTGCGTCACGCGCTCGGGCACGAAGAACGCGAGATCGCGACGCACAGCTGGAAAACGGCTCGGGAGGGTGACGCGCGGCCGAGCGGCGGCGTCCGGGGACAGGCGATCGAGGAGCACCACGAACAGGTGCACCGGGACCTCGATGTCCCAGTGACGCAACAGCGAACGGCTCAGTGACCCCGCCCATCCAATGCGCGAAGTACCGCTCACAACTTCTGCACTGACACCGGTTTTCCAACCAGCCGCAGAGTAGCCGCGCCACACGGGGGTGTCAACGCGCATCTCCTCGAGCCACGCCTCCCAGAGGCCCTTCGCGTCCTCGAACTCGACCGCGCGCGCGTCGGCGTCGTGGGCGTGACGGTAGCGCGGCCCGCACACGACCCCAGCGAGCATGGTGCGCTCCTCGGGAAGCTCGGCGTCGCGCGCCGAGAACCCGGTGCCGATCTCGAACAGGCGCACGCCCGCGGCACCATTGCGCAGGTTGTGACCGCAGGCGCGCATCAGCCCCGCGACCGGATTGGGGCGCATGACCTCGCCGTCCGGGTTCATGGGATTGACGAGCCGCAGGAGGCGCGGCGTCTCCTCCCCCAGCAGCGCCGCGGTCGCGAGCGCTTCCTGCGTGGTGATCATGCTGCTGCTCCACGCCTCGTTGAGCCCGCGGGCGAGCATCGCCTGGCGCGCGCGGCCGATGAGGCGCTCGCGCTCGGTGCGGATCGCGCGCACGCCGTGCGTCTCGAGCGGCGCTTCCGGGATCCGGTCGTAGCCCCAGGTGCGCGCCACCTCCTCGACCAGGTCGTCCTCGATCGTCACGTCCGGCCGCCACGAGGGCACGCGCACCTCGATCGGCTCGCCCTTCTTCACGGCGAACTCCAGGCTCTCGAGCCGGCGCGCCGCCTCCCCCGATTCGATCTCGGTCCCGAGCAGCCGGCGCAGCCGCGAGGCCCGCAGTGCGAGCGGCTTGGGCGCGCGGTCGGCGGTGGCGCGCTCGGCGCCCGCGCCCAG
>DATEMP010000434.1:0-2139 GCA_035275545.1 Candidatus Eiseniibacteriota bacterium | reverse complement strand
CCATCGCCCGGCCCGCGTCCGGGTTCGCCGGCCGGCTGGCGGGAGCGCTCTCCTCGGCGGCGCGTTCCGGCGTGCTGGCGGCCGCGGAGTACGAGGCGCTGCTCAGCGATCCGGAGTTCGACGCCGTGGACTTCGAGCGCTTCCAGACGGATGCGGCGCGCCGGGGCGTGTCGCTTCCGCTGGATCCGGAATCCGGGGGCGGCCGCGAGGCGGAGCACCTGGAGCGCGGCCAGGAGCGCGACCTGCTCGACATCTACCTGCGCGAGATCGGACGCACCGACCTGATCGAGCACTCCGACCTGCTCCAGCTCGCCCACCGCGCCCGCGCCGGCGACGAGCAGGCACGCAAGCGCATCATCATGGGCAACCTGCGGCTGGTCGTGCACGTCGCGCGCGGCTACCGGAACCGGGGCCTGCCCATGCTCGACCTGATCGAGGAGGGCAACCTCGGCCTGATCCGCGCCACCGACCGGTTCGAGCCCGAGCGGGGGCTCCGGTTCAGCACCTACGCGACCATCTGGATCCGGCAGTCGATCCTGCGCGGGATCGCCGAGCAGGCCAAGGCGCTGCGCATTCCGGTGCAGATGGTGCAGCACATGAACCGCTTCGCGCGCACCGAGCGCACGCTGCGCGGGCGCCTGGGCCGCGAGCCCTCGCTGGGGGAGATCGCGGCGGAGATGGGGATCTCGCTGCCGCGCACCGAGCGCCTCGCGGCGCTGATCGCCGGGCTCCACTCGCTCGACGAGGGATCGAGCCTGGCGGCGTTCGAGCAGCTCACCCACGATGATCTCGAGACCGCTCCGCTCTCGGTGGAGCGGCTGGTCGAGCTCCAACTCGAGCACGAGCGCCTCGACCAGCTCATGCGCTCGCTCAGCCAGCGCGAGGAGCAGGTGCTCCGCATCCGGTACGGGTTCCACGACGGGGTCGCGAGGACCCTGGCCCAGACCGGCCAGCTGTTCGGCATCTCACGCGAGCGGGTGCGCCAGATCGAAGCCCGGGCGCTCGGCAAGCTGCGCCGGGCGATCGAGCTCCACGAGCTGGGCGGCGATCCCGACCCGACCCTCCACTAGCGTCGCCCTCCGACGCTCCCGGCCGCCACCGCTCCATCCCAGGTTCACCAGAGGACGCGATGACCGATCTGCGCCGCTTCATCCGTGACGTTCCCGACTTTCCGCGCCAGGGCATTCTCTTCAAGGACATCACGCCGCTGCTCTCCGATCCCGGGGCGCTCGCCGAGGCGATCGCCCAGATGGCGTCCCGGTGCGCACGGCCGGACGCGGTGGTGGCGATCGAGTCGCGCGGCTTCGTGTTCGGCACCGGGCTGGCGCTCGCGTGGAAGGTGCCGCTGGTTCCGGCGCGCAAGTTCGGCAAGCTCCCGGGGCCCACGGTGCGCGAGGTGTACTCGCTCGAGTACGGCGAGGACACGCTCGAGCTCCACCAGGACGCGCTCCAACCCGGGCAGCGCACGGTGATCGTCGACGACCTGCTCGCCACCGGGGGCACCGCGGCCGCGACCGCGAGGCTGGTGGGCCAGCTCGGCGCCCGGGTCGAGTGCCTGCTGTTCCTCGTCGAGCTGGTGGGCCTCGGAGGCCGCGAGCGCCTGGCGCCGCATCCGGTGGAATCCCTGATCGACTACCCGGTGGCGGCGGAGCGGGCGTAGATGACGGCCGTGGGGCTGCGTTGGCGCGCGGCCCTCGGGTCTCCGGCGTTCGCGGGAGCGCTCGCGGCGCTGGCCCTCCACCTGCCGGCGCTGCGCAACGGGTTCGTCCGCGACGACGTCCCGCTGATCGCCGGGAACGCGCTGATGCGGGCACCGGGCGGTCTCGGCCGCCTGCTGGGCTCCGACTTCATGGCGTCGATGGGCGCGACCGCCGGCCTGTGGCGGCCGCTGCCGCTGCTCACGTTCTGGATCGACGGGCGGCTCTCGGGCTGGACGCCGATGCTGTTCCACGCCGTCAACCTGGCGCTCCACGCGGGCGCCGCCGCGCTGGTCGGAGCCCTGCTCGCCCAGGCGGGGCTGCCGCGCATCGCGGCACTGCTCGGCGCGCTCTGGTTCGCCGCGATGCCCGCCCACGTCGAGCCGGTGGCGTGGATCTCGGGCCGGATCGATCTGCTGTGCGGCGGGTTCGCGCTCGCGAG
>DATEMP010000433.1:0-3798 GCA_035275545.1 Candidatus Eiseniibacteriota bacterium | reverse complement strand
CTCCCGCGGCGGCCGGCTGCACCGCCGGCGCGTCGAACAGGCCCTTGAGCTCGGCCGGCATCTCGGGCAGCGCGGTGGGCGCAACGCGCATGCCGTCCGGGCCGCGGGTCACGCACATGTTCACCTTGCCGAGCGCCGGGTCCAGGTTCGGGAAGTCGAGGCGCGAGTGGGCGCCGCGGCTCTCCTTGCGAAGCGCTGCGCTGCGCGCGATCGCCTCCGAGACCACCATGAGATTCTGGAGATCGCGCGCCAGGTGCCAGCCGGGGTTGAAGGCGAGCCCACCCGTGACCCGCACCCGCGCGGCACGTGCTTTCAGATCCTCGAGGGTGCGCAGCGCCATCTCCAGATCCTCCTGAACGCGGAAGATGCCCACCAGCTTGCCCATGCACTCCTGAAGCGCGCGGTGCACGTCGTAGGGATTCTCGCCCTCGGTGCGCGCGGTGGACGCGAGCAGGTCCTGGATCTCGGCCTGCACCTCGGCGTCCTGGACCCTGGGCGTGCCCGCCACGTCGATCGCGTAGCGCGCCGCACCCGCGCCGGCGCGGCGGCCGAACACCACCAGGTCCGAGAGCGAGTTGCCGCCCAGGCGATTGGCGCCGTGCATGCCGGCGGACGCCTCGCCGGCCGCGAACAGGCCGGGCACGGTCGCCGCCCCGGTGTCGGGCTCGACCCGCACGCCGCCCATGACGTAGTGCGTGGTGGGGCCGACCTCCATGGGCGTCTTGGTGATGTCGACGTCCGCCAGCTCCATGAACTGGTGGTACATCGAGGGCAGCTTCTTGATGACGCGCTCGGCGGGCATGTAGCTGATGTCGAGGTAGGCGCCGCCGTGCGGCGTGCCGCGCCCCTCGCGCACCTCGGTGTAGATGGCGCGCGCCACGTTGTCGCGCGTCGAGAGCTCGGGCGGGCGCCGGGCGTCGGTCTGCTGCCCCTCGACGGTCGCCTCCACCCAGCGGCGCGCCTCGTCCTCGTCGGCCGCGTACTCGTGGCGCCGCGCCTCGGGCAGGTACTTCCACATGAACCGCTCGCCCTGGCTGTTGCGGAGGATGCCGCCTTCGCCGCGCACCCCCTCGGTGACCAGGACGCCCATGACGCCGGGCGGCCACACCATGCCGGTGGGATGGAACTGGACAAACTCCATGTCGATGAGCTCGGCGCCCGCGTGGTAGGCGAGCGACTGGCCGTCGCCGGTGTACTCCCAGGAGTTCGAGGTCACCGTGTACGCCTTGCCGATGCCGCCGGTGGCGATCACCACCGACTTGCAGCGGTAGAGGGTGAAGCCGCCGTCGGTGCGCCGGTAGGCGAGCGCACCCGCGATCCGGCCCTGGTCGGTGAAGAGCTTGGTCACCGTGTACTCCATGAACACGTCGATGCCCATGTGCACGACGCGATCCTGGAGCGTGCGGATCATCTCGAGCCCGGTGCGGTCGCCGACGTGGGCGAGCCGCTTCCACGTGTGCCCGCCGAACGCGCGCTGGAGGATCCGGCCGTCGGGCGTGCGGTCGAAGAGCGCGCCCCAGTGCTCGAGCTCGCGCACCCGGTCGGGCGCCTCCTGGGCGTGGAGCTGCGCCATGCGCCAGTGGTTCAGGAACGAGCCGCCCTTCATGGTGTCCTTGAAGTGCGTCTCCCAGCCGTCCTGCGGGTCCACGTGGGCGAGTGCGGCGGCGATGCCGCCCTCGGCCATGACCGTGTGCGCCTTGCCGAGCAGCGACTTGCAGACCAGCGCCACGGTGCAGCCGAGCGCCTTGGCCTCGATCGCCGCGCGCAGGCCGGCGCCGCCGGCGCCGATCACGATCACGTCGTAGTCGTGGCTCTGGATCGGCTCCATGGCTCGCTCAGGGTTGGAAGTGGAGCTGGCGGAACAGCTCGCGGAACGTGACGAACATCGGATCCTGGATCGCGCCCATCGAGCACATGCGCACGTAGAAGTCGGCGAAGCACACCGCGAACAGGCTCGCCCACGCCCAGCCCATGTGATGCTCGTTGAGGATGCTCACCCAGCCCCACGCCTTCTGGCGTGGTCCGCCCGCGACCGCGCACGAGAAGCAGTCGAGCCGCCCGCCGATGAGATGGCGCAGCGAATGGCAGGAGAACGTGTAGAGCGTGAGCGTCAGGGTCGAGGCAAGGATCGCGAGTGACCCGCCGGCGATCCCGAGGTAGTGCCCGCCTTCCTGGCGGACGTGGGTGTAGGACACGCTGGTCGTGACCGGCTCGAAGAAGATGAACGCCTTGATCACGTCGATCCACAGGATCACCAGGAACACCAGTGCGGCGTACAGAAAGTAGCGGTGGAGGTTCTGGAGGATGAACGGGAACTTGAGCTCGCCGCAATAGCCCTTGCGCGGCTCGCCCACCGCGCAGGCGATCGGGTCGGCGAAGAACGAACGGTAGTAGGCCTTGCGGTAGTAGTAGCAGGTGGTGCGGAACCCGAGCGGGAAGATCAGGATGAGGAGCGCGGGCGAGAGCCAGGCGGGCAGCCACGACGGGTGGATGTAGGGCGAATAGAAGGGCGACAGGTAGTCGCGCCCGTTCTCGACGTAGTGGTAGTGCTGGGCGCCGAGGATCGCGGCGTAGTTGGCGTAGCCGATCAGCGCCACCAGCCCCAGCGCCTGGATGACCGGGATGAACCACCAGTTGTCGGTGCGCTCGGTGGCGCCGAAGGGCTGCGCGAGCCCGGCGCCGCGCCAGGCGCCCGCCTTTGTGCCGGTGGCCGGGAGGCCGGGGGCGCTCGCCGCGCCAACGCCGCTGCTCAGCCTGCGTTGCGTCTCAGGAGACATGGCGCGCGTCTCGCTTCGGAGTGCCATGGTGACAGGGCATGGGAAGTGCTCGCAGGCTAGCACTTCGCGCGCGGCAGTCAAACGCAGCGACCCGCTAGCAGAGCCACGTCGCGAGCAGGTACGCGATCACCGCCAGCGCCGCCCACATGAGCACGCCCGCCGCGATCGGGCGGGCGCCGGCGTCACGCAGATCGCTGAAGCCGGTCTGGAGTCCTACGCCGGCCATGCCGACGCACAGGAGCCAGAGATCGACGCGGCGGATCGCGGCGACCCATGGGGTGGGGAGCCATCCGCTCGAGTTCAGGAGCGCGAACAGGACGAACAGCACCAGGAACCACGGCACCGGCGCGACCTGCGCCTTGCCGGCCTCGCGGTGGCGGTGGCGGAGCGACCAGCCGAGGTAGAGCACCACCGGGGCCAGCAGGCTGATGCGCGCGAGCTTGACCACCGTCGCGACCCGCGCCGCCTCGTCGCTCACGCCGAAGCCCGCCGCCACCACCTGCGCCATCTCGTGGAGGCTCGCGCCGGTCCACACGCCGTAGACGAACTCGGGCGTGTGGAGCAGGTGGCCGAGCAGCGGGTAGAGCACGATCCCGATCGTGCCGAGCAGCGTGATCACGCCCAGCGCCACCGCGGCGTCGCGCCGCTCGCCCTGGACCACCGAGTCCGCCGCCACCACCGCCGAGGCGCCGCAGATCGCGCTCCCCACGCCGAGCAGCAGGCCGAGCTTCTCGGGCACGCCCAGCCGCCGCGCCACCCACCAGCCGAACGCGAGCGCCACGCCGGTCGAGATCACCACCACGATCAGCGCCGGGCCGCCGATCCGGAGCAGCTCGCCGATCCCGAGCCGGAACCCGAGCCCGGCGACCGCCCAGCGGAGCACCGGCCGCTGCGCCACCCGGATGCCGGCGAGCACCGCGGGCGGCTCGGGCAGGAGCGACTTCCACGCCATGCCGAGCAGAATGACGAGCAGGAGCGCGCTCACGTGCAGCGTGTCCTTGACCCACGGGCGCTCGGCGAG
>DATEMP010000432.1:0-18280 GCA_035275545.1 Candidatus Eiseniibacteriota bacterium | reverse complement strand
TCGCCATCGGCTTATCGAGCAGCACGTGTTTGCCGTGCTGCGCGGCGGCGATCGCCTGCGCCGCGGTCTTCCGGTCGTGGAGCGCCTGCTCGACCTCGTCCTCGATCGTGGTCTCGAGGTCGACCCACCTGGGATGGTTGGGCGCCGGGACCGCGGTTTCGAACTGCCGGATCATGAGCTGCTCGTTCGGGCGCTCGCGATAGTAGGCGCTCGTTTCGGCGCCCACGGTCGCGGGCTGGACACTCTGGGCCGACGCCGCCAGCGCCAGCGCGTTCTCGGGCCGCACCAGGAACCGCGCCAGCTCGAGTGCTCCGTCCTTGCGCTTGGCGGCCGTGAAGCTCACCAGCACCTCGCCGCCCGCGAAGGAAGCGTGGAAGCCGCGATCACGCTCGGGACGCGGCACCAGCGCCACGCCGTAGTGGAGCTTCGGCGCATCCCGGGGGATGGACTTGAAGAGCCAGGCGCCCGAGATCTGGAGCCCGAGCTTCCCTTCCTTGAACGCCCGGTCGAGCAGGTTCTGGCGCTCCATCATCCCCACCCGGCGCAGCGACAGGTAGAACTCGAGCGCCGCGAGGTTCTGCGGCGAGTCGAACTCCGCCTTCGTGAGGTCGTCCGAGAGGATGCGCCCGCCGTTCCCCCACGCGTACGGCATGAACTTCTTGAACAGCACGTAGCGCTCGCCCGCCTGGACTCCATAGCCGCGCACGTCGCCGCCCAGCCGCTGGATCGCGGCCGCGGCCTGCTCCAGCTCCTCCCAGGTCTCGGGCGGGCGGGTCGAGTCGAGGCCCGCGCGCGCGAACAGCGTCTTGTTGTAGAAGAGCGCGCGCGTGCCCATGACCCACGGGACGCCGTAGACCTTGCCGCCCTGGGCGCACAGCTCCCAGCCCCGGAGCTGCTCCCTGAGGTCGGCGACCCCGCCGCTCCAGTCGGTGAGCTGGCCGGCGGACAGCATGCGCGGCATCCAGGTCGAGCCCAGCTCGCAGAGGTCGGGCACCTTGCCCGAGGCGACCGCGGCCGTGATCTTCTCGAGCCCGCTCTGCCAGGTGAGCTGCTCCATCTCGACCTTCCAGCCCGGATGCTCCTTCTCGAACTGGGCGAGCAGCGGCTGGACCACGTCGGGCGACCAGAACTGCCAGAACACGATCGTGCGCGCGTCGGAGCCGGGCCCACAGGCGAGCGCGGCCAGGCCGAGGGCGGCGGCCAGGAGCATCGCTCGCCGGCGCATCAGGGCCGGCCTTCGATCGCCGCACGCACGAAGCCGTGAGCGCGGGCGAGCCGCGCCTCGGCGTCGGCCCGCGAGCACTGGAGCTTGAGCATGATGATCGCGGTCTTGACGCTCTTTCCGGCCGCGGCGATCGCGTCGGCCGCGGTGCCGTAGTCGACGCCGGTCACGGTCATCACCGTGCGGCGGCTGCGCTCGACCAGCTTCTCGCTGGTCGCCATGAGGTCGACCATCATGTTCTCGTACACCTTGCCCATCCGGACGAACGCCGCGGTGGTGATCATGTTGAGCACCAGCTTCTGCGCGGTGCCCGACTTCATGCGCGTCGATCCCATGACCGGCTCGGGCCCCACCTCGGGGCAGATCGCCACGTCGACCTCGAGCGTGAACTCGGCGCGCGGCGTGCAGGTGACGTACGCGGTGCGCGCACCGCGCTCCCGGGCCACCTTGAGGGCGGCGACCACGAATGGCGTGCGACGGCTGGCCGCGAGCCCGATGACCGTGTCCTTGGGGCCGACGTTGCGCTCGCGCATCGCCTGCTCGCCCTCGCCCTCGCGGTCCTCGGCGCCTTCGACCGCCCGCACCAGGGCGGTGTGGCCGCCCGCCATGACGCCCTGAACCATCTCGGGATCGGAGCCGAAGGTGGGCGGGCACTCGGAGGCGTCGAGCACGCCCAGGCGGCCGCTGGTGCCCGCGCCGACATAGATGAGGCGCCCGCCCTCGCGAAACGACGCGACCACCAGCTCGACCGCGCGGGCGATGTAGGGCAGCTCGCGCGCGACCGCGACCGGCACGGTGTGGTCCTCGGCGGAGATGCGCTCGAGGATGCCACCAACGTCGAGAGTGTCGAGGTCGGACGTGCGCGGATTGCGCTGCTCGGTGGCGAGGCGGGCGAACTCGTCGAAGCGCGAGGGCGGAGTGGACCGGGTGGTGTCGTCCATGACCGCGCGAGCATGCCACGCGCGGCGCGGCGGGGCAATGCGGGGCGTTCAGCGGCCGAGCACGGCCAGCTTCTTCTGGCTCACAAACGACGGCGTGCGGAGCTGGTAGAAGTAGACGCCGCGCGCCACCGGCTGCCCGTCGTCGTTCGTGCCGTCCCAGTTCAGGCGGTGCTCCCCCGCCGAGAACTCGCGGTTCGCGAGCGTGCGCACCAGCCGGCCGGAGACGTCGTAGATGCGGAGCTCGACCTTCTCCTTCTGCGTGATCCCGAAGTCGATCTTCGCGAACCCATCCCGCATCGGGTTCTCGGAGCGCAGCGCGAGGTAGTACGGCAGCGGGTTGTTGGGGTTCTCTCCCGTGCTCACTGGGGGAGCTGCCAGGAGGAAGCATTGGATCCCTATGTTCCCCAGTGCGGTGTAATAGTAGATGACCCGCCCAAGGGATTTGAGGGTCAGCCAGGTCCCAAGGTCCCCGATCCGGAACCCGCTCAACACGGTGACCATCGGGTGGGTCGTGCCCGGAAGACTGCTGGGCGCGTAGATGCTCGCGATCTTCGGATTCGAGCCGGAGCCCGAGTCCGGGTACCTGGCAACCATCGCCGCGCCGAACGACCCGGACAACGACATCACGTCGTTCTGCGTGACGCAGTTGTTCAGAACGCTGTAACGACTGGCATCGATGAACATCGGGGCGCTCGGGGTGAGGTCGATGATGTCGTTCGTGTTTCCGGAAAAGCCCCGGTAATCGCCCGACACCAGTTGCGCGCCGAAGTACGTGGTCGGGAACGTCGGGTGGGCCGCTCCGCCGCCCGCGATCTGGCCGTCGAGAAACTTGTTCCCCTGGAGCCAGACGAAGCGAGGCTGGGTCGTCCCCTGGGTCGCATTCGCGAAGTCCTGAAGGAGACCCACGTCGTTGTCGCCCTTGTCCACATACGGTCCCATGTTCCCGGCTCCGAGATCACCGGTCAGTATGAAAAGGCTCCGGTAATAGGTTCTGAGCATCTTGCCGGTGGGTCCGGTCAGGTTCTGCTTCCCCGCCTGGAGCCCGGGAGGAGCGGCGGCGGTCCTGCTGCCGAGTGAGCTGGAAATCGTTCCCGACTCCGCTGCCTTGACGCCGTACATGTCCCACGCGGTTCCCGGCTGCCCGCCATGGGTGTACACGCCCCAGTCGTCCGGCGTGCTCATGACGGTGCGGATGTCTCCGGTGGCGTCCTGAGTGCCGCGGGCATGCCAGCCGTTGTGGGCGCCCCAGCGGGCCGCCTGCGTCCATCCGATCGTGTCGGCGATTCCGACCCAGTGGCGCTCGTCGCCGCGGCGGTCGGCCCAGTCGACGTAGAGCATGCAGGCCCCGGCGGCCGCGTGGCGGTCGGCGATCGACCAGCCGCCATCCTTCCACCGGTCCGGCAGTACCCCGAACTGCTGCCAGCGATGTCCGTCCAAGCTCCCTTCGGTCGGCTGGAAGATGAAGTTCGTGTCGGGCGCCATCTCGTACGCGCTCGGCGACGACAGGTCCGACTTGCGGAAGAAGTACTGGACGTGCGATCCGGGCGTGAGCTGCCCGTCCGGGATGATCTTCGTGCACTCCTTGGTCGTGATCGTCCCGTCCCAGCCCGAGCCCGCGCCGTAGGCACCCCAGCCCGTGCCGTCGCACACGATGTTGGTGTGGTTCGTCGCTCCGGATGGATTGGGCATGACGCATCGGAACTTGGTGATCCCGAGCGTCGCGAAGTTGGGATCGCCTTCGTGCAGCATCCCCGCCCAGTTGCCGGGAAAGTTGCCTACGACGTTCGAGTTGTTGCCGGTCAGGAACAGGTTCAGCTCGGTCGTGTCCATCCGGGCGCTGTTCCAGGTGTGCTTGTTCCAGATCGTACCGTGGGTGCCCTTGCTGAACGGGCCCGGAGCGGCCATGTACGTGCCCCAGAAGGAGCCGTCACCGGGCGTGGCCAGGGCGCGCGTGCCGACGGGCAGGCCATCGGGACGTCGCGCGACGCCGCTCGACTTCAAGCCGATCGTCATGTAGTTGCCAGGCCCGGGCTCGATCCGGAACACCAGATCCATGCGCACGTTGTTCCCCGGCGCCACGACCACCATGGAGTCGCCCGTGATGCTGGGTCGTGAGACCGTGCCGGTGTTGGCCGCGATGTTGAGGTTGGTGCGCACCTGCGCGGCGCAGGTATCGAACGCTGCGGGAATGAGCGCGTCGGTGCCATTTGCCGGGAACGCGTCGTTGATGAGGTGCCAGATCGGCAGCGTGATCGCCGCCGGCGTCGGCGTGTCGATCAGTGCAAGGGACATGTTGTCGAAGTACGTGCCGACGTTGTCACCGCTGCCCTGGCAAAAGGGGAAGCCGAGCACATTGATGTAGCAGCGTGAGATCCGATGGAGGTACACGCGCAGTGAATCCGGGACTCCGTCCGGGTTGCTGGTGCGGATGAGCCCATTCTGCCGGGCCCCAATGGAGCCGGTGGCGAGCGCGTAGAACGTCTCGAAGCAGCCGCGCGTGCCGTAGAAGAAGATCGAAGTCGTGTGGCGCGCCTCGCCCCAGGCGATGTTGCCGTTGGCCTGGCGCGCGGGATAGGCCTGATAGCCTACCGACATGAACTGTGCCGTCGCCGTCGTGGCGTTCACAAACCCCGCGTTGTATAGCGAGGAGAAAAGCGCAACGTCGAACCCGGTGCGTGAGATCTCGTCGTCGATCCCCATCGCGTTGTAGAAACCGGGGCCGTTGCCGTTCGAGCACAGGTTGATGGTCGGCGATACGAACCAGCGCTGGCGATCCATGAGATTGGACCCGTAGAGGCCCCAGTCCTTCTCGGCCGCGTCATGGTCGCCGGACGTCACGACCTTTCCGTACAGGTTGCACTGGCGGTTGGGATTGTCGACCCCACCGCACGGATCGTTGAACACCAGGCCCTGTCCCGGCATGACGGAGTGCAGGTGGAAGTAGACCGCTGGAGGCTTCCCGGTCGACTTCCAGGCGTTCAGAGGCAACACCGCCGTATCGTTGTTGATGGCGTCGGTCGCTTCGAAGTCCCCTTGGCCTGCCGGCCAGCCATTGACGATCACGTTGTCGACGATGGCTGCTCCCCGCGTCCCCGAATCGAAGCCTGCGGCGGGGTTCCCGCCGTTCTCGTCATCGAAGCCGCGGTTGGTCTTGACCCGGAACACGAGCCGCACGATGCCACCGTTGCCGGTCGAGCCGTCCGCGTCCTTGATGTCCTGCAGCACGGTGGGATACAGGGCGCCCACGTCGACGGACACCGCGGTCGGCGTGTGTATCCCTGCGTAGCTCACCAGCTCCTTGTAATGCGCGTCGCCGTTCGTACAGCGCAGGACCTCGGAGAACCAGCGCCGCTTCGGGTCGTAGACGGTCGTGATCTGGTTCATCCCGACGAAGAGCGGCGCCGAGAACGTGACGGCGTTGTCGTTCACGGGCGCGCCGATGTAGACCATGAACGAGTCGCATGGGGCATTGGCCCCGGCTACCGCCGCGGAGATGAAGTTGCCGTCACTGCTCGGGCTCGACGTCGGTTGCACGCCCACCTGCGCATTGCTGATCGGGTCCTTGTCAAACCATCCCACCTGCACACCGGCGGTCGCGCTCTTCGATGTCGACATGTTGGTGCTGAAGTTGAATGCGATGACAAGCCCATCCGCCTCCGCGAGCTGGATGTCGCGGTACAGCATCTGATCCAGTTGCGAGCCATAGCCCGGGAAGTTGTGGTCGGTCCCGTTCAGCGACACCGAGCCGATCTGGTTGAAGCCGTTGTTGCCCTGGTAGTCCAGGACCGACGCGTTGAAGTAGTTCCCGGTGCCGCCGAGGCCGGCCTCGTCGCGATGGGACAGGTCTCCGCTCGAGCGCATCCCCATCCAGGCGCTGGCCGTCGAGCCCGCACCGCCGACCTCCGTCGGCGACCACAACACCGGCTGCACGTTGGTGATGTTGTCCTGGATCCCGGTCGCGATCGGATCCTTGTCCTCGACCGTGTCCGCATCCGCGTACGTGATGTTGCCGCGATCCCGATGCCAAAGACCCACGACGCCGAACGTGCGCTTGGGCGACCCCTGGTTGATGACGTAGTTGACCTGGTTACCGTAGTCGAGACCCTGGAACGCGCGCATGTAGTCCGGGTACGTCGTCGCGCCGCTCTGGTACGCCCGCGCCACGGGCCACCAACCCTGGAGGGAATCGGTCTCGGCGCCACCGGGCGCGAACACGCCCTGGAAGCGGTCGAAGTCCCAGGCGCCGTTGTCGCCCATGGTCACCGGGGATCCCGAACGCTTGGGCAGGTTCGGCCCCCGACCCACGTGATACGGGCCGTAGCCGCCCGCAACCATCTTGCCGCCCGTGGTGTAGCTCTGGTCGTAGATGTGACCGATCCAGACCGTGTCGGGATCGCCCGGGTCCTGCGCGGTGCGCAGGCGGGCGGCACGCGTCACATCCAGGCGATCGGGAACGATCGCCTGCACCAGCCCGTCGTCCTGCTGGCCATGAGCGGGCACGGGAAGACACGCGAGGGTGAGGATTGCGAGAACAACCAGCCCACGCTCGCGCATGATTGGCTCCGCTATTGCCTCAGCACCGCGATCTTCTTCTGGCTCACGAACGACGGCGTGCGGAGCTGGTAGAAGTAGACGCCGCGCGCCACGGGCTGCCCGTCGTCGTTCGTGCCGTCCCACGTGAGAGCATGCTCGCCCGCAGCGAACTCACGGTTGGCGAGCGTCCTCACCGTCCGGCCGGCCACGTCGTAGATGCGCAACTCCACCTTCTCCCTCTGCGTGATCCCGAACGTGATCCTCGCGAACCCGTCGCGCATGGGGTTCTCCGAGCGCAGCGCGAGGTAATACTCGAGCACGTTGTTCGGGTTCTCGCCGACCGACACCGGTGCTCCCGTCAGGACGCATCCGCCCAGGCCCGCGAACAGGTTCGACATGACCTCCGCGTAGTAGATGACCCTGCCGTGGGACTGCAGCAACGGCCAGCTTCCCAGGCTCGAGATGCGGAATCCCTCCACGAGCGTCACCATGGGATGCGTGGTGCCCGGCAGGCTGCTCGGCGCGTAGATCGACGCGATCTTCGGGTTGGAACCGGTTCCGGTGTCCGGATACCTTGCGGAGATCGCCGCGCCGAATGATCCGGAGAGCGACAGGACGTCGTTCCCCGTACCACAGCTGTTGAGAACGCTGTAACGGCTGCCGAAAGTGTGGAGCGGAGCGGACACGCTGAGCTCCACGATGCTGTTGGTGTTGTCCGCATAGGTTCGGTAGTCGGAGGACACCAGCCCCGCGCCGAAGAACGTGGTCGGGAACGTCGGGTGCGCCGAGGCGCCGCCGCTGACCTGCCCGGAAACGAAGTTGCTCCCCTGGAACCAGACCCCACGTGGCTGGGTGGTTCCGACGGTCGTGTTGGCGAAGTCCTGGAGCAGACCGATGTCGTTGTCGCCCTTGTCCACGTACGGCCCGATGTTGCCCGCTCCCAGGTCTCCGGTCAGCGCCAGGATCACGCGGTAGAACTGCCGGAGCATCTTCCCGGTCGGTCCGGTGAGGTTCTGCCTGCCCGCCATGTATCCGAACGGCAGGGACGCCGACCGGCTGCCGATCGAGCTGGTGAGGGTGGAGTTCTCGGATCCCTTCACACCGAACATGTCCCAGATGGTCCCGGGCTGTCCGCCGTGCCTGAATACACCCCAGTTATCCGCGGTGCCGATGACGGTCCGGATGTCCTGTGTGAGGTCCTGCTTGCCCCGCGCATGCCAACCGTTGTGTGCGCCGTAGCGCGCCGCCTGTGTCGCACCGATGGTGTCCGCGATGCTCACCCAATACCGCTCGTCGCCCCGGCGGTCGCACCAGTCGATGTAGAGCATGCACGCCTGCGCCGCCGCGTTGCGGTCGGCGATCGACCACGCGCCGTCCTTCCAGCGGTCGGGAAGGATGCCGAACTGCTGCCACCGGTGGCCGTCGGTGTCGCCCGTCTGGAAGATGAAGTTGGTGTCGGGCGCCATTTCGTAGGCCGCCGGGCTCGAGGCCGCCGACTTGCGGAAGAAGTACTGGACGTGCGATCCGGGCGTCAGGAGACCATCCGGGATGATCTTGGTGTACTCCTTGGTGGTCGTCGTCCCGTCCCATCCCGACCCCGCGGCGTAGGCGCCCCATCCGGTGCCGTCGCAGATGATGTTGGTCGAGTTCAGTGCTCCGGACGGATTGACCATCACGCACCGGAACTTGGTGATCCCGAGCGTGGCGAAGTTGGGATCGTCCTCGTGCAGCATCCCCGCCCAGTTGCCGGGCACGTTGCCGACCACGTTCGCGTTGTTCCCCGTGAGGAACAGGTTCTCTTCGACCGTGTCCATCCGCGCGCTGTTCCAGGTGTGCTGGCTCCAGGCGGTTCCATGGGTGCCCTTGCTGAACGGCCCGGGATTCGCCATGTACGTGCCGAAGAACGATCCGTCACCGGGCGTGGCCGCCACGCGCGTTCCGACCGGCACGCCGTCGGGCCGCCGCGCCACACCGCTGGACTTCGAGCCGATCGTCATGTAGTTGCCCGGGCCCGGCAGGATGCGAAAGACCATGTCGGCCCGGACATCCGGCCCGGCCGCCACGATCACGACCGAATCCCCGCCGACCGAGGGGCGTGTCGTGGTCCCGGTCGTGAAAGCGATGTTGAGCGCGGTGCGGATGTGGGCCGCCGTCGTGTCGAAGCCCGCCGGGATCAGCGCGTCGTTGCCGTTTGCCGGGAACGCATCGTTGATGAGGTGCCAGACCGGCAGGCTCATCGCCGGCGCACCCGGGGAGTCGATGAGCGCCAGGGAGATGTTGTCGAAGTACACGCCGACGTTGTCGCCGACGTTTGGCGAGCAGGTCGCCTCGAGGATCGAGGCGAACGTGTAGCATCGCGAGAGCCGGTTGATGTACACGCGGATCGAGTCCGGGACTCCGTCCGGGTTGGTGGTGCGAATCAGCCCGTTCTGCCGGTAGCCGATGGACCCGGTCGCCATGGCGTAGAACGTCTCGAAGCAGCCACGCGTCCCGTAGAAGAAGATCGACGACGTGTGGCGCTCCTCGCCCCAGGTGATGTTGCCGTTGGCCTGCCTCGCCGGGTACGACTGGAACCCGACGCGGACGAAGTTCCCGGTCGCCGTGGTTGCGTTCACCAGCCCGGCGTTGTAGAGCGACGAGAAGATCGAGAAGTCGAACGTCGTGCGCGAGATCTCGTCGTCGATCCCCATCGCATTGTAGAAGCCTGCGCCGTTGCCGTTCGAGCACAGGTTGATGGTCGGCGACGCCAGCCAGCGGTGGCGATCCATGGTGTTCGACCCGTAGAGGCCACCGTCCTTGTCCGCCGCGTCGTGGTCGCCCGCCGTCACGATCTTCCCGTACAGGTTGCACTGGCGATTGGGGTCGTTCAGGCCGCCGCACGGATCGTTGAACGGCAGGCCCCCTCCCGGCATCACGGAGTGGGCGTGGAAATACACCGCCGGAGGCTTCCCGGTCGACTTCCAGGCATCGACGGGCAACACCGCGGTGTCGTTGTTGATGGCGTCGGCCGCCTCAAAGTCGCCGTGCGCGGCCGGCCAGCCGTTCACCACGATGTTGTCGACGATCGCGGCGCCGCGCGTTCCCGAATCGAAGCTGGCGGCGGGATTGCCGCCGTTCTCGTCGTCGAACCCGCGGTTGGTCTTGACCCGGAACACCAGGCGCACCACGCCCCCGTCTCCGGTCGAGCCATCCGCGTCCTTGATGTCCTGGAGCACGGAGGGATACAGCGCGCCAACGTTCACCGAGATCGCGGTGGGGTTGTGGATGCCCGCGTAGCTGGCCAGCTCCTTGTAGTGCTGGTCACCTGACACGCAGCGCAGCACTTCCGAGAACCATCGCCGCCGCGGGTCGTAGACGGTGGTGATCTCGTTCACGCCGATGAACAGCGGCCCCGAGAACGTCACGTCGCTGTCGTTCACCGGCGCACCGATGTACACCATGAACGAGTCGCAGGGCGCGTTCGCACCCGCCACCGTCGCGGAGATGAAGTTCCCGTCGCTGCTCGGGCTCGAGGTCGGGATGAGACCCACCTGCGCGTTGCTGATTGGATCCTTGTCGAACCAGCCGACCTGGACCCCTGCGGTCGAGTTCTTCGACGTCGACATGCTGGTGCTGAAGTTGAAGGAGATGGTGAGGCCATCCCCCTCCGCGAGCTGGATGTCCCGATACAGCATCTGGTCCATCTGCGAGCCGTAGCCCGGGAAGTTGTGATCGGTCCCATTGATCGACACCGAGCCGGTCTGGTTGAACCCGTTGTTGCCCTGGTAGTCCAGGACGCCGCCGTTGAAGTAGTTCCCGGTACCGCCGAGGCTGGGCTCATCACGGTGAGAGAGATCGCCGCTCGACCGCATCCCCATCCACGCACTGGCCGTCGAGCCTGCGCCGCCGACCTCCGTCGGCGACCACAGCACCGGCTGCACGTTGGTGATGTTGTCCTGGACGCCACGCGCGATCGGGTCCTTGTCCTCGACCGTGTCCGCGGCCGCGTACGTGATGTTGCCGCGATCGCGGTGCCAGAGCCCCACCACGCCGAACGTGCGCTTGGGCGAGCCCTGGTTGATGGCGTAGTTCACCTGGTTGCCGTAGTCGAGGCCGAAGAACGCACGCATGTAGTCCGGAAACGTGGTCGCGCCGCTCTGGAACGCGCGCGACACCGGCCACCAGCCCTGGAGCGAATCGGCTCCCAGGCCCCCGGACGAGAACGGATCCTGGAAACGATCGAAGTCCCACGTGCCGTTGCCGCCGGTCGTCACCGGCGAGGCCGAGCGCATGGGCCGGTTCGGGCCGCGTCCCACGTGATACGGGCCGTAGCCGCCCGCGATCATCGTGCCGCCGGCGGTGAAGGTCGGATCCCAGATGTGCCCGATCCAGACGGTGTCGGGATCGCCGGGATCGACCGCGGTGCCGAGGCGCGCGAGGGACACATCCCGGCGATCGGGGATCATCGCCTGGACGAGGCCGTCGTCCTGCTGGGCCGCGGCCCACGACGCGAGCGCGGCGGACATGACCGCCGCGAGAGCTGCGATCGCGAATCGATGTCGTCGCATGGCTCCCTCCCTCAACGCCCGAGCACCGCCAGCTTCTTCTGGCTCACGAAGCTGGGCGTGCGGAGCTGGTAGAAGTAGACGCCGTACGGCACGCGCCGACTGTCGTCGTCGTTCCCGTCCCACATCACGGTGTGCTCGCCCGCCGCGAACTCACGGCTCGCGAGCACCCTCACCTGTCGCCCGGCGACGTCGTAGAGCCGGAGCTCGACCTTCTCCCTGCGCGCGATGCCGAACGTGATTCTCGCGAACCCATCCTGGATCGGATTCGCGGATCGGAGCGCGAGGAAGTAGGTGAGCGGATTGTTCGGCCCTTCGCCGGCGGAGATGACGTACGACACCGCCCCGCAGTTCATCGAGGCGAAGAGATTCGTGATGACATTCGCGAACCACTGCCTGCGACCGAAGGACGTGAGCGTGTTCAATGTTCCGAGGCTCGAGATCCGGAATCCGTCCACGAGCGTGATCATCGGGTGGTCGGGCAGGCTGCTGGGCGCATGGATCCCGGCGATCTTGGGATTCGGGTTCATGACGGTGTCCGGGTATCGCGACGCCATCGCGGCTCCGAACGAGCCGGACACGGACAGGACGTCATTGGTGGTATTGCAGTGGTTCGCCACGCTGTACAGGCTTCCGTCCGTGATGATCGGAGCGTTGGGCGTCAGATCGATGATGTCGTTCGTGTTCGCGGCGTAGTTCCGGTAGTCGCTCGAGACAGAGGCGGCGCCGAAGTAGGTGGCGGTGAAGGTGGGGTGGCCGGCGGACCCGGTCGACTGGCCACTCATGAAGTTGCTGCCCTGGAACCAGATCGCGCGCGGCTGGGGCGTTCCGGCGGGCAGCGAGGCGAAGTCCTGGAGCAGGCCGACGTCGTTGTCGCCCTTGTCCGGATAGGGCCCGATGTTGCCGGCCCCGAGATCCCCGGTCAGCGCCAGGAGTACGCGGTAGTACTGCCGGAGGATATGTCCGGTGGGACCGGTCTTCGTGTCCTTGCCCGTCATGTAGCCGGTCGCGGGCACCGTCAGGCGGTTGCCGATCGAGCCGGTGGCCGTCGACGCGTCCGCGCCCTTGACGCCGAACATGTCCCAGATCGTCCCGGGCTGGCCGCCGTGCGCGTAGACGCCCCAGTCCCCCGTGGTGCCGATCACGCTCCTGAGGTCGCCGGTGGGATCCTGGTCGCCACGCGCATGCCAGCCGTTGTGGGCCCCGTAACGCGAGGCCAGCGTCGCGCCGATCGAGTCGGCGACCTCGACCCAGGTCCGCTCGTCGCCGCGCCGGTCGCACCAGTCGATGTAGAGCATGCAGGCGGGCGCCAACGCGTGGCGGTCCGCGGCGGACCAGGCGCCGTCCTTCCAGCGGTCCGGCAGCACGCCGAACTGCTGCCACCGGTGACCGTCGGTGCTCCCTTCCGTGGGCTGCATGATGAAGTTCGTGTCCGGCGCCATCTCGTAGACCGCGGGCGACGCGAGGTCCGACTTGCGGAAGAAGTACTCGACGTGCGACCCGGGCGTGAGCAGCCCATCCGGAATGATCTTCGTGTACTCGCGCGTGGTCGTGGTTCCGTTCCAGCCCGAGCCCCCGCCATACGATCCCCAGCCGGTCCCGTCGCAGACGATGTTGGTCGAGTTCGGGGCGCCCGCCGGGATCGGCATGACGCACCGGTTCTTCACGATGCCGAGCGTCGCGAAGTTGGGGTCGTCCTCGTGGAGCATGCCCGCCCAGTTCCCGAGCACGATCCCCACCACGCCGGAGTTGTTCGCGGTCAGGAACAGATTCATCTCGGCGGTATCCATGCGGGCGCTGTTCCAGGTGTGCTTGTTCCAGCTCGTCCCGTGCGTCCCCTTGCTGAACGGGCCGGGTGCCGCCATGTACGTGCCGAAGAACGATCCGTCGCCCGGGGTGGCCGCGACCTTCGTGCCCACCGGCACGCCCTCCGGACGCCGCGCGACGCCGCTCGCCTTCGAGCCAATGACCACGTAGTTCCCGGGGCCGGGCTCGATGCGGAAGATCATGTCGAGGCGCTGATTCGCACCCGAGGCGACGATCATGATCGAGTCCCCCGCCACGTTCGGACGGCTGGTCGTGCCCACTTGAGCGGAGATGTTGAGCCCGATCCGCACCTGCGCAGCACAGGTATCGAACCCTGCCGGAACGAGCGCGTCGTTGCCGTTGGCCGGGAACGCGTCGTTGATCAGGTTCCAGATCGGCAGCGACAGTGACGGTGCGGGCGCGTTGTCGATGAGCGCCACGGAGACGTTGTCGTGGTAGACGCCCACGTTGTCACCGGTCGTAGGCCCGCAGGTCGCCGCCGTGATCCCCGAGAACGTGTAGCAGCGGGTGTATCGATGGAGGTACACGCGGAGGGAGTCCGGACGGTTCTGCGGATTGGTGGTGCGGATGAGTCCACTGGTCTTGAAGCCGATAGTGCCTGTCGACTGAGAGAACCAATTCTCGAGGCAGAGCCTGGTCCCGAAGAAGAAGATGCCCGAGGTGTTCCGCACCTCGCCCCACTTGATGTTTCCGTTCTCCTGGCGCGCCGGATACGACTGGACCGCCATCGAGTAGAAGTTCCCGGTCGCGGTGGTCGCGTTCACCAGACCGGCGGTGTAGAGCGATCCGAACATCGCGTAGTCGTAGGTCGTGCGCGCGACCTCGTCGTCGATCCCCATCGCGTTGTAGAAGCCCGGGCCGTTGCCGGACGAACAGAGGTTGATCGTGGGCGACGCCAGCCATCGCAGGCGGTCCTGGATGTTCGATCCGAACACCCCGGCGTCCTTCTCCCCGTTGTCGTGATCGCCGGCGGTGACGACCTTGCCGTACATGTTGCACCGGCGATTGGGATTGTCGAGGCCCCCGCAGGGATCGTTGAAGGGCAGGCCGTTCCCCGGCATCAGCGAGTGCGCATGGAAATAGGCGGCGGGCGGCTTGCCCGTGGACTTCCAGGCGTCGAGCGGCGACACGGCGAGGTCGTTGTCGATCGCATCGGTGGCCTCGAAGTCGCCGTTGGCGGCGGCCCACCCGTTGACCACCACGTTGTCCACGATCGCCGCCCCGCGCGTTCCCGAGCTGAAGGTCGCGGCGGGGTTCCCGAAGTTCTGGTCGTCGAAGCCGCGGTTGGTCTTGACGCGGAATACGAGGCGCACGACCCCGCCGTTCCCGGTCGTGCCGTCCGCGTCCTTGATGTCCTGCAGCGCCGTCGGGTACAGGGCTCCGACGTTCACTGAGACCGGCGTCGACCCGCGAACGCCCGCGAAGCTTCCCAGCTCCTTGTAGTGCCGGTCGCCGTTGGTGCAGCGGAGCACCTCCGAGAACCAGCGCCGCTGCCGGTCGTAGACGGTGGTGATCTCGTTCACACCGACGAACAACGGCGCCGAGAACGTCACGTCGTCGTCGTTCACCGGCGCGCCGATATAGACCATGAACGAGTCGCACGGCGCGTTGGCACCCGCCACCGAGGCGCAGATGAAGTTGCCGTCGTTGCTCGGCGTCGAGGTCGGGAGCGTGCCCACCTGCGCGTTGCTGATCGGATCCTTGTCGAACCACCCGACCTGCACACCAATGGTCGTGTTCTTCGACGTCGACATGTTGGTGCTGAAGTTGAAGGAGATCGTGAGGCCGTCGCCCTCCGCGAGCGCGATGTCCCGGTACAGCATCTGGTCCATCTGCGAGCCGTATCCGGGGAAGTTGTGGTCGGTGCCGTTCAAGTGGACCGAGCCGATCTGGTTCATCCCGTTGTTGCCCGTGTAGTCGAGGAGGCCCGCGTTGAAGGAGTTGCCCGTGCCGCCGAGGCCGATCTCGTCCCGGTGCGAGTTGTCGCCGTTCGAACGCATCCCCATCCACGCGCTCGCCGTCGAGCCCGTCCCGCCTACTTCCGTCGGCGACCACAGCACCGGCTGCACGTTGGTGATGTTGTCCTGGACGCCGGGCGCGATCGGATCCTTGTCCTCGACCGTGTCTGCGGCCGCGTAGGTGATGTTGCCGCGATCGCGGTGCCAGAGCCCCACCACTCCGAAGGTCCGCTTGGGCGAGCCCTGGTTGATGACGTAGTTGATCTGGTTGCCGTAATCGAGCCCGAAGAACGCGCGCTGGTAGTCGCCGAAGGTGGTCGCACCGCTCTGGAACGGGCGCGCCAGCGGCCACCAGCCCTGGAGCGAATCGGTCTCCACGCCACCCGGCGAGAACGGACCCTGGAATCGGTCGAAGTCCCAGGTGCCGTTGCTGCCGACCGTCACCGGGGATCCCGCGCGCGTGGGCCGGTTCGGTCCGCGGCCCACGCGATAGGGGCCGTATCCGCCCGCGGGCATGGTGCCGCCCGCGGTGTAGGTCGGATCCCAGATGTGTCCGATCCAGACCGTGTCGGGATCGCCGGGATCCTGCGCCGTGCTCAGCCGCGCGCGCGTCACCTCGCGGCGATCGGGAACCATGACTTGAAGCGGTACTTCGTCGGAGTCCGCGAACCCGTACGTCCATGTCGCGGGGCATGCGGCGACGGCCAGCGCGAGCACTGCAATCGAGCGGATGAGCATCGAACGCTTCCCAACCCCGGCTGCGATGGCCGGGGCACCGGGGGCCCAAGGGCAGGCCGCTGCGTGGAGAATGGCGCTGACGGGACCCGTATGGGCAAGTTCTCCGCGCCGGGGCAGAACGCGAAGCATGCGGGAGGGGATGTCGCCGTCCGTTGCCGCTCCTGAACGCAGAAAGACTATGCCCGAGCGCGGCGAGGGTCAATACAAACGCGGGGCCTTGACGGCGTCCCGTGCGCCTCCCTAGCGTGCCGGCATGCCCGAGCTGCCGGAAGTCGAGACCGTCAGGCGTCTTCTCGAGGGGAGTATCGTGGGACTAACCATCCGCACGGCGAGTCTCTCCGGCAAGAAGCTGAGCGAGCCCATCCCCCGCAGCCTCCCGAGTCAGGTCCGCGGCCGCCGCATCACGACGCTGCGACGGCACGGCAAGTACCTGCTCATCGACCTGGACCAAGACCTCACACTGCTCTCCCACCTCGGCATGAGCGGTCGCTGGCTCTTCCACGCCGAGCAGCCGCAGCGGGCGATGCCGCACGTGCACGCGAAGATCGCATTCACCGACGGCTCGGAGCTCTGGTTCCAGGACCCGCGACGGTTCGGCCTGTTGCGGGCGGTGCGTAGCTCACGGCTCGTGACGGACCCGCGGCTCGCCGGGCTCGGTCCGGACCCCGTGCTCCACCCGCCGACCGGGGCCGCCCTGCATGCGCTCGCCTCCGGCATGAGCGTCGCGATCAAGGGCTTCCTGCTCGACCAGCGCCGGATCGCGGGGATCGGCAACATCTACGCGAGCGAGATCCTCCACCGCGCGGGCGTGGATCCGCGCACGCCCGCGGGCTCGGTGCCGGCCGACCGGTGGGAGGCGATCGCGCGCCACATCCTCGGCGTCCTGAACGCCGCGATCCTGCGCAGCGGCACCACCTTCAGCATGTATCGAACAATATGGAACGAGCCGGGCGCCTATGGAGACCAGCTCCTGGTCTATGACCGGTCCGGCCAGCCCTGCGCCAAATGCCGGACCCCCATCCGGCGCATCGTCCAGGGGGCCCGATCCACGTTCTATTGCCCGCGTTGCCAGCCTCCCAGACCCCTCAAAAAAGCCCGAAAACGCGCTGTTCCCAAGGCGAAACGCGTGTCGGGGTCCGGTCCCCGCAAAATTTCCACGTTGGCCATTGTTTCGAGGCGACGCACCCCCTAATCTGTTCGCCGTTTGCAAGCGCCCAAACTGGCACCTGAAATGACGCCGGAGCCCCGCAGGCTCAAGGTGTCTGGTCTCATACCGATCGGAGGATTCGTGCCGTTCGCCACCCTCGGTCTTCCCCCGGCTATCCTCAAGGGGGTCAAGGCCGCCGGCCATATCGAACCCACGCCCATCCAGCATCGCGCGATTCCGGTCATCATGCAGGGCAACGACCTCATCGCCTCGGCCCAGACGGGCACGGGGAAGACCGCCGCCTACCTCCTGCCGATCCTCTCGCGCCTGCTCGACGGGCCGCGGCGCCTGCGTGCGCTCGTGCTGTGCCCGACGCGCGAGCTGGCCGCACAGGTCGAGACCTACGCGCGCGGCTACGCGCGCTACACGAACCTGCGCGTCGGCGTGGTCTTCAGCGGCATTCCCATCCAGCCCCAGGAGCGCATGCTCCGCGAGCAGGGTGTCGATCTGCTGGTCGCGACACCCGGCCGCCTGCTGGATCTTCAGGGCAAGCTCGCGGTGAGCTTCGAGGACGTCGAGATGCTGGTCCTCGAGGAAGCCGATCGCATGGTCGACCTGGGCTTCGCCCCCGACCTGCGGCGGATCCTCAAGCTGCTGCCGGAGACGCGGCAGACGCTCATGATCTCGGCGACCATGCCGCCCGAGCTCAACCGGGTCGCCAAGGAGGCGCTGCTCGAGCCGGTGCGCGTCGATCTCGCGCCCCCGCCCAAGCCTTCGGCCGGCATCACCCAGGCGATCTATCCGGTCACCCGCGATCTCAAGGACGAGCTGCTGAACGAGATGCTGTCGCGCTCGGAGGTGCGGAACGTCATCGTGTTCACGCGCACCAAGCACGGCGCGGAGCGGCTCGCGCGCCAGCTCCAGCGGCGCGGTCACTCGGTCGGTGCGCTGCACGACAACCGCAGCCAGAGCCAGCGCGAGCGCGCACTCACCGACTTGAAGCGCGGCCGTGTCCAGATCCTGGTCGCGACCGATCTCGCCTCGCGCGGGATCGAGGTGGACGGAATCTCGCACGTCGTCAACTACGACGTGCCGCACACCGCCGAGGACTACGTGCACCGGATCGGACGCGGCAACCGCTCGGCGTCGGTCGGGGACGCGTTCACGCTCATGGCGCCCGAGGAGCAGCCGCACGTGGCGGCGATCGAGCGCTTCATGGGGCGCACGGTGCCTCGGGTCATGCTGCCGGACTTCGACTACAAGATGCGTCCCGCGGAGATCAGCCAGGTGGTGAGCTACCCGGAGGGTGGCAAGGTTCCGGTGGCCGCGGTCCCGGTGCGCGCGGTCCAGCCCGCGGTGCGCGCGGCCCA
>DATEMP010000431.1:0-5783 GCA_035275545.1 Candidatus Eiseniibacteriota bacterium | reverse complement strand
AGGGCGTGAGCGCGCCCGGCCGCCAGGCGTACTCCTCGTACTGCTCGCGGCCCTGGATCGTGCCCTCGACGCGCGCCTTGAGGGACCCGTCGTCCGCGAGCCAATAGAGGATGCGCTGGGGGAAGTCGTGGGCACGGTTCTCGAACATGACCCGCTTCCCGCCCAGCTCGATGAGCGCGAACGGCGTCGGCGGCCGGCCGGAGGGCTGCGCCAGGTAGACGATCGTGTCGCCCATCTCCCGGATGCGCATGAAATCGAACGCGCGCGCCCGGCCGCCGATCACCAGCCGGTTCATGCCCACCATGAGCCCGCCGCTGGGAGCGATCCAGTGCTCCTCGCTGCGGGTGCCGGCGCTGTCCGACACCCAGGAGCCGGCCATCCAGGCCAGGGAGTCGAGCCGCGACGCGGCCTTGGGCCCGGGCGCGGGGCGCGAGGGGGGTGCGGCGAGCGAGACCAGCAAGCCCAGGACGGCGATGGAAGCGGTAACGGATGGCATCGAGAACCTCCTTTGGGCCCAGAGCCTACCCTGTCCGCCCTGGGTCTGCGCCGGCCGCCCTTGCGGGACCCGGGGTCCGGGCCCCATTCTTAGGGCAGCGTTGCGGTGACGGCGGCGGCTTCGCATCATGGGCCACCTACGCGCGCGCCGGCCAGTAACCTGTCACCCGACGCTTCCGGAGGACCTTCGTGACACCGCAACGTCGCGCCATCGGGGCGGGGCTCGCCCTCGTGCTGCTGACCCTGCCCGCCCTCGCGCTGGCCGGACCCGCGAGCACCCCGGGCACGCCGTGGACCGGTGCGGCAGCGGTCCAGCGGACGGTGCACGAGATCATGGAGGCGCAGCGCCGGTGGCCGGCCAAGGCCCCGGATTCACGGGTCGCCGAGGTCGAGAAGGAGGGACCCGACCGGACCCACCTGCCCCAGGCGCCCGGGGCGTCGCCTGTCGCCCAGTGGCCGCCCGCCGAGGCGGGCCTCACGGCCGCACCCGCTCCCGACGGGATCGCGGTGGGGCCCTTCACGCCGATCCTGGCGTTCGACGCCGCCTCGCTGTTCGGCGCCAACCCGACCTTCTCGTTCCCGCCCGACAACATGGGGGCGGCCGGTCCCGCCCAGTACGTCCTGTTCGTCAACGGCCGGCTGGTGACCTTCAACAAGACCAGCGGCGCCGGGGACGGCGTGCTCAACGTGGACCCCGACGTGTTCTTCGCCGGGATCAACAACGGCTCGCCGACCAGCGATCCGCGCGTCCGCTACGACCGGCTCTCCGGGCGCTGGTTCCTGGTGATCATCAACACTTCGACCCCCAACAGCGTGCTGATCGCCGTGAGCGACGCGGCCAGCAACGGGGTCATCTCGGGCGCCACGGTCTGGAGCCTGTACAGCTTCCCGATCGACCAGCTGCCGCCGGCGATCTCGTCCACCTGCACCGCCGACCATCCGACGCTGGGCATCGACGCCCGGGCGCTCTACATCGGCACCAACAACTTCTGCGGCCCCTCGCAGAGCTTCAACAGCTGCGACGGGTTCGTGGTGCGCAAGACCTCGGTGACCGGCGGCGGCCCGATCGTGGTGACCGCGCTGCGCGGCCTGGTGCCGGCCGGTCCGATCTCCGAGGGTCCCTATGCCCCGCAGGGCGTCGACAACTACGACCCCGCGTCCAACGAGGGCTACTTCATCGGCGTGAGCAGCACCCTGTTCGGCCGGCTCATCCTGCGCCGGGTCGGCAACCCGGGCGGCACGCCGTTCGTGACGCCCAACATCAACGTCACCACGCCGGCGACGCTGTTCCCGATCCGCGTGCCGCATCTCGGCAATGCCGGCGGGGCCTCGGGCCAGTTGTCGGCGGTCGACGACCGCCTGATGGCCGCCCACCTGCGCAACGGGCGGCTGTGGACCGCCCACAACGTCGGCGTGAACCACACCGGCGCCTCGAGCGGAACGCTCACCCGCAACGGGTCCCGGTGGTACGAGCTCGAGGGGATCGTCAGCCCCGGAACCCCGAGCCTGGTGCAGTCCGGCACCGTGTTCGCCCCCAGCCCGTCCAACACCACCGATCAGCCGAGCTACTGGATTCCGAGCCTCATGGTGTCGGGCCAGGGCCACGTGCTCATGGGCATGAGCACCGCCGGGATCGCCAACCGCATCGACGCCGCGGCCACCGGGCGGCTCGCGGGCGACACGCCCGGCACCATGGCGGCGCCGACCACGTTCTCCTCGAGCGGCAGCGCCTACAACCCGATCGGCGATCCGGGCGGACCTCAAGGCCGGCGCTGGGGCGACTACTCCTACACCTCGCTCGACCCCACCGACGACATGACGATGTGGTCGGTCCAGCAATGGTGCGACAACGCGAACTCGTACGGGTGCCGGGTGATCAAGGTGCGCGCACCCCTGCCGGCCGCGCCCGCGAGCGCCGTCCCGGTGGAGGCCGGCGACGCCTCGGTGCTCTCGACGGTGGTCGGCACCTCGACGAACGGCTCGGGCTTCCACGATCCCGGCCCGGATCCGCCCGGTGTCCCGCCGTTCAGCCACGTCACGGCGGTGGTCACCGCCGACGGCGTCACCGGAACGCCGCCCACGGTGAACGGCGTCATCTATGTGGATCCCACCCACGTGGTGCTCGATCTGAACACCACCGGCGCCACGCCCAGCCTCGAGGGCGAGATGTACTCGGTGACCATCACGAATCCCGACGGCCAGGTGGCGACCGGGAACCAGATCCTGCGCATCGACGTGCAGACCGGCGTGAGCGGGCAGCCGGCGCCGGGATTCGCGCTCGGGCCGGTGTCGCCCAACCCCGCGCCCGGCATCGCCCAGGTCGACGTCATGCTGCCGCGCGAGGCGCGGGTCAAGGTGAGCGTCGTCGACCTCTCCGGTCGCGAGGTCGCCGTGCTCGCGGACGGCCTGCGTCCGGCGGGCAGCCATCACCTCGCGTGGAGCCCGGGGGCGAGCCGGGTTCCGGCAGGCATGTATTTCATGCGCTACGAGGCCGGCGGCGGCGTGCAGGTGCGGCGCTTCGTCCTGCTCCGCTAGAGCCCGGTTCCGGGCGCGCGTCCTGCGAAGCGCCCGCGTCGCCCCGGGCATCGCGTCGGACGGGCCGCCCACCCGTCGCTCGTCGCGCCCCGCCGGTGCGGACGATTGCCGCGCCGGTCAGCACCGCGTCGCGGACTCTCCAACCCATGGCTAGTCTGCATCCGCCGTATGGTCCGCAGGCTCCGCGGAGCAACGCGTGGGTCCGCGCCGCCAGCGTCGCGAGCCAAGCCGGCTTCGTTCACCGATCCCGCCCGCCAAGGAGTCACCGATGTACGCACGACCATCGCCGTTCCGATCCGCCGCGATGTTCTTCGTCCTCGCCCTGCTGGTGGCTACCCAGCCGTCGCTGGGCGCCCCCAAGCCGCCCGCCGGCAAGCCCGCCGGGGCGGGAGACGACAAGGACAAGCCGTACCAGGAGTGGAAGAAGGTCACCAAGGACGCGGAGGTGAAGCGCGGGCTGTTCACGCTCTACCAGAAGCGCGAGAACCTCTACCTCGAGCTCGCTCCCGACCAGCTCGACAAGCCGGTGCTCGGCATCTTCAGCCTGGCGCGCGGCATCGGCATGAACGGGGTGCTCGGCGGCCTGCCGGTCAACGACCGGCTCATCGAGTTCCACCGCTCCGGTGACCGGGTGCTGGTGATGGAGAAGAACACGCTGTTCACCGGTCCCGCGGGCAGCCCGATCGAGAAGGCCAAGGACCTCTCGATGGGCAACTCGGTGCTCGCCTCGCTCAAGATCGAGAGCGTGCACGATTCGAGCAAGGCGGTGCTCGTGGACCTCGCGCCGTTCCTGGTGAGCGACCTGCCCGACATCGGCGAGTGGATGCGGGGCGCGTTCTCGAACAAGGCGGTGCGCTTCGACAAGGACCGCTCGGCGATGTCGAGCGTCAAGGTGTTCCCCGAGAACATCGAGCTCGAAGCACTGCTCACCTACTCGCCCAACGACCGCAACAACTTCGGTCTCGTGACCGTGCCCGACGACCGCTACATCCCGGTCACGATGCACTACTCGTTCTCGAAACTGCCCGAGAAGCCGATGATGCCGCGGCTCGCCGACGATCGGACCGGCTACTTCCTGACGGTGATGAAGGACTTCAGCCGCGACACCAAGGAGCACTTCTTCGTCCGCTACGTGAACCGCTGGCGGCTCGAGAAGAAGGACCCGACCGCGGCGCTCTCGGAGCCGGTCAAGCCGATCGTCTACTACATCGACCACACCGTGCCCGTGCAGTACCGCCCGTACGTCAAGGAGGGCGTCGAGCGCTGGCAGAGGGCGTTCGAGGCGGCGGGCTTCAAGAACGCGATCATCGCCAAGGACGCCCCCGACGATCCCGAGTGGGACCCCGAGGACGTGCGCTACAGCACCATCCGCTGGATCACCTCGTCGCCTCCCTCGTTCGGCGCGATCGGGCCGTCCCGCCGCGATCCGCGCACCGGTGAGATCCTCGACGCCGACATCCTGTTCGAGGCGTCGATCGTCCAGCGGCGCTGGCGCATCTACCAGACGCTCATGGGCAATCCGGTGGCGGACGGGGCGACCGACGGACTCCCGCCCGCCCTGGGCTCCGAGTACCGCTGCGACCTGCAGTCGGGCATGGCGGGCGGCGCCGCGCTCGCCCAGCTCGCGCTGGGCGCGGAGGCCCCGAACGGCACCAACGGCCCGCTCTGGGACAAGTTCGTGGGCGAGATGCTGGTCCACACGGTGCTGCACGAGGTCGGCCACACGCTCGGGCTGCGCCACAATTTCCGCTCCAGCATGGCAACGCCGATGGACAAGCTCCACGACCGCACCTGGACCGAGCAGAACGGCCTGGTCGCGTCGGTGATGGACTACGCCACGCCCAACATCGACTACGCGCGCACCCAGCAGGGCGAGTTCTACAGCTGCTATGCCGGGACCGCAGACCTCTGGATGATCCGCTACGGCTACGCGCCTTCGGGCGCGGGCGACGTCGAGGCGGACTACGCGTTCGCCAAGGCGATCGCCGACGAGTCGGAGCAGCCCGGCCACGAGTACTCGACCGACGAGGACACCAACGGGCCGTTCGCACTCGACCCGCGCACCAACCACTGGGACCTGGGCGCCGATCCGCTGACGTTCGCGCGCAACCGCGCCGAGTGGATCAGCAACCTGTGGAAGGACGGCGGGAGCCTCGAGGCCAAGGTGCTGACCAACGGCGGCGAGTATCCGGTCCTGCGCCGGGCGATGGACGGCCTGTTCGAGCAGTACGGGATCGCGCTCAACCTCGCGGTCAAGTGGGTGGGCGGCCAGTACAACTCGCGCAGCCACCGCGGGCAGCCGGGTGCGGTCGAGGCGCTGCGTCCAGTGCCGGCGGCGAAGCAGCGCGCGGCGATGGACTTCCTCGGGCAGCGCGGGTTCGCGGCCAACGCCTTCGACATCGACCCCTCGCTCCTCAACAAGCTGGGTCCGGACCGCTGGTCGCACTGGGGGATCGGCGAGAACTTCGGCCTCTTCACCGGGCCGCGGCTCGACTACAACGCCAACGACAAGGTCCTGGCGATCCAGAACGGCCTGCTCGAGACCCTCACCGCGCCCATGCTCATGGCACGGATGCGCGAGGCGGAGTCGCGGTCGGCCGAGCCCTACCGGCTCGCCGAGCACTTCGACCGGCTCACCCGCTCGATCTGGGGCGAGGTGGGCGGAGCCTCGGCGCCGGCGATGAAGGCGCTCGACGGACCCGGCACGCGCCGCGACCTCCAGCGGGCCTACGTGGACCGGCTGGCGGCGATGG
>DATEMP010000430.1:0-45570 GCA_035275545.1 Candidatus Eiseniibacteriota bacterium | reverse complement strand
AGACCATCCTGCTCTGCTCCCACCTGCTGAGCGAGGTGGAACGCGTTGCGGACCGCGTGCTCATCCTGGTCGAGGGCCGCCGCGCGGCGCTCGAGCGCATGGACGACCTGCGTGCACGCCAGGTGGGTGCGACCCGGCTCGCCATCGAGCTGCGCGAGCCGCCGGCGCGCGCGATCGCCGCGATCGCGCCGCTCCGGCTCGCCGTCGAGCAGGCGGGCGCTCACTCGCTCCGGGTCGAGGCGCTCGACGGTCGTGCGCTCGAGGTGCTGGAGGCGCTGCGCTCGACCGGGGTGGCGCTCCAGTCGTTCGAGCTGCAGCGGCCCACGCTCGAGGAGATCTTCCTCCGCGTGGTGCGCGGGGAATCCCATGCGAATGCGTGACGCGCGGCCGTTGCCGTGGATCGCGGTCGCCCTCGCGGCGTTCCTCTCCGCGGCGGGCTGTGCCGGCCCGGGCGTGTCGCCGCCCATCGCCATTGGCACGCCGTGCGTCGCGTGCGGCATGGACGTCCGGGATCTGCGCTTCGCCTGCCAGCGCCGGGCGGGCCGGGCGTGGCGGGTCTACGACGCGATCGAGTGCCTGCTGCGCGATGCCCGGGCGGGCGATGGCGCCGTCGCCCCGGCGTGGCTCGCGGACTACGACCGCCAGACGCTTCACGAGGCGGATTCGATGTGGGTGGTGCAGGGCGAGTTCCCCTCGCCGATGGGCGGCGGTCTGGCCGCGTTCCTTGCGCGCGCCGCCGCCGAGAGCGTCGCCGTCGAGACCCGCGGCCGCGTGGACCGGCTCGGCGCGTTCCTGCGCGCGCCCCAGGAGTCCGTGCGATGACCCGCTCCTATCTCGGGCTCGCCGGGGCGATCGTTGCGCTCGCGGTGGTGCTGGCGCTGGTCGGCCGGCCCCGCAGCCCCGAGACCGCGCCCCCGGCCACCGTGGCTGCGACGCCGGTGGTCGATCTCGCGATCGCGATCGGCGCCGGCCAGGTGTCGCCGGCGTCGGCCAACGTGCCGAAGGGCTGTCGCGTGCGCCTGCGGGTGACGAGCCCGGGCTCCGTGTCGCCCCCCCTCGTCCTCGCCGGCTACGAGGACCGCGTGCGCGTGCCGGCGCTGGCGCGCGGCGCCGTCTGGACCGGCGAGTTCCTCGCCGACCGGCCGGGCGAGGACTTCGCCTGGCTGCTGGACGGCGCGCCGGCCGGCCGTCTCACGGTCACCGGCTCCCACCTGGTCGAGGGCCACCGATGAGCGCGCGCCGGGCATCCTGGGCGCGGGTCCGCGTGGTGGCGCACGAGGAGTACCGGCGCGCGCTCGAGACCCGCTGGCTGTTCGGATTCGCCGCGCTGTTCGCGCTGTTGGTGCTGGGCCTCTCCTACTTCGGGCTCGCCCAGAGCCGGGAGGTGGGATTCCAGGGCTTCGCGCGCGTCACGCTGAGCCTCATGAACCTGGCGCTGATGATCGTTCCGCTCACCGCGCTCATGCTGGGGGTCACCAGCATCGCCGGCGGCCGCGAGAGCCTCTCGCTGCTGCTGGCGCAGCCGGTCTCGCGCGCCGAGGTGCTGGCCGGCAAGTTCCTGGGTCTTGCGGCGGCACTCGGGGTCGCGCAGGCGCTGGGCTTCGGCGGCGGCGGCGTGGTGGTGGCGCTCCAGGGCGGCGCGCAGGAGGTGCCGGGCTTCATCGTGCTCACCGCGCTCTCGCTGGTGCTGGGCTGGGTGACGCTCGCGGCCGCCATCTGCATCGCCGCCCTGTGGCCCGACCGGCTCAAGGCGATGTCGGCGGCGCTGCTCCTCTGGCTGCTCATGGTGATCGCCTACGACCTGGTGGTGCTGGGCGCCACGACGCTGCTCTCGGGCGTGCCGCTCCAGAGCGTGCTGTTCCCGGCGCTGATCGTGAACCCCGTGGACCTGACGCGCGTGCTCACGACGCTCGCCGTGGGTTCGGGCGCCCTGTTCGGTCCCACCTCGGCGGTGCTGATGCGAATGTTCGGGTCCACCGCCGGCATCGCGCTCGGCCTCGCGGTGCTGGTGATCGAGGGCGTCGTGCCGCTGATGATCGCCGCCCGGGCATTCCGCCGGCGCGACTGGTGATCCTGTAACCTGCGCGCACGATGCGGATCGCGACCTGGAACGTGAACTCGCTGAAGGCCCGGCTCGACAAGGTCCTCTGGTGGCTGGGCCGCGCGGAGCCCGACGTGCTCCTGATCCAGGAGACCAAGCTCACCGATGCCGCGGCGCCGGTGGCCGCCTTTCACGACGCCGGCTACGCGCTGGCCCATCACGGCCAGAAGCAATGGAACGGGGTCGCGATCGCGAGCCGCCACGGGATCACCGGCGTGGTCACGAACTTCGGCGATCCGCTGCGGCCGGATGACACGCCCGAGACCGGCGACGACCAGCCGCTCGCGGAAGCGCGGATGATCGCGGGCACCTGTGATGGCGTTCGCGTGGTCTCGGTCTATGCGCCCAACGGCAGGAGCGTCGGGTCGCTCTTCTACGAGGCAAAGCTCGCCTGGTTCGGGCGGCTCGCGCGCTGGCTGGAGGAGGCGGCGAGCCCCGGGGAGCCGCTGGTTCTGGGCGGCGACTTCAACGTCGCCCCCACGGACGCCGACGTCTGGGATCCGCGCGCGTGCCACGGAGGAACGCACGTCTCTCCGCCGGAGCGCGAAGCGTTCTCGGCGCTGTGCCGCTGGGGACTGGTCGATGGCTACCGCCGTCAGCACGCCGAGCCCGGCCGCTACACGTGGTGGGACTACCGCGGCGGGGATTTCCACCGGAACGTCGGCATGCGGATCGATCACCTGCTGATCACGCATCCGGTCGCGGACCGCCTGGTGTGGGCCGAGATCGACCGCGAGGCGCGGAAGGGAAAACCGACGCCGTCCGACCATGCGCCGCTGGTGATCGATCTCGATCATCCGGGGCGATCGTTCGATGCCGGCTGGAAGCCGAACCGGCTCTAGACCTTCCGCGCCACGCCGAGCCGGCGGCCGAACTCGTAGTACACGAACCCGCTGATCCGGCCTTGGGCGTCGCGCTGGAAGCGTCCCTCGCCGTCGAACTCGATGGGCGCCAGGCGATCCAGCCGGCGCGATGCGAGGACGTTGCGCTGTCCTCCGGCTTCGCTCACCAGCACGTGCCGCTCGCGCCGGACGATCACGGGGTACTGCGGGCGGCTCGGGAATCGGTACTCGCCCACGAACTCGTCGAACACCCCGGCCGCGACACGCTCGGTGAACGCCGGCGTCGGGGCCGCGGCCAGGAAGCTCGCAGCGACGCCCCGCGGCAGGGCGCGCCGGAGACGCAGGCGCCCGTCGTAGACGCGCTTGCCCGCGGTGCCGACCGTGATCCCGAGCGCACGGGCGATCCCCCGCAGCGACTCGCCGAGGAAGTAGAAGCGGACGATCGCGTCCCGCTCGCCCTCGGGCAGATGCTCGACCGCCTCGCGGACATACGCCTGCGCTTCGCGTTCTCCGACCAGCTCCGCCGTGTCGCGGACGCCCGGCGAGGTCGCGTCACTCGGATCCGACGACGCGGCACGGCGACGGCGCGCCCGGGAGCACTGAGTCCGCACCAGGCGCTTGAGCCAGCCGCCGAACGCCTCGGGATCGCGCAGGGCCGGGAGCAGTCGCCACGCGGCGAGGAATGCCTCCTGGCAGGCATCGCGCGCCGACTCGACTTCGTCGCTGGCCCGAAGGGCGGTCGCGAACGCCATCGCTTCGAAGCGCTCGACCAGCGCCGCGAACGCCGCGTGCTGGAGGTGCGCCGGTGCATGGGGATCGCGTGCGCGCGCCACCAGATCGGCCACGGCCACACCGCTCATGCGGCGCCCCGGTTCCGCAGGCGCGACACCATCGCGGCGAAGTGCCTCCAGCGGCCGCGCAGCACCACCAGCGACAGCACCAGCGGGAGCACCTCGCTCGTCACCTGCTGCGGATGGCCCGTTGAGATGTGGGTGCCCATGCCCCCGAGCATCACCAGCGCGATCATCGTCGCCCCGATCGGCGCCGTGCGCCGCGTCAGGAGCAGAGCCGCGGCTGCGGTCTCCATGCACCCGATCAGGACCCGGAACCACACCGGGTAGTGCCACATGGCGAACGCCTTCGCCCAGCCGCTCGAGTCCGAGAACTTGGCCGGGCCCTGCTGGGCGAAGATGTAGACGAGGAACAGCGCGACGAGCCACAGCGCGAGGTCTCCCCATGGAACCTTCTTCATGTCACCTCCGGGACGGTGTCCTCATGAAGGAGCCATCCCGGGGGGAAAACTTTACCGCGATCTACCGCACGTCGCTGCCCTCGGGCAGCCCGGTGTCGATCCGGACCTCCCGGAACAGCATGAACCGCGCGCGATCGATCATCGGCGCCTCGAGCGGCCAGACCAGGGTCGTGTCGCACCGACGCGGCGCAAGCGGCGGCAGGTCGAGGAGCGGGTGCAGCCCGGGAGCGAGCCGCACCCATGTGGGCGCCACTTTGGCGATCACCATCTGGCTCATCAGCCGCGTGGCGGTCTCGTGCTCACCGACCCGCACCGCCGCGCGGGCAGCCAGGTCGAGCCCGGGGCCGATCATGCCGGCGGTGTCGCCCAACGCGCGGATGAGATCGCGGGCATGCTCCTCGCGCCCGGCCTGTGCCGCGATGGCGGCTTCGAGAGCCCGCATCTCTTCCGGCCTGGCTCCGGCCGCGACCCCTTCGCGCCAGAACTGCTCGGCGGCGGCGGTTTCGCCACGTTCCAGGTGGACCAACGCCGGAATGACGTGAGCGCCGGTGACGTACAAGCGGTCCCGTGACAATTCCGCGCAGCGTCGCCCGGCGGCGATCGCCTGGTCGTGACGACCGGTGAACCGCAACAGGAGGGCCAGCCATGTGGTGGCGAACGGCTCCTGCGGGTCGATCTCGAGTGCGCGGCGGATGAAGCGCTCGGCTGCGGCGACATCGGCGCGTATGAAGGCGTTGACCCCGAGGTTGATCATCGCCGGAAAGAATCGTGGATCGGCCTCGACCGCCCGGGTGAGCGCGGCACGAGCACCGTCATGGTCGCCCTGGTGCATCAAATTGAGCGCTTCGGCCTTGTAGGCGTCGGGCAGGCGCGGGTTGAGCGAGATTGCGTGGCGTGCCGCCTCGAGACCGCGACGGGTCAGGTCCGCGACGTCCGCATCCTTCTCCCACTGGGCCAGCTGCCCGTAGCAGTCCGAGATCCCCGCCCAGGCCAGCGCGTAGCCGGGATCGAGCGCGGTCGCCTGCTCGAACAGCGCGAGCGCCTCGCGCAGGGAGGCCTCGGTGTACTTTCCGTACTCCGCGCGGCCCTTGAGATAGAGATCGTATGCGCGCACTTCTTCGGGACGGTCCTTCACCAGCTTTTTCGACTCCGCGGGCGTCAGCGCTACCTGGAGCGCGGCGGCGATCGACGAGGCAATCTCCTCCTGGACCTTGAACACGTCCTCCATGGTCCGGTCGTAGCGCTCGGCCCACAGGTGGAAACCGTCCGCCGCGATGAGCTGGGCGCTGATGCGCACGCGCTGGCCGGCGCGGCGCACGCTGCCTTCGAGCACCGCGCCCACGCCCATCTCCGCCGCGGCCCTGGGAATGTCGACCGGCCCGCCGCGATAGCGGCCCACCGCGTTCCGCGAGGCAACGCGCAGCCCCTTGATCTTGGAGAGATCGGTCAGGATGTCTTCGGTGATCCCGCTGCAGAAGTAGGCGCTCTCCTCGTCGTTGGTCAGGTTCTCGAAGTAGAGCACGGCGAGCGAGGGGGTGGTCGCGGCCGCCGGCGCCTGCGTTCCGGCGCCTGCGGCCAGGTCCGCGGCGATCGCATGGAGCTCGTGGCGCAAATCGCCGATGTCGCGCGGACGCCTGGCCGCGTCCTTGGTGAGGCAGCGCCGGACCAGGTCGCGCAGCCGTGCCGGCGTCGAAGCCGGAATCGCGCTCCAGTCGGGCTCGCGCTCGAGGATGCGGGCGATGATGTCCGACACGGTCTCGCCGCCGAACGTCGGCTGGCCGCTCAGACACTCGAACAGGACGCAGCCGAACGACCACACGTCGGTGCGCCGGTCCACACTTTGTGCCCGCGCCTGCTCGGGGCTCATGTAGGCGGCAGTGCCGAGGATCATCCCCTCGCCGGTCGCGGACAGTCCCATCGTGGGCGAGGCGGAGAGGCTCGGGCTGGATCCCGCTTCGGTGGCGCCGCCCTTGGCGAGCCCGAAGTCGAGCACCTTCACGATCCGCGCCGGCGTGATCATGATGTTGCCGGGCTTGAGATCGCGATGGACGACCTCCCGCTCGTGCGCGGCTTCGATCGCGGCGGCGATCTGCCCGCCGAACTCGAGGGTTTCACGCGCCGACAGTGCTCCGCGGGCCAGCCGCTGCGCGAGCGTCTCGCCCTCGACCAGCTCGAGCACCAGGTACGGCGTGCCCGCATCGTCCTCGAGGCCGAAGATCGCCGCGATGTTGGGATGGCTGAGCGACGCGAGCAGCCGTGCTTCGCGCTCGAAACGGGCGAGACGCTCGGGATTCCGCGCGAACGTGTCCGGCAGGCCCTTGATCGCGACCTCGCGATGGAGCCGCGGGTCCCGGGCGCGGAACACCTCGCCCATGCCGCCCGCGCCGAGCGGGCCCACGATGTCGTAGGGACCGAGGCGGGTTCCCGCGAGGAGCGGCACTCGGGAACCTAGTGGAGGGGGTTGCTGCTGGCGAGCTGGTGGTCGCGCCCGGTCATTCCGACGTCACGGGGGTATTCCGCAGCCACTTCACCGCCTCCTCGCGGTCGCGGAACACCTGTGCGGCGACGCCGACGCCCTCGCTGTGGACCGCTCCCATGCGGCTCAGCCCGAACGCCACGTTGGACGGCGCGAGCACCGCGACCCGCCCGCCGATGTGCTCGGCGTAGGGGCCCAGGAACTCGGCGACCATCTTGATCTCGGCCGCCGGCCGGGAGGCGAGCGACGTCGAGCGCGACACATCCATGAGCAGCGCGACCGGCCGCGGACACGCGGGATCGGCGATCGCATCGAGGAACGTGCGGATCACGTCGCGTGACTCGTAGGTGCCTTCGAGCATCATGGTGAGAACCCCTTCGCGAATCTGGTACTGAACCGCCATCAGAACCCTCCGTGGTTTTCCGACTCTTGGGTTACGTGGCGCGCCGGATCCTTCCGGGAGCGCTTCGCGCACCTCATTAGAAGTCGACCATCAGCGAGCCCACCCACGAGCGTGCCGGCTCGTCGATCGAGCCGAGCGGCAGCCGGTAGGACCGGTTGGCGAGGTTGCGCACACCGACCACCACCTTCTGCCCGCGCGGCAGCAGGGCCCCACTATAGATGTCGCCCACCATCCACTCCTTCTTGAACTCGCTGAACTGCGGCACGCCCGACTGGGCCAGCGGCAGCCGGTTGGTGCGCCACGACCAGCGCGCGGCGGGCTCCACCCAGAAACGCCCGCTCGCGGTGGTCCAGCGGAGCGCGGCGGTGCCCTTGAAGGGCGACACGTTGGGGAGGGGCGCCTGCTCCTGGACCACGCCATAGAGCTTGAGAATGGCGTCGGCGTTGGTGATGTCGCCGACCGCGCCCGCCATCGCCACCCGCGCGCGATAGTTGCGGAGGAAGCGCACCTCGCCCTCGACCTCGCCGCCCCAGATGCGGGCGCCGGAGATGTTCGTGTACTGGAAGGTGTGCGGCGCCCCCGGCGGGTTGGTGGAGGGCGTGACGTCGAGCGCGTCGATCAGGTCTTCGTAGGTCGAGTAGAAGGCGTTGCCGGCGACCGCCAGGCTCCCCGGCCCCCAGCGCAGCCCGAGATCGTACGAGCGGCTCTTCTCGGGCGTGAGTGCCGCGTTCCCCAGCACGGTGCCGACCGACGCGGGGCCGTTGAAGAACAGGTCCTGCGCGTTGGGATGGCGGTATCCGTTGGCGACGTTCGCGGTGACGTGGAGATCGCGCAGCGCCGCATAGACGATTCCGAGCGAGCCACACAGCGCGCCGTCGTTCACCGAGAGCGCCGGGAAGTTGGCGGTCGCGGTGCGGGGGCCCAGCTCGGTGTGATAGCGATAGCGCGTATACCGGCCTCCGGCGCTCGCGGTCCATTTCGGCGCCAGGTACCACTCGCTCTGGACGAACGCCGCATAGCTTCCGAACGAGCCGTCCGGGACCGACGCGGTCACCGCGACCGGATCGGTCTGCACCGTGGTGCCGTAGGCATCGGTCCAGTAGCGGTTGCGCACGTTGTCACCGTCGGTGCGGTCGGTGGCGAGGTCGATGCCGGCGCTCGCCAGGTAGCGCGCGGTCTTGCGCGACGTGAACTGGGTCTGGAACCCCCAGGTCTTGAGATCGAAGAAGCGGTCCTGGTTCGAGATCCGGTAGGTGGCTCCGGGCGGCAACGGCGGGCCCGGCGGGACGAAGCTGACGTGCTCCTCGACGTGCGAGAAGAAGTCGCGATTCTCGCGCTGCCAGTAGACCTTGGCGTGGGTCTTCGCGAGCCACGACTGCGGATAGCTGTGCTCCATCGTCAGCCAGGCCGCGTCGCGGTCGTAGTTGGGGAAGCTGAACTCCTGCGAGAACAGGAACGGGATCTCCGCGGTCAGCCCGGGCAGCCCGATCGACGAGCCGCGGTAGATCTGGTACCCGCCCTTGAGCGCGATGTGCGGCGTGAGCGGATAGCGCAGGTTCGCGAGCGCGTTGTAGTCCTTGAAGCCCGAGTTCGCCACTTTCCGCTCGATGCCCTGGACGTCCGGGAGCGCGTAGTTGAGGGCGCGCCGGCCGCCGCTCGAGATGAACGCCGTGAGCTTGCCGAGGCGCGGCATCAGCTCGAGGTAGCCGTTTCGCTGCCGGTCCACGCTGCTCACGCCCAGCACCGCCGAGCCCCGGAAGTTGTCGCCCTCGGGGAGCAGCGCATCGCGGGTGATGATGTTGATGGCCCCGCCCAGCGCGTCCGATCCGTACGCCACCGACGAAGGCCCGCGCACCACCTCGACGCGCTCGATCTGCCCCGGGTCCACGAGCGAGGGGTGCGGCCCGTTGCCGCGCGCGCTGTTGATCGGGCTTCCATCCATGAGCACCAGCACGCGCTGGCCGCCCAGCCCGCGCAGCGCCGGGCGCTGCTCCCAGGGACTGTCCTTGCTCATGTCCACGCCCGGCAGCGTCTGCAGCACGTCGCCGACCACGGTGGGCACCTGCTCGCGCATCTGCGTGCGGGTCAGGAACGAGAGCGCCTGCGGCGATTCGTAATACGCGCGCGGGTAGCGCGAGCCGGTGATCACCACCTCGCGCAGGAACGTCACGGGACGAGTGGTGTCGGCAAACGCCGAGCGGGCGGAGTCAGGCGCGGTCTGCGCGCCCGCGGGTGCGGCGAGCACGGCGGCCAGCAGGGACAGGGCGGCCGCGCCTACGGCGGCGCGGGCCGGGATGATTCTCAGCATGGATCGGTACCCTTCTCGTGAGGGGGAAACAGGGCGGCCCTGAAATCACGGCCGGCCAGTATAGCCCGGAGCGCCCGCGGCGTCAGGTCAGGCGCCGGGATACACCGGCTCGCAACGCACGTCGGTCTTCACCGAGTTGGCGATGTAGCAGAGTTCGTGGGCTTCATGATGCAACGCGTCGAGCTCCGCGGGGGCCGGGCGCCGGTCTCCCGACAGCGCAATCACAGGCCGCAACGTCACCTGCGTCATCGCCAGGCGGCCGTCCCCGCCCTGGGTCATCAACCCCACGGCATGATCGCGATAGCTCTCGACCGTGAACCCGCGCTTGGCGGCGAGCGAGAGGAACCACAGCATGTGGCAGCTCGAGAGCGCGGCGACGAACGCCTCCTCGGGGTCGACCGCCGCCGCCACCGAGAGCGGAATCGGCACGGTGAGCGGCGACGCCGAGGCCGGCACCGCGATGCCGCCGTCGAACGCCCAGGTGTGGCCGCGCCCGTAACGGTTGTCCGTGAACACCGCGCCGTCGCGGGTCCAGCTCACCACCGCCGTGTATTCGCCCATGTCCGTCCCTTATTACCCCGCCCGGAGCTCACGGCGCGAGCCAATCGTGCGCCTGCCGCTCGGTGATGTTGCCGCCGGTCAGGATGGTGGCGACCGAGCGGCCCCGGACGTGCTTGCCGCCCGCCAGCGCCGCCGCCAGGCCCGCCGCGCCCGCGGGCTCGAGCACCACCCCCAGGTCGCGGTGGGCCCGCCGCATCGCCTCGATCAGCGCCCGGTCTTGGACCAGCACCAGGTCGTCGACCAGCCCGGTCAAGTCGGCGAGCGCTTCCGGATAGGGCGCGCGCAGCGCGATCCCGTCCGCGATCGTATCGGTCGGCCCCTGCTCCATGACCCGCCCGGCGCGCCACGAGCGCTCCATCGCCGGCGCCCGCTGGCGCAGACGCCGATCACCCGGATCGCCGGGGCGTGGGCCTTGGTCCAGCGCGCGATCCCGCCGATCAGCGCCCCGTCCCCCACCGGCACCAGGAGTGCCTCGATCGACTCCGGACCACGCAGCAGCTCGATCGCGATGGTGGCCGCGCCCTCGGCGATCGCCACATCGCGGCCGTCCTCGACCAGGCGAGCCCCGCGCGCTTCGGCGAACGCGCGTGCCGCGTCATGCGCGAGATCGACGTCGTCGCCCTCGAGACGCACCTCGGCGCCCAGGGCCCGCATGCGCTCGACCTTCATCGGGTTGGCGGTGGTGGCGGCGAAGATGGTGATCGCGAGCCCGCGGCGGCGCGCCGACCAGGCCATGCCCTGGCCGAAGTTGCCGGCGGTCGCGCACACGAGATGCGGCCGCCCCTCGAGCGTCGCGCACAGGTGCTCGGTGCCGCGCCCCTTGAAGGAGCGGATCGGGTTCAGGGTCTCGACCTTGACGATCAGGCGGCCGTCGAGCCCCGCCTCGAGCGGCTCGGCACGGTACTGCGGCGAGTCGAGGAATACCGGGTCGATGACGCCCGCGGCCTGGGCGATGCGCTCGAGGGAGAGCCGGTGCGCGCGGTGCGGAACGGAGCTCACTCGGGCGCGGCTCCGGGCGGCTCGAGCCGATCGGCCTGGACCATGATCGCGATCATGCCGGTCTCGCTTCCCTTCGCATGCGTCTCCCCGCTCCGGATCAGGGCGCCCTGTCCCGAGCGGAGCGGCACCCGCCGCCCGTCGGCCCCGGACACCCAGCCTGAGCCCTCGACGACCAGCAGCAGCTGATCGAATCCCGCCGTGTGCTCGCCGATGCTCCCGCCCGCATCGATGTGGATGCAGTGGACGTGCACGGCGCCGGCCCCGTCCCCGAGCGCGACGCTCGCGGCCGCGATGCTCGCGTAGGCGTCGATGGGCCGCGCCTCGGCCCGCGAGAACCCGATCACCCGCACGGCGCTCACAGGTAGCTCAGCCACGGGTCCCGGCGGCGGGCCTTGAGGTCGGCGAACCAGCGGCAGGCCGGGTAGAGGAGTGCGATCGCCACCGCCCACACCATATAGAGGAGGGGCAGGCTCCAGGCGTACCCCTCGGGCGGCGGCGGGTTGCCCATCGGGAAGTTGGCGAACAGCCACGGACTCACCTCGCCGAGCCGGATCCGCGAGACCATCAGGGCGAGCGCGTGGATGAGCGGGATGTGGAGCAGGTAGAAGAAGAACGGGACCCGGCCGAACACCTCGACCATCCGCGCCGGCAGCCCGCGTGCACGCTCCAGCGCGGGGATGATCGCGATCGTGGGGCCGAGCGTCATGAGCAGGAACTGGAGCGACGCCGGGTACTTGGTGGTGCTCAGGAACGAGAGCAGCGCCGGCATCGGCGGGGGGCCGTCGGGGTCCGGCGGGCCGGGCGCACTCCACGGGCGCGGGTCGCCGTAGAGGTTGAGGCCGCGCAGCACCAGGAAGAGCACGATCGCACCGAGGCCGAGCGTGAGGCAGAGCCGGTCGCGGCGCGCGGGCTCCATGATCAGGACCTTCCCGAACGCGTAGCCGGCAGCCATGACGCCGACCCACGGCACGAACGAGTAGAGCACCATGAGATCCGTCTCGCCCCAGAGACGCACGGGGCCTGCGTAGAATCCCACGTAGAGCAGCTTCCACAGCGCCGAGGGCGGACCGAATGGGGGCGGTCCACCGGACATGACCGCCTGGATGCTGGTGTCGAGCAGGTTGTGCCCGGCGATGATCGCCACCCCGATCGCCCCCACCACTGCGACCGGCAGGCGCACCAGCAGCGCCAGCGCAACCATGCTCCAGCCGATCACCCAGATCACGCCCGCGAGCAGGTAGTGGGCGTAGTCGAAGTTGAAGGTCCACGCCACGCGCAGGACCGTGAGCTCGAGCAGCACGAGCCACAGGCCGCGCGTGAGCAGGAAGCGCGAGACGCCGACGTGCGAGCGCTGGTAGAGGAACGCGCTCGTGCCGGCGAGGAAGATGAACGCGGGCGCGCAGAAGTGGGTGATCCAGCGGGTGAAGAACACGCCGGGCGCGGGGCCGCCGGCCGGCACGCCGGCGTAGACGCGCACGTGGTCGATGGCCATGAGGATCATGACCGCCCCGCGGATCAGGTCCACCGAGGCGATGCGGCCGTTTCGCTGCGGATCGGCCGAACCCATTACGCTTCCGATTCGTGCATGGCGTTTCCTCGCGGCTCAGGCGCTCATCTTACTGCGAACGCCGGCGTCCGGAACGAGCCTGGGCATGCGCGCCAGGAGCACGGCGGCGACCACCCACAGCACCGCCGCGGTGAGCCAGCCCGCGAGCGAGGCGCTGAGCGTCCACGGCTGTGATGCTCCGGGGGCGCCCGAGGGCACGATCCCGAGCGACTGGTTCACCGCCGAGTGCAGGAGCATCGTGAGCAGCAGGCTGCCTCCGGTCTTCGCATAGAGCCAGGCGAACGCGACCGAGATCGCGGTCACCTGCGACAGGTAGAGCGGAAACGACTGCCCCTGGGTGTTGCCGAACGGGAGCCAGAAGAGCGGCAGGTGCCAGGCCGCCCAGACCACGCCCAGGATGACGGCGGCGCTCCCGAGCCCGAAGCGCGCCGCGAGCCGCGACAGCGCCCAGCCGCGCCACCCGATCTCCTCCCCCGCCTGCCCGCCGATCACGAGCGAGAACACGGTGGCGGCGAGGATCAGGTACCAGGGCTCGACGCCGAAGCGCGGCCACGCGCCGGTGATGATCCGGTGGAGGAGCGCCACCGTGAGCTTGACCGCCGCCATGTAGCCGATCGCGAACGCGTACCACCGCCAGGGGACGGCGGAGCGGAAGAGCGGCGTGAGCAGCGCGCGCAGGCCATCGCGGCCCCGGGTGATCGCGGTGATCGCGATCGCCACGATCCCGGGCGCGAACACGCCGATGTGGAACACGATCACGCGCAGCGCCGCACGTCCCGGAGAGGTGGCCGGGTCGCCCTCGGAGAGCGCCGCGGCGGCGTACCAGCAGGACCACGACACCGCGAAGACGATCGCGAAGTACGCGGCCAGGGATTTCAGCGGCGACGACCCTTGCGCGGCGCCCGCCCTACCACTTCTCGTCGGCGGTCGGGCCGTAGATCGAGGGGATCGCCACGTCGAGCATCCGGAGATACACGGTGAGCTGGCCGCGATGGTGGCTCAGGTGGCTGATGGTCTGCCGCACCACCGCCGCGCGCGGCATGGTCATCAGATCCCGCTCGCCCATCGCCAGCGTCCATGGCACCTCGTAGTCGGCGTCCTTCGTCTGCTCGATCGCCGCACGCGCCTCGCTCACGTTCTTGTCGAACACCGCGAGCAGCGTCCCGGTGGTCTCGGTCGTGTAGCCGCGGCCCTGGGAGAGATCGAGCCGGGTATTGCGGAGAACCTGCGTGATCCAGCCCGGCATCATCGCCACCAACTGCGCGAGGTGGGCGAGCGGGAACGACTTGGGATGCGGCTTCCACTCCCCCTTGCCGTCCGGGACGCGCTCGAGCAGGCGGCGCGTGGTCTTCATCTCCTGGTCGAACTCGGGAAGCAGCGTCGCAGAGATGCTCATCGCGGCCTACCGGACGCGCACCAGGCGCGCGGTCGCATGGCGGATGGCGATCGCGCCCGCCGGGTCGCGCACGTCGGCGCGGACGAAGTAGAGCCCGGCCGGCGCTTCGCGGCCGGTCGCGTCCCGCCCGTCCCACGCGAGCGCGAGCGGGCCCGCGGAGGCGGTCCCCCGGTGGAGCATGGCGATCCGGCGCCCGGTGAGGTCCGCGACTTCGACCGTCACCTCGCCGGCCACCGGCAGGTCGAGCACCAGCCGCACGTCGCCGGGGGTGGGATTGGGCCACGGCGCCCGGAACGACACGCCCGCGCCGCGCGGGGGCGGAACTCCGACCGGCACGTTCGCCGCGTCGTAGAGGGTGAGGTCGTCGATCGCCGCCTCGCAGGCGGTGTCGATGCCCGCGGGGCCGGTATCGGAGGCGACGAAGCGCAGCTTCACCTGCGCGGTCGGCGTCACGTAGTCGGCGACCCGCACCGCCCGCTCCTTCCAGTGGTTCTCGAGGCCGCGCGTGGTGTCGACCACCGTCCAGTTCGTGCCGTTGTCGTTGCTGATCAGCGTGATCAGGAAGTCGTCCGGGTCCGGGCCGTTGTGCCCGTTACCCAGGCCGATCGGGAAGTACGAGGCGAACCAGCGCCAGTAGCCGATGGTCGGAATCGCCATTCCCGTCATGTTGAACGCGGGCGTGGTGAGCGAGGTCTTTCCGCCGTCGACGTCGCCAGCCTGGATGCTGTTCGAGTCGGGACTCTGGCCGGTGACCCAGCACATGCTGGCGGAGCCGGGCGAGTGGTCCAGATAGGGCGCGCAGTTGACCATCGCCAGCGCGGGCGGCTCCTCGTGCTGGAGATCGAAGGGCCAGGCGTGGCGCGCGCGCGCGGGCGCCGGCCCCATGGGCATCGACGCGGGGATCGGTCGATCGCCGGTGCCGATCGGCGTCACCCGCGTCCAGAGGCCCTGCGTCGCGTTGTCGCCCGCCGCACCCACGGTCCACCCGGTCCCCGACTGCATATCGAGCCAGGACGCAGCCGGCGTGAGCGAGTAGTCCTGTCCCGGGAACGAAGGCCCGATGCGGCGGTCCAGCTCGATCGGAATATGTCCCGCGCGCCGCACCTCGAGCCGGTAGGTGTCGTCCGGCACGTTGTGGAGCATGTAGACGCCATCCGCCCCGGAATGATTGTGGAAGGTGGTGTAGGCGAGATTGACCTCGCTCTCGGCGAGCGGTCCGCCGCCCGCCGTGGTGTGCACCACGCCGGTGAACATGACCACCGGCTTGGGCACGATCGTGAGGACCACCGTTTCCGAGCTCCCCTGGGTGACGGTGCGGGTCTCGGACGCGTCGGCCCAGCCGAACGAGTGGGCGAGCACCGTGTGGACGCCCGGGTTGGGCGCGAACTGGACGATCCCGTCCGCTCCGGTGCGCAGCGAGTCGCCCTGGGTGGTGAGGTAGACCATCGTGTTCGGCGCCGGCAGCCCGGTGCCCTGGTCGATCACCTGGACGCGCAGGATGCCGTAGTTGCGGGTGAGCGTGTAGACGTAGAGCCCCGTGTTCCGGTCGCTCGCGATCACCGTGCCGCTGTTGGTGAAGTAGGGGCACACCTCCCACACGCCCGAGTACCCGCCCGACGGTCCCGGGTACGAATCCGCCCAGCCGAACTCGGCGGGATGCTTGGGATCGCTGATGTCGAGCACCCGGATGCCTTCGGTGTAGTTCGAAAGGTAGAGGTCGCCGCCCCGCACGTGGCAGTTGTGGACGATCGCCTGCGGGTTCGAGGTGATGGTGTTGGCGAGCACCGGCCCGGCCAGGTTCGAGATGTCGAAGATCTTGAGCGGCTCGCCCTTGATCTCGTCGGTCACGTAGAGCCAGTTGCCGGTCGCGTCCGGCCACGAGTTGTGCGAGAAGCCGCCCGGGTAGGTCCAGGCGTTGATCTGGGTCGGGGTCGCCGGGTTGGTGATGTCGATCACCCGCTCGGTACCGGTATAGATGGAGGAGGCGTAGAGCCGGTTGCCGATCGGCACCGAGTCGTGAACGTAGTTGTTGGTCGAGACCGGGAGCGCCCCCCCCGGCCACCAGGAGATCTCGACCGGGGTCTCGGGCGTCGCGCCGATCCCGGGATTGTTGAGCGCCAGGATCCGCATGCCCGCCTGCTGCTCGCTGATGTTGCGCGTGCCGTTGGCGATCAGGAGGCCGCGCGTGGTGTCGACCGACACCGTGTGCGCGCGCAGGAAGCTGGTGGTCGGGCTCGCCACCAGCACCGGCGCATCAGGGTTGGTCATGCGGATGATCTGGAGACCGCCGCCCCCTTCGCTCACCACGTAGATCCAGTTGCGGTAGGACTTCATCTCGCGCCAGACCGAGGCCGGACCCGGGATGAAGCCCGCCAGCACCGGGGCGGCCGGGTTCGTGACGTTGTAGATCGCGGTGCCGCCGGAGTTCACACCGATCACCGCGTACTCCCGGCCGTCGCTGTGCACGTACGACCAGCAGGCGGAGTAGTTCTGCCCGTCGGGCGGCGGCGGGTAGTCGTTCTTCTGCGCCCGGAAGGTGAGGTTGCGGGTCGGCGGCTGGGCCGCGGCCGCCGTGGCGGCGGCGAGCGTCAGGGCCGCGATCGTGATGGCAAAGCCGTGGTATCGGGACACGGTGCCGCTCCTCCCTGTGTAACCGCAGGACCGGGTTCATGATAAACCCCGGGGCGCCGTCGTGCGACCCCCCGCTAAGACCGGCCCACAAGCCTGCCGATAACTTATGGATGCGGGATGGAACGCGGGCGGCACGCGCGAGGTGACCATGCTGGACCTTGCCATCGCCATTCTGACCGCGTTCGGACTCGGGAACATCACCGGGTCGATCGCCACCCACTTCCTGAGCCGCCGCGCCGAGGAGCAGCGGCGCCGCGTCGAGACCGACCGCGCCACCTACGAGCGCCGGACCACGGTGCTCATCACCACCACGCTCGCGGCGCTGATCCGCTCGGACCGCTGCCGGGAGAGCGACCGGAACGAGCTCGCCGAGCTGATCCAGAACCTGGGCGCGGGCGAGCATCGCGGCGACTTCCTCGACCCGCGAGTCCGCCGGGCGTGGGCGCAGTTCCTCGAGCGATCCGCCGAGTGCGGGTGGAAGCGCCTCGCCGGCACCATCACCGAGCGCGACATCGACGCCTACGTCAAGGCGCACGAGGCGTGGGACGTGGCGGCGCGACGATCGTTCGGCCCCCTGCCCGAGCGTGGCGAGGTCCCGGTGATGCGCCAGGGTGCGCGCGGCGACCAGGCGAAGGATCGCGACGCGGCGTAGGGTGGTGCTAGTCGAGTTTGACCAGGATGCGACGACGCTCTTCCCGGCCCGCCTGAAGTCGAACGAAGTAGATCGCGCTTGGCGTCGAGTTTCCCAGCTCGTCCTTCAAGTCCCACACGGCTTGGTGCACTCCTGCCTCGGCCGGGCCAGCGCGAAGGGACGCAATGCGACGTCCGGCAAGATCGAACACCGCGAGGTCAATCGGGCCCGACGTCGGTAGCGCGAACTCGACTACGGCGCGATCCCGCGCGGGGTTGGGTGCCACCGGCCGAAGCGACATCGCGCCCGGGACCTCCGTCTCGCCGACCGATACGACACCGTTGTCGATCGAGAACCCCGAATCGGGCGGAGAGAGCCAGCTGTACCCGGAACCCGAATGCCTGGCTTCGACCTTGACCCACACCCGCGGAGTAGGCTGTCCGACAACCGAATCGCCTGGCGTCGAGGTGACGAAGGTGTAGCTGCAAGCAGCCGTCGCGGGAACAGTCCCGACGATGGCCGGCGCAGCTGGCGGGAGCCATTTCCAGATCCGGTACTCGGTCACGCCCGGCGAGGAGGCTAGATCGAGATCGCTGTGGTCCCAGCGAACACGGACTTGGCCACCTCCGTCCCCGGGCACATCTTCGATGGTGCGAATCGCGGCTTCCCGTGCGCCCGGATCGCCAAATCGGTCGAGGCGCTGCATGCGGAGCCCGGGATTCGCAAACCACGCAGCGACGATGCCGGTGCCTCCATCACTTGCCATGACAAAATACGGGAGTGTGCCGTAGGGCAATAGCGGCTTCCCTTCGGAGGTCCAGAAGAGGCTCCCGTTTAGATCAAGTCGCTGAGCAAAGAAGCTGTTCGTCCCGTTGCCCGTGTCGTACCGGAGGTCCGACCAAGCCACAAGAAAGCCCCCCTGATTGTCCGTGGTCAGTCTTGGGCTGTATTGGTGGTTGGGGGCATCGACGACCTGAATCCCGGATGGCCCCCACATGAGTGAGCCTCCTGACGACACTCGCTGCGCGTAGACATCCTCCTGGGGCAAGTTGCGTCTATCATCCCAAGCAAGGACTGCCCCGGCTGCGCCATCTGAGACGATCTCTGCACTGAATCGGTCGTTGGCGGCAGTGCAGGCCAGCACGCCCCCTCCCGGCCATTGAAGCGCGCCGGATGCGTTCAACCGCTGGAGATAGAGCTCATCAGCGCCGGCGCCATTCCCCCCGTTGGCTCGACCGTCCTCCCAGACAACGACTACTCCACCGGCGCCATCTGCGATTGCCTTGGGAGCACGCTGGTCGCCGAACGTCGAGGTGCACACCAGAATGCCGTTGGTTGTCCACGCCGGCCCGCTCGAAAGCAGACGTTGCGCGTAGACGTCACTGCGATTCGTCGAGGAGCTCCTGGCGTCGGGCCACACCACCACTGCCCCACCTGCCCCATCGGAGGTCGCAAAGGGAGATGTCTGATTCCCCGTGACGGATGCGACTGGAATGCCGTTTCCCGTCCACATCGGGTTGCCGGCGGCGTCGAACCTCTGTGCGTAGATGTCCGCTACAATCGAGCCTCCGTTCCTTTGATCTTCCCAGATCACGTAGGCGCCCCCTGTCCCGTCCGGCACGATCACTGGTCGCCATTGAGTTCCGCTTGCATTGCAGACAACGACCCCACTACTTCCCCACATACGGGCCCCCGACGCATTCACACGTTGCGCGTACAGATCCGCATTCGTGCTCGGCCCCCAAACGACAATTGCTCCGCCAAGGCCATCCGACGCGATGACTGGAGACGTTTCGTTTAGCGCTCCAGCGGCAACCGGCAGTCCAGACGATCCCCAGTAGCTGCGCCCAAGGAGATCCAACCGCTGACCGTAGATATCGTGGTTGAGGGCCCCGTTCCGATTGTCGGACCAAACGACGTAGAACGCATCGCCTGACCGCGTGAGCGCCGGCTGGCTGTTGACCATTGCCGTCGGCGCGACCTGGAGCGGGATGGTCGCATCTCCGGACCACAGTGAAGGGGTCCCATTCCTGTGGAGCGGGCCCGTGTCCGCGCTGACCACGAGCGTGGTCTGTCCCAGGGTCATGGTGACTCCCGCGTGCCACCACCCGGTGAGCACGTAGGACTGCCCCGTCACGAGGCCCGAAACGACCACGCCTGTACGCGCCGTATCCCGCGGACAGTCGCCGTAGGCGCCACCCAATCGGAGAAACCCCAGCGGTGGCACGTTGGACGAGCCTGACTCGGGATTATTCGGAGCGCTCGCGGACTGGTCCCACCAGGCGCCCTCGCTCATGTCCCAACCGCGAGCCGCGGGGTCGTCATCGAACAGTTCCTTGAACGGGAGGACGCCCAGGCGATTGAATAGCAGCCCGGTCACCGGAGGTGCGGGGTTGTACGTGGGGCACGCGGGGCATGTGCCGTGATTGGCGTCGTAAGCAGATTGCGAGACCACGCAGATGTTGTCGATTCCCTGCCCGGTGGGGCCGCCGGCCGCCGAGACGTTGGCGGCAAAGCGAAGCGTGGCGGACGGCCCTGGCGCGACGAACGGGAATACGACCTCGATCGGGCAGAACCCGGTGGGAAACTTGCGATCGATCGGCCGCGGGGAGATGACAACCACGTCCTGCGCGAAGAGGTCGGAGGCGATCGCGATGCAGGCGATAGCGGCTGCAACTCCCGCCAGACGCCGAATCCGCATGGACGCGATAGACACGAGCGGCGGCCCTCCGAAGTGCGTCTCCGAAGGGGGCGGGACGCATGACATCACACGGTGGAGTCGATGTCGGTTAATGTTAAGGCGCGTCGAATCCATGTCAAGACCTCCGCTCCTGAACCCGCTGAGGCTGTCGCCAGGGAATAGCGCTCTCCGACTCCCCTTCTGTCGAACGCGTTGGCCACGTGTGACCCGTGGGAACCCGTTCGCCCGTTGGGGGTGGTCGATCGTTGCATGTTGTTTCCTCTTTGCCCCACAACACTTGGCGATCGCCGCCGCATCCGCAGGCCCCGAGGCGCGGCCGTCCACAGCGCTCGGCGAAAGCCGCATCCGCGATGCATTCGCGATCGCCGACTCCATGGCCTTGGCACGGCGACGTGCGCTCTCTTCTGACCCGGCTCGATTCGCCGGCTATCTCGATTCCCTCGCACAGGTCTTCTTCGCTGCCGGGTCGGCCGACGCCCTCGCGGCTGCGGATTCTCTGTTTCGTCGGGCGCTGGACGTGCGCGTTGCTCGGCTGCCAAGGGAAGAGCTTGCGATCGCAGCGAGCCTCAGCAATCTGGCAACGGTGCGCGACTACCAGGGCCGCTGGACGGACGCTCTCGAAATGGAGCGCCGGGCGCTGAGCATCCGGCTCGCCCGCCAAGGTGAGCGCAACGCCGGGGTCGCGGCCTGTCGTCGGCAAGTCGGGGCGTTTCTCTTCTACCTGGGCCGCTACACTGAATCCGAGGAGGAGCTCGGTCGCGCTCTCGCAACTTTCTCGAGTCTGGATCGACCCGATACCGCAAGGCTCGTCGATGTTCGCAACGCCATGGGCGAGGCGCAAAGGTCACAGGACCGCCACGACGAGGCGGAACGCTCGTTCCGAAGCGCGATCGAGCTGCTGCGCGCGCCGGGTGGCGGGGACCCTGCGATGCTGGCCGTGCTGGAGAACAATCTGGCTGGCCTATACAAGGACCAGGCCCGATACACCGAAGCTGAACCCTTGCTTCTCGAATCGCTGGCGATCCGTGAACGCAGCAAGCCGCCGAGCCCGGAGGCACTCGCGACCGGGCATCTCAACCTGGGCGAAGTCTATCGCCTGCAGGGCAGGCTCGAGGAGGCCGAGCCGCATTATCGCGAGGGACTCACGCTTGCGAGACGCCTGTTCGGGAGCAACAACCCGAACCTCACCCTGTTCATCAACCAAGCCGCAGCATTGCACCACGCGCTTGGCCACACCGCCGAGGCCGACAGTCTCTACCGGGAGTCGCTGGCGTTGGCGGAGGGGACGCTCGGACCGCAGCATCCGTTGGTCGCCCAGGTGCTCCAGGACCTGGGGGAGCATCGCCTCGCGCACGGCCGGCGCATCGAGGCGCGCGATGCGCTCGATCGCGCGCTCGCCATTCGGCTGGATCGCCTTGGACCGGAGAGCCCCGAGGCCGCCGTCACACGCGTGACGATCGCCCGAAGCCTCGAAGCGGAGCCTTCACCAGACGAGCCGGCGATCGCCGGGCTGGTCACGAGCGCGCTCGCGGTGCTCGAGAAGTCGGGTGCGTTTCTCGAATCGCGCGTGGACGGCTACGCCCTGCGGGCCGGGCAGGCGGAGCGCCGCGGTGATGCGGGCGCGGCAGTCGCGGATCTCGCGCAGGCGGCGGCGATGCTCGATACGCTTCGCCGGGTCCGCGGCGGCGGCGACGACGTGCGGGCGGCGTTCTTCGCCGGTCGGCAGGCGATCTTTGACCGGCTGGTGGCCCACCTCATCGAGCGCGACGAGATCCCGCGCGCCTTCGCGGTCCACGAGCGCTCGCGCGCCCGCCAGCTCCTCGACGAGATCGAGGGGGCGCGCGTCAACCTGCGCGCCGGCGTTCCGGCGGACGCGCTGGTCTCGCTTGACGCCCAGGAGCGTACAGCGCGCTTTGAACTCGCGGTGGTGCAGCGGCGGCTCGAGAGCCTTCAGAACGACCCGAACCTCACTGCCGGGGAACGACTCGAGCGCGTCGAAAACCTCACGGCCGCCCGTGACTCCGCGGCCTGGCGGCTGCAGCGTGTGCGCCAGGCGGCCAAGGAGCGAAGCCCGATCTGGCAGGACGTGCTGAACCGGAGTGGCGGAAGCGTGGAGCTCGCCGAGTTGCAGCGAAGCCTCGTTACCGGCAACCGCGTGGCGCTCGTCTACCGGATCGGCGAGTCGGCCTCCCATCTCTTCGTGATCCCCCCGGCGCCCCTTACGGCGTTCGCCATCCCGCTCACTTTGGATGCCGCGGCGGGAGTTGCACTGGGAGGCGCGCCCGGGCCGCTCACCGCTTCCACGCTGCTCGCCGTGTTCGACAGCGGGCCGGTGGTGCGCACTCGGACAACGCAGATCGGGCTCTCGGCGCTTCTGGCGAGCGCCGAGCCGGCCGGGGACGATACCGAAGCCGGTGCGGCCCGCTGGCGGAGCCAGACCGATGACCGGTTGCATCACCTGCGCCGAACGCTGCTGCCCGATTCGGTGTGGAAGGTCGTGCGTGGGGCCCGGCTCGCAATCGTGGTGCCCGACGCCGCCCTGCACCTGCTCCCGTTCGACGCGCTGGTCGTGCGGCCACGGCGAGGCGGGCGGGGCCCGGCGTTCTGGCTCGACGATGGCCCGCCCATCCTCTACGCATCCACGCTCACGTCGATGATGCGTCTCGCCGAGCGGCCGCCGGTTCCGGAGCGGGAGACCGGCAATCGTGTCGCCGTGCTCAGCGTGGCCGACCCATCGTTCGACGCCCCTGCGATCCCCGAGCCATCGCCTCTCCGCCTGGTACGCAGCCCGCTACCCGGCAGTCGGATCGAAGCGCAGGCGGTCCGGTACGCGTTCGCCCCCGAGAGCGTGTTCATCCTCCAGGGTAGGTCGGCGACAGAGGGCAACGTGCGGGCGGCGCTGCGAGGGGAGCCCTACCTCCACTTCGCGACCCACGGGTTTGTCACCGTGCGGCGGGGCGAGGTCCTCGCGGGCCTGGCGCTCGCCGAGCCGGACTCGTCGACGCCGCGTTCGAGCGACGACGGCCTTCTGCAGCTCTACGAGATCTACGAGCTGCCGCTTGCGTGCGAGCTCGCGGTGCTGTCGGCGTGCGAGACTCATCGCGGCCCCAACGTGCCGGGAGAAGGCGTCTTCGCGCTTTCGCGTGGGTTCCTGATCGCCGGCGCGCGACGTGCAGTGGCGACGCTGTGGCCGGTGCGGGACCTCTCAACGTCGCGGTTGGTGGGTGAACTGTTTATCCGGATCGCCAAGGCGCGGCGGGCCGGGCGCGTGCCTGACTACGCGCAGACACTATGGGAGGCGAAGCGGGCCACTCGAGCGCGCGCGAACTGGTCACGTCCCAGCTCATGGGCTCCGTTTGTGCTGGTCGGGCAGGAATAGCGTCGGGTTCTAGCGAGTTCGAATCAGGGTCCGCTGAAGCGTCCGACCAGCCGCTGTCATGCGAACGAAGAACACACCCCCGGAGACCGGGGAGCCACTCGCAAGACGCATGTCCAACTCGACGCGATGGCCACCCGCAGTCGCCTCACCTGCGAAGATCTGCTGAACCCGGCGCCCGGAGACGTCGAACACCGCCACCTGCACGTCACACGCGATCGGAACCGAGAACTCCGCCACGACAGTGCCGCGCGCGGGATTGGGATGGAGCGCCAGTGCGAGCTGAGGCACTTGCGGATCGCCGACTCCGACGGTCGTGTTGAGCGAGGCGTATTCGCTCACGTTGCATGAGGAGTCCACTGTCGCCAGCTTGAACCACGTCCCAATCGGGGCCGGCACGTCAGCGCAGGCTGCCGTTGTCACGACCGAGAGATTCTGCGGGCTAGGAGTGAAGTCCGCCGACTGGCCGGTGTGGAGATGGTACTTGTGGAAGTCCGGCGCCGGGCTGTTGTGCCAGCACACGTTGTAGAGCGCCGAGTCCGCTTTGTAGGTCGCCCGCAATCCCGTGGGTGTGGGTGGTGCCGTCGTGTCGATGATAAACGTGCTGTCCAGCGGCCCCGGCCAAGACTCGCCGGTCGATGTGTTGAGAGCATCGACCCAGAACTTCAAACGTGGGAATGACGCGGCGCCGGCGGGGACCGACGGCATCGCGATATCCTGGCTGTAGCGGCATTGACGAGACGCCGTGACCGTCGCCACAAGTTGCGGCGCTCCAGGATCGATCAGTGTCCAGACCTTGTACTGGTTGACGTTGGGCGTGCTGGTCCGATCCAGATACGAGCGATTCCAGGACAATCGAAGCATGCAGTTCGTCTGCTGCTGTGTCGGCAAGAGCCTTCGAACGCCTGAGGCCTGTGCTTCCGGGCTCCCGAGTCGACGAAGTCGATCGACACGCTGGGCGACGGCGTCGCTCGTAAAGCCGTCCTCTTGGGGAACCGAGAGGGCAACGATGGCCCCCCCCGCCCCGTCACGAGTGACCTTCCCGGAAGAGCTGAAGGATGTCACCGCCACGCCCCCCGTTGGCCACTCCGTATTGTATGAGACGGTATTCCCAATGATCTTTTGCACGCGGTAGCCGAGTGCTCCGCCTATCATGCCCGGTGCTCGGCCCCATCCAATTAGCAACTCATTCTGGCGGAGCACCGCGTCACCAAGGGAGAGGGCACCGTAGAGGTTGGCATCTATGATGACGTCCAGCGTAGCGAGTTGGGTCCACGCGCCGGTGGAAGGCAGGCGAAGCAGTCGGATCCGATCATCGGACCAGTCATCGCCGACAATGACCCAAGCGTTCCCGACGCCATCCGGAAGGAGCCTAAGAGTGTAGCTGTTGTTGCCGCCGAGATCGACACCACGTGCTGTCCACGCACGATTACCTCCTGAAGTTATGCGCTGGGCAAAGATGTGCCGGGACTGTTGACCGACTGGGCCATCGACCCAGGCAACGTATGCGCCTCCGGTTCCGTCCGGCACGATCTGTGGCTCGAGCTGGTTGCCCGCCGCAACGCACACCGCCGCTCCATCCCCCGCCCATGCCATTGTGCCGTCAGATGCAACACGTTGCGCATAGATATCAGGGTTGCTGCCCGCGCGAAAGTCCACCCAGGCGATGAGCGCCCCACCGGCACCATCTGCCGTAATCACCACGTTGGATTTGCTCTGGATCGCCGTGCATACGGGAAGCCCGTTGGTCATCCATTGAGACTGGCCCGCCCCGTCGACCCTCTGCGCATACACGTGCTGAGTGCCAGAACGACTGTCAAGCCATGCAATGAATGCTCCACCCAGATCATCACGTGCCGCGACCGGCGCACTCTGGCCGTTGGGCGCATTGCAGACGAGGAGGCCCCCGGTCCCCCAAAGCTCCTGCACCGATGGGTTGATTCGCTGCGCACGGATGTCGCCGAATCCCCAAGCCACGATGGCATCACCTTGACCATTCCCGATCACGTTCAGAGAGCCTGGGGGCCCGAGGGCCTTTCCGCCCGCCGGGCCCTTGGTGCGTCCGAAGGCATCGATGTGCGTCGCCATGAGCTGGCCAGCGGTCCAGGCAACATACGCACCCTGTCGATCATCGGACGCCACGCGAGGATTACCTTCTGAAATACTCTGGATAGATGACAGCGACGCGCCGAAGGGCTCTCCACGGTTCCACTGAAACGCTGAGGTGACCGGATTCGGTGAGCCGGTGTCGACCGAAGCAACCAACGTCGTCTGGCCGAGTGTGATGTTTCCGGCGTACCACCAACCGCTCAACACGTAGACGGTCCCCGCAGTCAGACCGCCCACGGTGATCGACGTCCAGGCTGTGTCTCTCGGGCAATCTCCGGAGGCTCCACCCAGCCGAAGAAACCCCGGAGGATTGGTGCCTCCTGGAGCTTCTGGATTGGCAGGAGCGCTCTGCAAGTCGTTCCACCATGCGCCCTCACCAGTGTTCCATCCACGACCGATGGGATCGGTGTCGAACCTCTCGAGAAACGCAATGTCGAGGCCGGAGCGGTTGAAGAAGAACGCCTCGACTGGGATATCGGGCGGGCCGATGTATCTCGGACAGGCCGAGCATGTTCCCTTGTTCGAGTTGTAGACCGTCTCTTTGACGACGCAGATGTTGTCGATCCCCTGCTGCGTGGGACCGTTCGCGGCGCTCACATTGGCCCAGAATCTCAATGTGGCGGTTGTGGTGGTGGGCACGAATGTGAGGGTGAACTCAAACGGGCAGAACCCTGTCGGGAACTTTCGATCGAGGGGGCGAGGCGGAAGGATCACGACGTCCTGCGCACACACCTGCGGCACTAGGGCTGCGAGCCAGGCCAGCCCCATGAAGAGAACTAATGCGATCAGGGAGATCGCGTGAGGTCCGCGGCGCATGATGGACCCTTGAAGCTTCGAATAGGGTGGACGGTTCATGCCAGTGATGTCGCCGGCGGGGGCTGGCTGTGACGGAAAGTCTAGAGGCTGTCGGCCTGGTCCGGCAATACCTAGCGTCCGCCTTCTGCTCCCGCGACCTTCAGCACAAACCGATACTCCGCAGTCTGGGGCTCCGGCAGGATCGCGTCGGGGGCCGGGCCGCTTTGGCCTGAACCACATAGGTACCCGGCTCGAGCGGCCGGCCGCCCGCACTCAGCACCAGACGGCCGGACGCCAGATCCGAGTTCGCGATCGTCGCTTCCAGGGGGGCGCCACCCTCCTCCCTCGAATGGCCACTTGGACCGAGAAGCGGTCGGGCAGATCAAGTGGCTCGACCACGATGGCAGTCGTGTGTTGCGTCACTGCAGGACCATCACCTTTTTCGCAAGCGTTCCATCCACGCTCGTCACCCGGACGACATACATGCCCGGCGAGAGCGACCTACCGTCGTATGCGCGACCGTCCCACTGAATGCTCATCGAGAGACCCGTGGTGCCCGCACCCGCGACGTTCGTTGCCGCCGAAAACGTGCGCGTGAACATGCGACGGCCGAGCACGTCGTGGATCGTAAGCGTTGCCGAACTCGCCGAGGGGAGCCGGAACGCGATCCGTCCGCCGGAACGCAAGGGATTCGGAACATCGAGACCTTCGCTGGAGAGTTCCACTTCGGCGCTCACGGTCCCCGCTGGCCCCTTGAACGCCCATAGGCGAGGTGCGTCCGGCGTTCCCCAGCCGTCCATGTAGACAACGCCCGAGCGATCAATCGACAGCCACGGCGCGCCGGTGTCGAAGTGGTCGTTGAGATCGAACGTTCCCACGAGCGCGGCATACGTGCCCTGGTCGAGCAGGCAGAAGACGCGGTTGTCATGCGGGGCCTCGGCGCCGTTCGCGACGTAGATCATGCGGTTCGCCGAGACGACAGGCCCGCCATAGTAAATCGAGCCGCGCGCGTTCGTCGCATAGCTCCAGCGGATGCTTCCGTTCGACGTGTCGAACGCGTAGAGCTTGCCGCTGCAGTCGGGGCCGGCGGTCTGGTAGTAGAACGTCTGTCGGTCGCGCGATAGCGCACCATACGACTCGCCCCACTCGCCGTTGCCGACTGGGGGGCTCGCCCACACCAGTGTCCCGAACGACGTGAGCTTGATCAGGCGCGTCTGGCGGAAGACGTAGATCGAGCCGGTCGAGGGGTCGACCGTCGGGCCGGACGCCCCGGTTTCGGTATCGGTGTACGTCCAGAATGGAGTCGATCCGCTCGGCCCGTTGATTTTGTACGAGGTGACCTTGTTCGTCGTTCCTGAGACGACGTAGTGCACCTCAAGTCCGGTGTCCCAGAACGCCCCAGGGACAAGCGCATTCTCCGGGTTGCCGGCAGACTGCCACGCGACCGCGCCGGTGGTGGGATTGAGCGCCGTCGTGCCGTTGTAGTGACCGAAGACCCGCCCGTCTGGCGACGTCTTGATCATCGATGCGATGCCGCGGGGCCCCGCGTCGCCGTCGTATGTCCACAACGGCGAGCCGGCTGGGTTGGATGCAGCGGGATAGGCGCGAACGACATTGCCCACGTCCACCTGGTAGACACGTGTACCGACTGGATCGGCCGCGACGCGGAAGCCGGTGCCCGAGTCGTTTTCGCCGTCGGCCGAGAGCCACGCGGTCGTCGTGCCGTTCGCGCGCGACGCCCGGTACGTACGGTTCTGCCACCAGCCGGTCGTACCGAAGAGATCAGGGGTCGCCGTTGTCGCCGGGCCGACGTCAACAAGCGCGAGCCCCGAGGGGCGATGCAGCTGTCCCTCATCCGATTCGACGGACCACAACACGTTGAATGGATTGGCCGGATTCGTATTCGCAGGGCTGGAGTTCGTGTTCCAGAAATCGCCGCCCGGGCCGCTCCAGTGCACGGAGCACAGGGTCGTCGTGTTGGGGAAGTGGTAGCAGTTGCCGTTCGTGCAACCCGGCTGGCCTGCGCAGATCGCTGGGCGACTGATGCGGACGCCGAAGAACGGCACAAACGGAGCGGGAATCTCCACCGACCACCACGCAGTGACTTTATACTGGAATCCCGGCGTGAGCCCGGTCAGCACGAGGCGTGCGCGCGCCGTATCGCATGGAGCGGACGGCACCGCTGCACCCGGCTGGAAGCGAAGCGCCTGCGACCCGTTCACGGGTCCTACGGACGCCCCAGGGCCGAGGATCCAGCGTGTCGTCCAATCAGAGCCGGAGAAGTCCTCCTCCAATGCCGGAGCCCCATTGCTGGAGTAGCACCAGTTGTGAATACAGTCCGTGCCGTTCTGATGGCAGGGGCAGATCGTGCACGTGGGACTCTCGATCAGATTGCGGGTCACAAGCACATCGTCGATCCCGATGAGTCCGAATGACTGCCCGTTTGGCCCCGTCAGCTTCACGCCAAAGTCGACGAAGGTTGTGCAGCTCGTGGACGTGAAGCGGTAGACGTCCTGGATCTGGCACCAGTCGATGGCTGGGAACTTGCGGTCGATGGGTCGCGGAGGCAGGACGACGATCTCGTCAGCGATCGCGATCCAGGGTACGTGAACGAGGATCACCAGGAGCAGGTGCTTGATCGTGCGAGCTGGGATTCGGATGGGCATGACTCACCTCACACACGACGGCGGCCGAACGCGATGACGCTTGAGCGTCGAATCGGGTGGACGGTTCATGCCAGCGATGTCGTCGGGGGGCGGCCCGCTGTGACGGAAAAGTCTAGGGCGATCGGCCCGCTCCGGCAATCCCTAGCGTCCGCCCTCGGTTCCCGCAGCCTTCAGTACGAATCGATACTCCGCGGTCTGCGGCTCCGGCAGGATCGCGTCGGGGGCCGGGCCGCCTCTGGCCTGAACCACATAGGTGCCCGGCTCGAGCGGTAGGCCGCCCGCGCTCAGTACCAGCCGGCCGGACGCCAGATCCGCGTTTGCGACCGTCGCTTCGAGAGGAGTACCCCCCTCCTCCCGGCGAATAGTCACCTGGACCGGGAAGCGGTCGGGAAGATCGAGTGGCTCGACCACGATGGCCAGCAGTCGTGTCCCTGGGCTAATCGTTCGCTCGGGTAGCTTGGCCGCTTCGCCGCGCAATGCCGCCTGCAGACGCAATGGGCGATCGACGACCGTCAGTCCCGGAGGTGCGGGCGCCGGCAGCACCGGCGTGGGCGTCTGCGTTGGCGACGGGGTCACAACCGGTCCTTCACCCTGCCGGCCCGGCCCGATCAGCCCGGGATTCATCACCAGCAGGAGCGCGGCGGCGCTCGCGAGCGCGGCCCAGCTACCGAAGGCCCAGCGCGTCCAGTCGCGACGACGTGCCTCTGGCTTCAACACGATGATCTTGTGTGGCGATTCGGTTGGGGGTGCCGCTGGAACCTCGCGCGCCTGACCCATCCACTCCAGCGCGGGAACAACCGCGAGCTCGGGAGCATGCCCCAGCAACTCGAGCTCCTGCCGGCACTCCGAACATCGCGCCAGATGCTCGCGCACCATGGTGCGCTCGATGCCTCGAAGCTCCTTGGCCGCACGCGGCCACGCCGCGAGCACTCCGGCCGGAATGTGGGCGTCGGGACCCGGCGCGGGCGAACCGTCGCCTTCCACCACCGCCGCGTCTTCCTCCCATTGACGCCGGCATGAGTCACAGGTGGCGAGATGCTCCGCCATCCTGCGCTCCTCGTCGTCGTCGAGGAGGCCCGCCCGTCGCGCCGTGAACCGCGCGAGCGCCCAGCGGTGCGTATCGTCCTGTCGTGCGCCCGTGGCCATCACGCCCACTCCAGCATGAGGCCGGTTCCCGAGCGCGCCGCTTCGCGGAGCGTCTTGACGCACCGCGACCACTGCTGGCGGATCGCCGAGTAGGCCTGGCCGAGTCGGGTGGCGACCCGCCGCCAGTCCTCTTCGCCGAAGAAGGCGAGCGCGAGCTCATGGCACTTCGGGCTTCGCGCTTGAAAGTATTCGAGGACCACGAAGCGGGTGCGCTGATCGGGGTCGCCGAACGTCTCGGGCGTACCGGCCGATGGATCCGAGGGCTCGGGACCGTCGTCGGCCATCGGCTGGACGATTCGCGCCCATCGTTGACGATTTCGGATGTAGTCGATGACCACCCGGCGGCCAATCACGGTCATCAGGCCTTCGAGGTTCCGCGCGCCCTCACGCCGCACCGCACGAAGCAGGAGTACGAGCGCTTCCTGGGTCAGCTCATCGATTTGGGTCTCATCGGGCCTTCCGAAGTGCTTTCGGACCACGCGCTTGAGAAACGCTCGCGCCTCGTCCCAGTGGACGTCGGCTTCCTGCTTCGCGCCTGGTGGTGCGGGAGTCGACATGGCGGCCTCGGCAACACATCTGTCCGTCCAAGCCTCGCGGAGGTTGCCGGAGGCTAATCGCACCCCCGACCACCGGCAAGCCCCCAAGGTTCGACCTCCCCATCTGACAGTTGGTGACACGGTCGCCTCCCTGTCCTTCCGTCAGGGAGGATGTCGAATGGTGTGACCGGCTCGTGACATTCCCTTGGCGTCACAACCGGGATGGGCGGCTCGACACCTCCGGCGAAAGGGCACTTGTCGTGGGCCTGGGTCACGCGTACGCCGAGTATCAGAAGATCACCTGGCGACTCGTGCCGTGCGTATACTGAGCGGGATCCAAGTGGAGGCGTTCACCATGAGCTTCCGGCCGCTGGTTGCTCTATGCATCGCGATCTCATGCCTGCCGTCGGGCGGAGCTCGAGGCGCACCGCGCTTTGCCGAGATCTCGCTCACCCCCGTGCCCGAGGGCGCCCGCCCCCGGGGCGACCGGGCGAGCCGCTTCATGATCCAGAGCAGCCCGGGCCCGTCCGCTCCGGGATCGGCATCCATTCCCCCCGCCGCCGGCCACGCTTACGTCGGGCTCAATGTCGAGTTCGAGGATGTGGAGAGCTGCGCCCGCTTCGCGGTCGCCGGCGCCCAGGTCTTCGCCCGCCACGATCGCTTCGCCGATGTCCTCATTCCGTGGGGTGCCGAAGACATTCGCGACCGCCTGCAGCTGGCCCCGGGGTTACGTTGCCTCGAGCGTGCGGGGACCGTCGAGGTTCCGCCGCAGCCAGGCATCACGCTCGTCGAGCCGACCCGCGCGGCGCCCCAACCGGCGGAGAAGATCGTGCAGGGCGGTTTCGAGGGCTGGACCGGGCGCGGAGTCCTGATCGCGATCGTCGACAGCGGTGTCGACTTTCGCAACCCCGACTTCACCACGGTCGATTCCACGGGCAAGGTCGTCTCCCGCATCGCCGCCATGTGGGACATGAACAGCGACCTCTATGCCCGTCAGGGTCGCGGCCTTCCGCCACCGCTGGTGCTTCCGGATGGAAGGCCCTTCGGCACGGTGTTCGATCGCGCCACGCTCACCGATGCGCTGCGCAGCAAGTCGCGGGAGATCCCGCCCACGGACATGGTCGGCCACGGCACGGCCTGCGCCGGGATCGCCACCGGCAACGGTCGCAGTCATCCGGAGACCGCGATGCTGCGCGGCGCGGCGCCCGGCGCCGATCTCCTCGTGGTCCGGTTGTGCACCGGGGATTGCCACCAGCTCGCCGGCATGTTCACCGGCGCCGCGTGCGCGTGGGCGGACTCGATCGCATCGCGTGCCGGGCGCCCGCTGGTGGTGTCCTGCAGCTTCGGTGCCCAGCGCGGTCCGCACGATGGCACGACCGTGGTCGAACGGCAGCTCGACGCGCGCTTCTCGGAGAAGACTCCCGGCCGGGCGCTGTGCGTGGCGGCGGGGAACGAGGGCGGCGAGCCCTTCCACACGCGGTTGACCCTCTCGAATGTTCCGGCGGTGCTGGACTGGTCATCCGCGGGCGAACAGGTGCAGATCGAAGTCTACCTGCGGTCGGGATCGCTGGAAGACCTGCGCGTTTCGCGCGTGCTGCCCTGGAGCGCCCCGCGTTGCACCGAGAACTCGTCAGGGTGCGGCAACCAGCAGCCCTACCTCGTGCTCGAGGCGGAGGGCGACTCGGGCGCGGTGGCCCTCGCGACCCGATCGGGCGCTGCAGTGGAGGCCGATGTCTACATCCTGGGAGGCAAGTGGAGCGGCGATCGCGCGGATCCCGAGCGCACGATCGCGCTTCCGGGAACCTGCCGCAGCGCGATCACCGTCGGCAGCTATCTCTGGAACGAGGGCTTCAACCAGGATGGTTTTGGGGTGATCAACCTGAGCGAGCTCGGCAGCGACTGTCCGGGATCCGGGGTGCCGCGACTTGGACAGCCGTCGTGCTTTTCGAGCCGCGGGCCCAGCCGCGACGGCGCGATCAAGCCCGACGTCCTGGCCCCGGGCCAGGCGTTCATCAGCAGCATCGCCCGTACGCCGGACGGCAAGCCGGCGGGGCTCGCCCGCGCGCCGGGCATCGGGTCGTACGAAGGCCTCGATGCCTCCGGACACGGCCGGCTGTTCCGCGGGAGCAGCGCCGCGAACGCATACGTCGCCGGGATCGTGGCGTTGATGCTCGAGCAGGACCCCGGTCTGACCGCGGGCACGATCCGAAAGCGTCTCCAGGAGAGCGCGACCGAGGACGCGTTCACCGGTGCCGTGCCCAACGCGGTCAGCGGGCATGGCAAGCTGGACATGACCGCCATCCGCAAGCTCCTCGCCCGGTCGCCGGCTCCGGGCTCCGGCCGCTAGGCCGCTCCGACCCCGCCCCTCCATCGCCCGGCAACGGCCTCCCGCTGTCACACGGCGGCCCTCTGCTCGACAGACCCGGTGAGCAAGCGATCCGGCAGCGACCGAAGCCACACGACCTGGTCGGACCTGGATCGCGGTCACCGGCCCACCGGGCCAGAGAGGCAGGTCGTCATGAACACGCTGCAGCGCGTCACCCCGAAGGCCGCCGTCCTGTGGATGGTCATGCTGGCCCTGTTCGTCGTCGCCGGTGTCGCTTCCGCCTCGGTGTCGCGCCCGCCGGAGGTCGTCCCCATGCCGACCCGCCCGATCCTCGGGTACTGGCTGGTCGAGATGTACGACACCGTCTGCCGTTTCCTCGCGGCACGGGTCGGCTGATGCGCGACCTCCAGTAACCGGGCCCCGTCACGCGGCGGGGCCCGTTCGTTTGTCCCCCGCCTGACCGCCGGCCTCCCGCCATGCGCTATCCTGACGCGCATGCCGCTCTCACGCCGCGACTTCCTGCGCCGTTCCGCCACCGCCTCGGCGGGGCTGCTGGTCGGCGGCCCGCTCCAGATGCTCGCCGCCCGCCTGTCGTGCGCTGCGAATCCGAAGGCGCTGGCGGCCCCGGGCTACGGCCCGCTCGAGCGCGATCCGGCCGGGCTGCTCGATCTTCCCAAGGGCTTCCAGTACCGGGCGCTCTCGACCGCGATCCTCGGGAGCGACAGCGACCCGCGCTTCACCCAGAAGCTCACCAACGGCGAGCTGGTGCCGGCGCGCCACGACGGGATGGCGGCATTCGCCGGCCCCGGGGGCGTCACGGTGCTGGTGCGCAACCACGAGCTGATCCCGGGTCATTCGCCGGCCGTCGACCCCGGCAACCGCCGCCGCTACGACCGCCTCGGCACCGGTGGCACGACCACGCTGTGGGTGGACGCCAACCGCAACCTGGTGCGCGCGTTCCCGAGTCTCTCCGGCACGTTCCGCAACTGCGCGGGGGGACCGACGCCCTGGGGCTCATGGCTCTCGGCCGAGGAGTGCGTGTACATGCCCGGCCGCCCGGATCCGGTCATCGACGACCTGCGTTCCGACGTCTCGGAGCGTCACGGCTACATGTTCGAGGTGGACGCGCGCGCCGAGGACCTGGTCGACCCCAGCCCCATCAAGGCGATGGGACGCTTCTACCACGAGGCGGTCGCGGTGGACCCCGCCACCGGGGACGTCTACCTGACCGAGGACCGCCCGCACGGCCTCCTCTATCGCTACCGACCGGACATCGTCACCAGCGGCGCCAAGCGCGCCGCCGACCTGGCGGTCGGGGATCTCGCCAGGGGAGGCGTGCTCGAGGCACTGCGCATCCCGGAGCATCCGGCGGCCCAGACACAGAACTGGAAGCAGCGCACCTTCGAGACCGGCAAGGTCTGGGCGGTCGACTGGGTGAAGATCCCGGTCATCGACCCGGACGTGGATTCCGAAAAGGTGTTCCCCCGTGGTGAGCCGAAGCCGGCGGCGACCTCGACGCGCGCCCAGGGGTTCGCGCTCGGCGCGACCCAGTTCGCACGGTGCGAGGGCATCGCGCTCCACCAGGGTTCGCTCTACTTCTGCGCCACCAGCGGCGGACGCGAGGAGGCGGGCCAGGTGTGGCGGCTCGATCTCGCGGCCCAGCGCCTCTCGCTGATGCTCGAGCCCGACGATCGCGGCCTGCTCGACGGCCCCGACAACATCGCCCCGGCGCCGAACGGCGACCTGATCGTGTGTGAGGACGGCGACGAGGAAGACTGCGTGCGCGGCGTCACGCCCGGAGGGCGCATCTACACCCTGGCACGCAACGCGTACAACCGGGGGGAATTCGCAGGCGCGTGTTTCTCCCCCGACGGGCGCACGATGTTCGTGAACATGCAGGATCCGGGCATCACCTTCGCGATCTGGGGGCCCTGGGACCGCCGTCGCGCCTGATCGACGCGCGTCGCAGCGGAAATCTCCACGACGCGACCGATTCTGCTCCCGCTTCAGCGCGGACATCATTCATACTCGTGCTACTATCAACACGAGTGTGAATGTATCCCAATGTCGAAGCGTAACGGCCCCCTCACCATCGAATTCACGGACATCGATAGCCATCCGGCCGCGGTCGCATGGCATCGGTTTGGCCGCCCCTCCCCCATTCAGGTCGAGGTGTGGCGGCGCGTGAGCCGGAACAAGCCGGCGGTCTACCGGCTGGTGTTCGGGAACGGGCATCCGGGACTGTTCGCCAAGCACTCGCCGACCCTGGACCTCGCCCTCGAGCGCTCCCTCTACGAAGAGATCCTGCCGCGCCTCCCGCTGACGGTTCCCCGCTGCCACGGATACCAGCGGGACGAGGATGGGACCTGGATGTTCATCGAGGACGTGGGCGACCAGGCGCCCCTCGCCGGCGATCCCGGGCACCGGGAGCTGGCCGCGCGCTGGCTCGCCCACCTGCACGCATCGGGTGCCGCGATCGGCGGGGCGGCGCGCCTTCCGGACGCGGGACCGGGCCGCTACCTCGCGCACCTGCGGTCGGGACGGGCGACGATCCGCGAGCATCTGACCAACCCCTGGCTCGCGGCCGACGATCGGCCGGTGCTGACCGGCATGCTCGAGCTGCTCGATCGCCTCGAGACGCGGTGGCCCTCGGTCGAGCGGGTGTGCGCGGGGATGCCCATGACCCTGGTGCACGGGGATTTTCGATCGAAGAACGTCCGGATCCGCGCGACCGAGGACGGTCCGGCGCTCTACGTCCTGGACTGGGAGATGGTGGGCTGGGGGCCGCCGGCCGCCGACCTCGCCGGCGCCCTGGATCCCGCGCCGATCGTATCGATCGACGCCCGCGCCTATGCGGCGGTGCCGGGGCCATGGAAGCACCTGGACGGAGAGACGCTGCGACGGGCGGTACTCCTGGGGCGCGTCTTCCAGGCCCTCGCCAGCACCGAATGGGCGTGCGCGAGCCTGGTGGTCGCCTCCGAGCGCCACTTGATCCGGCCGATCAGCTCGCTGCGGCAGTACCGCGGCCACCTGGCGGAAGCGCTGGCCGCGAGCGCGGAGTGGCTTTCGTGATCCTCGACCCCTCCCACGCGATCGCGGCGGACGACGGCTCGGGGATCGGGGATCCGGGCTGGGCCGAGCTGGGCCGCGCGCTCGTCCAGGCGCTCGGGGAGAAACCCGCGACCCTGCTGGTGCGCGAGCGGCTCAAGCCCCGGGTGTTCCGCCTGCGCCTGGAGACCCACGCGCGGGTCCGCTCGCTGATCGCCAAGCGCATGGACCCCGCCCACGCGCGGCGCAACGAGCACGTCATCCGGCGCTGGCTCCCGGCCCAGGGAATGGGCGACCTGGTCCCCGAGCTGCTGGGCGTCTCGGCGTCCCCGGACGGCACCTGGGTCTGGCACGTCTACGAGGACCTGGGGCCCTGGGAGCTCGCGAGCCGCGAGGACGATCCGGAGCGGTTGGCGGCGGCGGTCCGAAAGGTGGCGGCCCTCCACGCGCGCTTCGCCCTCCATCCGGTGCTCGCCGAGTGCCGGCTCCATGGCGTCGACTTCGGCCCCTCCTTCATGGCGAGCAACCTGCGCGACGCGATCGCCGCCCTCGAGGGGCTGCGCCCGCCGCGGCTGATGCCGAGCCCGAGCGAGGCCGCGCTCCGCGACCGGCTCCTGGACCGACTCCGCTGCCTTCAAGGTTGCGCGGCCGCCCACGCCGAGACCCTGGCGCGCTGGGGCGGACCGGAGACGCTCCTCCACGGCGACCTCTGGACCACCAACGTGTTTGCCGAGCCCGCGCCGGGTGGCGCCCGGGTGCGCCTGGTGGACTGGGACCGCGCCGGCGTGGGCTCGGCGAGCTACGACCTGTCGGCGTTCCTGCTTCGGTTCCCGCCCGCACGGAGGGCGGAGATCGTGACGCTCTACCGGGAGGCGCTCGGCGGGCAGGGCTGGAACATGCCGGGCACCCGCGAGCTGAACGCGCTGTTCGCGATCGCCGAGCTCGCCCGCTATGCGAACCGCGTCATCTGGCCGGCGCTAGCCCTGATCGCCGACGGTGCCGGATGGGGATTCGACGAGCTGGCCGCGGTCGAGGGCTGGTTCGAAGCGCTGGGCCCGGTGCTGCCGGAGGCGACCGCGTGAAGTACCTGATCGTCAACGCCGACGACCTGGGAGCGACCCCGGGGATCACCCGCGGCATCCTCGAAGCGCACACGCTCGGGATCGTCACCAGTGCGAGCCTCATGGTCGACACCCGCTGGAGCGAGCACGGCGCGGCCGCCGCCCGCCAGGCGCCCGGCCTGAGCGTGGGGCTCCACGTGGTGCTGGACGAGACGCTCGTGACCTGCACCAACGGCACCGGGCGCTCGCCGGCGGTCGAGATCGCGCTCCGCCGCCAGTACGCACGCTTCACTCGCCTCATGGGCCGCGCCCCGAGCCACATCGACTCCCATCACGACGCGCACCGGCACCCGGCACGCATCGCCACCTTCCGGGACTTCGCCCGCGACCTGGGGCTGCCGCTGCGCGGTGCCTCCGCGGTCCGCACGTTCTCGAGGTTCTACGGCCAGTGGGGCGGCGAGAGCCATCCCGAGCACGTGGGGGTCGAGAGCCTCACCGGCCTGCTCGCCCGCGAGGTCGCCGATGGGGTCACCGAGATGAGCTGCCATCCCGGGTACGTCGATGCCCACATGGACACCGGCTACGCGTTCGAGCGCGAGGTGGAGCTGCGCACGCTCTGCGATCCGCGGATCCGCGCGGCGATCGCGGCGCACGGCATCACGCTGGTGAGCTTCGACGACCTCCGCCGCCTGGCCCCGGTCGGGGTGGGCGAATGACCCACCGCGGGCCGGTGGTGCTCTCGGCATTCAACGTCGCCAACTTCCCGGAGGGCGGCGGCCACTTCTGGGTCTACATGCAGTACGTGCAGGGCCTGCGCCGGCTGGGGTGCGACGTCTACTGGCTCGAGCGCTTCGTCCCGGGCGGCGACGACGCCCGTGACGCCCGAGCGATCGCCACATTCATGGACCGCCTCGCCGCGTTCGGGCTCGAAGGCCGCGTGCTGCTCGAGGTCGGCCCCAACCCCAAGCGCTTTCCCGGGGCCCCTACCCGCATGGTCGGGTGCACACCCGAAGAGGCCGAGGCGCTCTACCGCAGCGCCCGGCTGCTGCTCAACTTCAACTACGCGATCGATCCCGCGCTGCTCGCCCGCTTCCGCCGCACCGCCCTGGTGGACATCGATCCCGGGCTGCTCCAGTTCTGGATCAGCCGCGACCAGCTCCAGGTGCCGCGGCACGACGTCCATTTCACCACCGGCGAGACGGTCGGCACCCCCGATGCCCGGTTCCCGGACTGCGACCTCACCTGGGAGCACATCCCCCCGCCGGTGTCGCTCGACGACTGGCCGGTCGCCTTCGACGACGCCCCGGGGCCGATGACCACGGTCTCGGGCTGGGACTCGAACAACTGGATCGTCGACGGTGAGACCCAGTACGAGAACACCAAGCGGGTCGCGTTCCTGCCCTTCAAGGAGCTGCCGGGCCACACCCCGCAGCCGCTCGAGCTCGCCCTCTACCTGCGCACCGAGGCCGACGCCGAGGACCGCCGCCTCATGGAGCGCCACGGCTGGCGCATCCGGTCCTCGCCCGAGGTGGCCGGCACCCCGGAGGACTACCGCGCCTACATCCAGGGATCGCGCGGCGAGTTCAGCTGCGCCAAGCCGTCGTGCATCCGCTTCCAGAACGCCTGGGTGAGCGACCGGACGCTCTGCTACCTGGCGAGCGGCAAGCCGGTGGTGGTCCAGGACACAGGGCCAAGCCGGTATCTCCCGGATGGCGAGGGGATGTTCCGCTTCTCGACGCTCGACCAGGCCGCCTCGGCCCTCGACGCCGTGAACGCCGATTACCCGCGACACAGCCGCGCCGCCCGCGCGCTGGCCGAGACCTTCGACGCGCGCCGGGTGGCGGCGCGCATCCTCGAGCTCACCGACTGACATGGCCTCCGCACTCGCGATCCTGAGCCTGGCCGTGCTGGCCGACACCGCCGCCACCACCCCGCGCGCCGCCCAGAAGCCCGCCGCCCAGGCGGTGCGCCTGGAGGAGCCGGTGAACGTCGACGGGACGCTCTCCGAGTCGGTGTGGCAGACCGCCGAGCCGTTCACCGCCCTGGTCCAGCGCGACCCGGTCGAGGGGTCGCGGCCCAGCCAGCGCACCGAGGTGCGCTTCGCCTACGACGACGACGCCTTCTATGTGGGGGCGCGCCTCTACGACACGGCGCCCGATTCGGTGGTCGGACAGCTCGCCCGGCGCGACGTGTCGATCGCCTCGGACCGGTTCGGGGTCTACCTCGACCCCTATCGCGACCGCCGCACCGGCTACTACTTCATGATCAACGCCGCCGGCACGCTCTACGACGGCACGCTCTCGAACGACGTCGAGGAGAACCGGTCCTGGGACGGCGTGTGGCAGGGCCGCGCCCGCCGCGACTCCGAGGGCTGGACGGTCGAGATGCGGATCCCCTACTCGCAGCTCCGCTTCCGGGGCGGCAGTCCCCAGACCTGGGGGGTGAACGTGGTGCGCGAGATCCCGCGGCGCCGCGAGAAGAGCTACGCGGTCTACCGCCCGCGCAAGGCGAGCGGGTTCGTATCGCGCTTCCCCGAGCTCACCGGCATCGAGCGGATCTCCCCGCGCCCCGCGATCGAGCTGATGCCGTACGTCACCAGCCGCAGCGAGTTCCTGGGCCGTCCGGTCGACGACCCGTTCCGGCAGGAATCGCGGATGCGCGGCAACGGCGGCGGCGACCTGCGTGCCCGGCTCGGGCCCCTGACGCTCAACGCCACCGGCAATCCCGATTTCGGCACGGTCGAGATCGACCCCGAGACCGTGAACCTGAGCGACGTCGAGGACTTCTTCGAGGAGAAGCGCCCGTTCTTCGTCGAGGGCGCCTCCGCGTTCGCCTTCGGGCGCGAGGGCGCCGGCGACTACTGGGACTCCGACTGGGACGACCCGGTGTTCTTCTACAGCCGCCGGATCGGCCGTGCCCCGCAGGGCCGTGTCCCATCCTCCGAGTTCGAGGAGATCCCGGTCGCGACCCGGATCCTGGGTGCCGGCAAGCTCATCGGGCGGCCCGGTCGGCACTGGACGCTGGGCACGCTTCACGCGGTGACCGGCCGCGAGATGGCGCGGCTCGCCAACCCCGGACGCGCGTGGCAGGCGGAGATCGAGCCCCAGACCTACTACGGCGTCACCCGGGCGCAGCGGGAGTTCGGCCGCCGCGCCGGCCTCGGGCTGCTCGGGACCACCGCGCTCCGCACCTTCGACGATCCCGCGCTGCGCCCCCAGCTCAACAGCGGCTCGCTGCTCGGCGGCCTCGACGGCTGGCTGTTCCTGGACCGCCGGGAGACCTGGGTGGTTTCGGGCTGGTCGGCGTTCTCGCGGGTCGAGGGCGACCGCCGCCGGATGATCGCGCTCCAGCGCAGCTCGACCCACTACTTCCAGCGCCCCGACGCCGGCCACGTCGAGGTCGACTCCTTCGCCACGCGGCTCGAGGGCTGGGCGAGCCGGTACTGGATCAACAAGCAGAAGGGCGCGGTGCTGTTCAATACCGGGGTTGGGTTCGTCGCCCCCCAGTTCGACGTCAACGACCTGGGCTTCCAGCGGCGCTCGGACATCATCAACGGCCACATCGGCACCGGCTACAAGTGGACCAAGCCCCACGACCTGTGGCGCTATCAGACCCTCAAGATCTCGGGCTTCGCCACCTTCGACCACGGCGGCAACCCCACCCGGCGCGGGGTCGAGGCCTCGAGCTATACCGAGTACAAGAACGGGCACACGCTGAGCGGCTGGGCGATCTTCGATGCGCCCTCGGTCAACAACCGGCGCACCCGCGGCGGCCCCCTCACCCTGAACCCGCACGCCTGGTCGGGCGGCATCGACTACTCGACCGACACCCAGCGCCGCTCCTCGCTCTACGCATCCGTGGGCGGCAGCTCCTCGTACAACGGCTCGTGGAGCCTCTTCGCCTACCCGAGCGTGGCCTGGAAGCCGACCTCGGCGCTGAGCGTCAAGCTCACCCCCGGTTGGGAGCGGCTCCACGAGGACGCCCAGTTCGTCACCTCGTCGAGCGCGTCCAGCTCCCCGACCTACGGCCGCCGCTACGTGTTCGCGACCCTGGACCAGCACACCGCCTCGGCGTCGCTCAAGATCGACTGGACCTTCACCCCGCGGATCGGGCTCCAGACCTACATCCAGCCGTTCGTGTCCTCGGCCGCCTACACCGGATTCAAGGCGCTGGCGGCCCCGCGCAGCTACGCCTTCACACCCACCGCCCCGGTCTCGGACCTCGACTTCACGGTCCGCTCGCTCAAGGGCAACGCGGTGCTGCGCTGGGAGTACCGGCCCGGCTCGACCGCCTACCTGGTGTGGACCCAGCGCCGCTCGGATTCGGATCCGTTCGCCGACTCACTCCTGCCGCTCGGCCGGGTGGTGGACGCGCCGCCCGAGAACATCTTCCTGGCGAAGCTCTCCTGGTACTTCGCCCCGTAGGCGAAGGGTAGGGGTTCGGGACGTCCCTCAGCGAAGGGTTCGGGCCCGTGGTGCGCTCAGCGTAGGGGCAGCTCCCGTGAGTCCCTCGGGGAGCCCGAGGATTCGCACGCGGCTAGGATGCGGGATCGGGGACCGCAAAGAGGCGTCGGGACTGTGGAGTCTTGCGCACACAGCCCGCCCGGGCAGGGTAAACGCCGTGATTAGTGTGCTCTCGACCGTACTATGTGGCGTGGTTGCCCTCTTCCCAATAGGCCATTTGGCGGTAGTGATTGGGACGAAGGGCGAGAAGGAAATCAGTCTGCTGGGCACGATTGAAGGCGTCCCTGTATCTGATTTCTCTGCAAGAAGAAAGTCGCACGCCCAGCCGTGATTTCTTTCGACAGGAGGTCGGTTAGAGTGTCCTCGTCCCGAACTGTAACCGTGACACCGACGAGCCCGCCCGGACCCATCGGCGCGATGCTTCGTTCCTCGTCGGCGGGCGTTACAAAGGCTGGCACACTGCCGAGTTGAATTCTCTCTCTAGGCCACAAGCGAGCAGAGACCACGACTTCGTAGGCCGGGGTTTGGCCAGAGTTCTTGATGTTGAATCTTACGGATTGAGGATTTGCACTCATTATTGCCCCCTCAATCAGGGGCGGGCTCTCGATGAACAAATAGGCGCGGAGCCGTCTACGCTCTTCGCTCTCCATCTGCCTAAGCGTCTTTCGCGACCAATGAATCTGTACCCAAAACGCGATGGACTGAACCACGCTCAACACCAGGACCGCAAAGGTGAGCCAGAAAGACCGCGTGGCGTCTCGGGCGGCTTGTCTTGCTCGCTGTGCATCGTCAGCGGCTTCTTGGTCGGTCTTGCCGGTGTTCAGCAGATTGACCGAAATCGTGTCTGGCCCAAGGCGATGATTGCCGCCGGTGAAGCGCTCATGCTTGGCGAGGTCTTGGCCCCATGCTTGGCCGCTTGCTAGGACAACCGCCAATGAAAAACAGACGAGAACAAGGATCGGGCGCAGGTTCAAAAGGTTGATTTCCTAGTGATTAGCAGGCTTTACAGGACCGATAATGACTGTCAAAGAGATTTCTCTTAGAGTGCTCACGCGTACATAGATGCCGAGGACGGGATTCGAACCCGCAAGGCCTCCCAGCCGGACGCTTTCAAGGCGTCTGCGTCTACCAGTTCCGCCACCTCGGCATCTGCAAGAAACCCTAGGCGCAAGCCTGGGATGGGGGGTCGGTGCTCTCTCGCCAGAGCTAGCCACCGACCCCCGCTTGTTTGGCGGCCCAGACCGCCTTAGACCCTCCTGGTCACAACCCGTCCTTTCTCGGCCGCTTTCCGCTCGCTTAGCGCAAGAGGATGCTGCTGTGGGGCGCGCGAAGTCAGCCGGGTTCCCACCCGGCCGCGTGTGCCCCGCGAGGGGCTTCCGGACCCGGCGGCTCGCAGATGCCCGGCCGTTTCATCTAGACCAGTTTGCCGGACAGTTCCTTAGCCATTTCTTCCGCGCGGGCATGCCCGGTGTTCGACAGCCTGTACTTACCCCCCTTACCGCGACCGGCCTTGAGAACGTAGCCAGCACGCGTGTGAGGGGCCAGGGCGCGGTCAACTCGGTCAACTCTCAACCCAGAAACCGCCATCGCCTCAAGGAGCTTGGTTACGGGGACCAGGTCCAAGGAATACACGGTGGAATAGCCATACAAGAGCAGCAACAGCGCGTCGGCTTCCCGGCTTTCCCCCGGTGGGTGTACTTCGAGCGTGACGAGTTTTCGCTTATCGTCGGTCATGAACACGCCCGGGATGTGAATGTATCCCTCCCGTGCGCGGGGCTCTGTGCCCCTAGCCGCCGGGGGGCTTGGCTGGAGAGGCTTGGCAGAGGAGCCGTTGATAAGCTCTTTCCACACTGCGAACTGGGCGGCCACGGCCTCCTCAGTGCCCTCAGCCTCAAACTCGTGAACACCAACACGAACGCGTAGCTTGTGGTTTTCCATGCGTGCCCCTTGTCTTACCGATTCGGCTGAGCGCTGCGATCGGTTGCAGACGCAACTTGACCATAAACCTCGCGCTATTCGCAACGACGAACTTGGCCAATGTTTACGGGGTCATTCTGTGTCAATGTTTGTGGCATAGCGTATCGATGCGGTTGAAATGGCCCCAGATCAAAGAGGGCCGCCAATGACGCGGTCACGCGCAGCGACCGAGACGACAGGGGCGAAAAGAGGCCGGCTGAAGATCGAAGGTCGCGTGCTGAACGCCCGGTTGGGGTCGGAGCGGCAGACGGAGAACTGCAAGCCGAGCCGGGCGCCCGCACAGCAGCGGAACTCGGCCGCCAACCCGAGGCACTGGGCCCGGGCCCCGAACCTCTTTAGGCGCGCGCCGGCACCGGCACGGTGGTCACCCGGCCGCGATCGATCTCGAGCCGCACGTCGCAGTGCTCGAGCGTGCTGAGCCGGTGGGCGACGATCAGGGTGGTGCGGCCGCGCATGAGCCGCTCGAGCGCTTCCAGGATCAGCGTCTCGGAGCGCACGTCCACGGCGCTGGTCGGCTCGTCGAGGATCAGGATCGGGGCGTCGCACAGGAACGCGCGGGCCAGCGCCACGCGCTGACGCTCCCCGCCCGAGAGCGTCATGCCGCGCTCGCCCACCGGAGTGTCGTAGCCCTCCGGGAGCCGCTCGATGAACTCGTGCGCGTGGGCGGCCCGGGCGGCGGCCACGATCTCGTCGTGGCGCGCGCCGGGGCGGGCGTAGGCGATGTTCTCCCCCACGCTGGTCGAGAACAGCACCGAGTCCTGGAGCACCATCGCGAACTGCCGGCGCAGGTCGGCGAGCCGGTAGTCACGGAGGTCGACGCCGTCGAGCAGGATCCGGCCTTCGGCCGGGTCGTAGAGCCTGAGCAGGAGCCCCACCAGCGTCGACTTGCCCGCCCCGGTGGGCCCGGCGATGCCGACGCGGCTCGCGGCCGGCACGGTGAACGACACGCCGCGCAGCGCCGTGCGGCTGTCCGGGTAGTCGAACGAGACGCCATGGAACTCGATCGCGCCGTGGGCGCGCGCGAGCGGACGCGGATGCGGGCGATCGGCCACGTCGGGTGCCTGGTCGAGCAACGCGTAGACACGCTCGGCCGAGGCGAGCTTGGACTGGAGCCCGGCGGTGCGCTTGCTGATGGTCTTGAGCGGCTCGTAGAGCTGGGCGATGTAGCCCATGACCAGCAGCAGCTCGCCCAGGGTGATGGTGCCGGACTGGACGTGGCCGACCCCGACCCAGAGCACGATCGCCGAGCCGAGTGCGGTGAGCACGCCCACCTGGAGCCCGAACGCGCTCTCGGCGACGTTCAGCCCGAGACGCGCCCGCATCCCGTGCGCCGAGCGGTCCATGAAGCGCCGGTGCTCGCGGTCCTCCTGGCCGAACGCCTTGACCACGCGCAGCGCCCCGAGCACCTCCTGCACCACGCCCAGCGCCTTGGTCTCGAGCGCCCGCACCTCGTGCCACCGCACCCGGAGCCGGCGGCGGTAGTACTGGTTGAGGAGGAACAGCATCGGACCGATCGCGAGGGCGGCGAGTGCCAGCTGCACGTCGATCCGGGCGGTGACCGCCAGCATCCCGACCAGCGCGAAGCCGGCGGTGAGCGAGGGGAACAGGCTCTCGACCACGATCGCCTGGGAGTCGCGCACGTCGCGCTCGATCCGGGTCATGGCGTCGGCGGTGCCGCGCCGGTCGTGATGGGAGAGCGACAGGCGCTGCGCGTGCAGGAACAGCCGTCCGCGCAGGCTCAGGGTCTGCTGCTCGATCAGCCACGAGCGCAGCCAGGTGCCGGCCAGCGCCTGACCCTGGCGCAGCACGGCGATCGCCACCAGCAGGCCCGCCGCGACCATCAGCGCCAGCTCGCGCGAGGACGCGGCCCCGGGCGGGCTGAGCAGGCGCGGCAGCGGAAGGGAGCCGAGCGCGCTGTCGACCGCGATCTTGAGCGGCAGCGGCGACAGCATGGTGAGCGGCGCGAGCAGCAGCCCGTTGGCGAACAGCAGAACCAGCTGGAGCCGGTGGGGCCGCGCTTCGCCGATGAGGCGCCGGATCAGCGCCCAGTCGGACCGTGGTCCGGGCGGTCGCCGCCGCGGGTCAGGCATCGCGGTCGAGTGCCTGGCCGGCCGCCTCGCTCATGGCGCCGGCGGCGAGCCCGCACTCCCACGCGATGCGCGCGGCAAGCAGCAGCGCGAGGCCCGAGAGCACCACCGA
>DATEMP010000429.1:0-27659 GCA_035275545.1 Candidatus Eiseniibacteriota bacterium | reverse complement strand
CTGGTGATGCACGGCGCGGGATTCACCGGAAGCGGCGAGGTGAAGCTCGCCTCGATCGCGGCGCTCGATCTGTCGCCCGAGGGGAGGCCGCGGATTCTCTCCGCCAACACCGAGATCGGCCAGGGCACGGTCACGGTGTTCTCGCAGCTGGTGGGCGACGCGCTGGGCGTGCCGGCGGCGTTCGTGGAGGTCCACGTGCCGGATACCGGCCGGGTGCCGGACAGCGGGCCCACGGTCGCCTCGCGCACCGTGATGGTGGTGGGCGGGCTGCTGGAGCGCTGCGCCCACGGCATGCACGAGAAGCTCGAGCTGTTCGCCGAGCAGCCGATCGCCGACGCGGCGACGTTCCAGCGCGTGGCGAAGGCCTGGCTCAAGGAGCGCGGTCCGCTGCGAGTGGAGCGGCGCTACCAGCAGCCCCCCGGGATCCAATGGGACGACGACACCTACCGCGGCGACGCCTACGCGGTGTTCGCTTACGCGGCGTGCGCGGTCGAGGTCGAGGTGGACCTGGACACCGGCGAGACCGCGCTCCTGGACGTGAAGACCGCGCAGGACATCGGGCGGGCGATCCACCCGGTGCTGGCGGCGGGCCAGGTCGAGGGCGGCACGGTGCAGGGGCTGGGCTGGGCGCTGCTCGAGGAGGTGCGCTGGAAGGACGGCGGGATCTGGAACCATCAGCTCACCAACTACATCATCCCGACCTCGGTCGACACGCCGCCGATCGAGGTGGCGTTCGTCGACAATCCGTACTCGCACGGGCCGCGCGGGGCGAAGGGCGTGGGCGAGCTGCCGATGGACGCCCCGGCGCCCGCGGTGGTGGCGGCGATCGCGCAGGCGACCGGCGTGCGCGTGGACGAGATCCCGGTGACGCCCGAGCGCCTGCTCGAGGCGATGCGGAAGCACGAGGACGCGAGGGCATGAGCGCCGTGACCATCGGATCGCAGCCATGGGATATCGCTCGCGTCCAGGGCATCGGCTTCGAGGGGTTTCGCTCGGTGCGCCACCTGTTCGAAACCGGTTGCCTGGATGTGCCGGTCGCGCGCGGTATCTACGTCGTGGTTCGCGAATCCCAACCGCCCCCCGGGTTCCTCGAACGAAGCGTCGCCGCCTGGTATCGGGGAAAGGACCCGACGGTTCCGATCGAGGTGCTACAGGAGAAGTGGGTGGAAGGCGCGAGCGTGTTGTACATCGGCCGCGCGCAGGGTCCCGGCGTTCGCTCCCTGCTCCAGCAGCGGGTGAAGCGATACCTGCGCTTCGGGCACGGAAAAGTCGTGGGGCACTGGGGCGGCCGATACGTCTGGCAGCTGCGCGACCACATGGCGCTCCAGGTGGCGTGGCTGCTTCATGACGATCCCTCCAGCTTCGAGCGGACGCTGCTCGCGAGCTTTGTCGAAGCGCACGGCGTGCTTCCGTTCGCCAATCTCCAGGGCGAGGGCGAGGAATGAGCGGGCGGGCGACGCTCAGCTTCACGGTGAACGGCAAGCGCCGCCGGGTCTCGGTGCCGCCCATGAAGCGGCTGCTCGACGTGCTGCGCGAGGAATGCCGCCTGCCGGGCACCAAGGAGGGCTGCGGCGAGGGCGAGTGCGGTGCCTGCACGGTGCTGATCGACGGGCGCACGGTGAACTCGTGCCTGGTGCCGGCGGTGCAGGCGGACGGCGCCACCATCCTGACCGTCGAGGGGCTGGCGCGCGGGCCGAAGCTCACCGCGCTGCAGCAGGCGTTCGTCGAGATGGGCGGCGCGCAGTGCGGGATCTGCACGCCCGGAATTCTATTGTCGGCGCACGAGCTGCTGCGCCGGAAGCGCGGCAAGGTGCCGAGCGATCCCGAGGTGCGCGAGGCGCTGGCCGGGAACCTGTGCCGATGCACCGGCTACCAGAAGATCGTCGACGCGGTGCGCGCCGCCGCGAAGAGCAAGCGATGAGAGCGGCTCTCTCGACCCTCGACGTCGCCCGGCCGCGCGACCTCGCCGACGCGCTCAAGATGATGCGCGCGGCCGAGCGACCCACCCCGATCGCCGGCGCCACCGATCTGCTCGTCTACCTGAACGCCGGCACCCACTCCGGCCGCCAGTTCGTCGACCTGTGGGGCCTGCGCGAGCTGTCCGGGATCCGCGCCGGTCGTGAGGGCGTGCGGCTCGGAGCGCTCGCCACGTTCAGCGAAATCCGCGAGCATCCGGTGCTCCGCCGCCGGCTGCCCGCGCTGGTGGCCGCGGCCGCCGAGGTGGGCGGGCGTCAGATCCAGAACCGCGCCACCGTGGGCGGCAACATCGCCAACGCCTCGCCGGCCGGCGATTCGCTCCCGGCCCTCATGGCGCTGGACGCCGTGGTGCACCTGCGCTCCCAGCGCGGCGCGCGGTCGCTCCCGTTCGCGGAGCTCTACCGCGGCTATCGCGACCTGGCGATCGAGCCCGACGAGCTGATCACGGGCGTCGAGATCCCGTATCCGCCCCGGGGCACCGTCCAGTTCTTCCGCAAGGTCGGCACGCGCCGGGCGCAGAGCATCTCCAAGGTGGTGATGGCGGGGGTGCTGGGGCTGGACCGCAAGCGCCGCGTGAGTCACGTGCGCCTGGCCTGGGGCAGCGTGGCGCCGGTCACCCTGCGTTCCACGCATGCCGAGGAGGCGCTCCAGGGCGCCACGCCCTCACCCGAGGCGGCATCGCGTGCCCGCGAGGCGCTGGCATCGGACATCTCCCCGATCGACGACATCCGCTCGGATCGCGACTACCGGACCACCGTGGCCGGCAACGTGCTCCTACAGTTCCTGCGCGCCGCCGACCCGCGGTTCGCCCGGACCTAGGCGCCGGCGTGTTCCTCGGGCACTTCGGCGTCGGGCTCGCGGGCAAGCGGTTCGCGCCCCGGGCACCACTCGCGCTCTTGCTGTTCGCGCCGCTGCTGCTCGACGGCCTGTGGCCGGTCTTCCTGCTGCTCGGCTGGGAGCAGGTGGTGATCGATCCCGGCAACACCCGGCTCTGCCCGTTCGACTTCGTGCACTACCCGTGGTCGCACAGCCTGCTCATGGTCCTGGTGTGGAGCGGGGTGGTCGCGTTCGGGTATCGCATGATCATGCGCGACACCGGCGGCGCCTGGTGGCTGGGGTTCGCGGTCGCCAGCCACTGGTTCATGGACCTGATCGTGCACCGGCCCGATCTGCCGCTCTGGCCGGGCGGGCCCAGGGTCGGGCTCGGGCTCTGGAACGTGCCCGCGGTGGCGCTGATCCTCGAGGTGGTCGCGTTCAGCATCGGCATCTGGCTCTACCTGCGCGTCACCCGGCCCCGCGGCTGGAAGGGGCGCCTCTCGCTCTGGTCGATGATCGTGGTCGCGGCCACGCTCTACCTCATGAGCCTCGCGCCCCTTCCGTCCGATACCACGCCGCGCGCAATCGCCCTCGGCGGCCTCGCCGTCTGGCTCTTCATCCCCTGGGCGTGGTGGATCGAGTCCACGCGCCGAACGGTGCGCTGACCGCGGTTTTCCGCACGCGCTGACGTCCCGCTTCAGCCCCGGCGGGGTGCTGCCGATGACCTCTTCAGCAACGGTGAAAGGGTTCTTCGCAGGCAGTCACGGAGGAAGCGCTCGTGCCCGAGTCGTCACGCCCCTCGCTCGACGAGATCGCGGTCGTGTTCGCCCATCTCGCGGACCGCGTCGCCGCGGAACGCGCACGCACCCTGGACCCGGTCGTCCGCCTGTCCATGGCCCGCGCGATCACCGAGCTCAAGCGCCACATCCCCGGTCTCTACACGCCGCCGGACGTGGGCGCGGCCTCGGCGCTCGCCTCAGCCTCCGCGGATGCGCTGCGGCGCGGCAAGCTGCGCGCCGGCCTGGCGCGCGCGCTGCGCGGGCTTTCGTTCGCACCGCATCATCCCGAGCTGCACTACCTGGCCGCCTCGGCCTGCCTGCAGCTGGGCGCCGCAGAGGAGGCGGTGCGCCTGCTCCAGCACGCGCTGTGGATCCACCCCGCCTACCTGCCCGCGCGCCGCGATCTCGAGTCGCTCGCCGCGTTCCACACCGACGCGGAGATCACCGGTGATCCGGATGCCGGACAGTCGCCCGCGTCGCGCTTCGAGATGGCCGACGAGGACCGGCAGGGCGAGCTGTGGCACGAGGATCTGGAAGGCTGGGAGCGCGGTGAGTCCGAGTTCCCCGACGACGAATCGGACGGTCGCGCAGCCTGAGGTGTTCTTGATCCGCGCGCGTTTCCCAATCCTGGCGATCATGTTCGCGCTGGCCCTCGCCACGGCCGCGCCCGCCGCCGAGTTCGCACCCAGGCGCGCCCTGGGGCTCTCGGTCCACCTGCTGCCGCAGAGCATCGCGGACATCTCCGGCGGCAAGGGTGGGTTCACGATCGACGAGATCGAAACCACGATCGAGACCGCCCAGGAGCTGGTGGACGGGTTCAAGAAGCTCTCGCCCGGCTTCCAACGCCACGGCATCTGGGTGGTCACCACGCATCCCGACGTCTACGGGCCGAAGGAGAAGCAGAACCTCGACCGCCTGCAGGCGTTGTGTCGCAAGGACCGGATCCCGCTCTTCCTCTGCCGCGGGTCTCAGCTCCCCAATGGATGGAAGCGGCTCGCCTGACTAGCGGGCGAGCACGAATCCTCCGAAGCCTTCGGGTCCGTCGAGCGCGACGGCGCGCCAGCGCCCATCGACCTTGACGTAGAGCTGCCCGCGCAGCCCCGCCCGGCCTTTCTGGGTGACCATGAGCCCGGCGTCCTTCGAGAGCTGCTTCCAGTTGGGTGATCTCGTGTCCGGCTGGCCGAAGAGCATGCCCGCCCCCAACGAGTCCATGATGCGCATCGCCTCCGCGGGATCCCTGAAGATGCGCCTGGAGCCCGGCTGCGCCTCCGAGCGGTGAACGAGCTCCGGCACAGCGATCGTGGCCGCGACGACCGCCGCGACGCCTACGCCGATCCACCATCCACGTCTCATGCGTGACCTCCTTCTGCCCGCCCGACTTGGCGGGCTCTCTCTTGGACGTATGCCGGCCGCCTACGGTTGGCACTGCGCGTCTCCCGCGTGCAAGACTAGGCGATGCGCTGGTCGCTACGGATCGGGTCGATCGCGGGAATACGCATCGAGATCCACGTCACGTTCCTGCTCTACGTCGGTTGGATCGCGGTCGACCGGGGCCTGCTGACCCAAAACCCCGCGCACGCCCTGGCGAGCGTCGCCCTGATCCTGCTGGTGTTCGGCTGCGTGCTGCTCCACGAGCTGGGGCACGCGCTGGCGGCGCGCCGCTACGGGATCCGCACCCGCGACATCATCCTGCTCCCGATCGGCGGCATCGCCCGGCTCGAGCGCATGCCCGACAAGCCGGCGCAGGAGATCGTGGTCGCCCTGGCCGGCCCGGCGGTGAACGTGGTGATCGCGGCGCTGCTCTGGCTCCTGCTGGGCGGGGTGCGGAGCCCGGACGCGTTCCGCCCGCTCGAGGGCGGGCTCCTGGATTCGCTGCTCACCGTCAACATCCTCATGGTCGCGTTCAATCTGGTCCCGGCGTTCCCGATGGACGGCGGCCGGGTGCTGCGGGCGGCGCTGGCGCTCAAGCTCTCCTACGTCCAGGCAACCCGGATCGCCGCCATCATCGGCCAGGGGATCGCGCTGCTGTTCGGCGTGGTGGGGTTCTTCTACAACCCCGCACTCATGTTCGTCGCGCTGTTCGTGTTCCTGGCGGCGGGCGAGGAGCACGCGCTGGTGCGGTCACGCGCCACGCTGAGCGGCCTGCCGGTGCGGGACGCGATGATCACCGAGTTCCAGGTGCTGGACGTGAACGACTCGCTCCAGCGCGCGGTCGACCAGCTGATGGCGGGCGCGCAGCAGGACTTCCCGGTGATGGCGGGCAGCGAGCTGACCGGGCTGCTCACGCGCGCCGAGCTGCTCACCGCCCTGCAGAAGGCGGGGCCGGGAACCACCGTGGGCGACGTGGTGGCGCGCGACGGGCAGGTCGCGGAGCCGGGCGAGCCGCTCGAGGAGGTGCTGCGCCGCATGCGCGATCACCGTCGCTCGGCGATGCCGGTGGTGAGCGGCGGCCGGCTCGTGGGCATGGTGACGCTCGAGCACGTCTCGGAGCTGCTGCTGGTGCGCGAGGCGCTGCGGAAGGCAGCGCGCCCGGCGGCGGGCTAGATCGACCGGGCGTCTACCTCACGACCGCCACGCGTCGCGTCCACACCTGCCCGCCCATCCGGGCACGCACCATGTAGATCCCCGCCGAGACCGGCCGCGCGGAGGCGTCGCGCAGATCCCAGCGCACCTGGCCCTGGCCCGCGGGGCGCATGCCGTCGGCGACCGTGCGCACCCGCCGCCCGTCGAGGTCGAACACCTCCACGATCATCGGCGCCGGCTCCGGGAGCGCGTAGGCCCAGGTCACCGAGAACCGCGCCGGGTTGGGCATGGGAGCCGAGAACTCGAGGGCAACCGGCGCGTCCTCGACGCCCACGGTCCCGCCGGGCAGGAACGCGATGTTGGAGATCGTCGACCAGTTGTTCGCGTCGTCCCTGGTCTTCATCGCGAAGTAGTAGCTCGTGTTCGGGGCCAGCCCGTTGACGGTGAAGGTCTCGGTCGTGCCCGCGGTCGCGGGGGCGGGCAGGCCGGTCACGATCGTGGCGGCGCCGAAGTTGGCGGCCGTGATCGGCGAGGTGGAGCGGCGCAGGTCGTAGGCGGTCGCGCGCCCGGTGGCGCCGTCGTCCCCGGGGGCGGTCCAGCGGAGCGTGGTCGATGCCGCGTCGGCGATCGTGGGGCTCAGGGCGACGAGGCAGCACAGTGCGGCCGTAGCAAAGCGATGGTCCATGAGCGCGCTTCCCTTCGCAATGATGTGAATGTGGGGAGCGGCGTGCCGGGGAGAGGGCGCGCACGGTGATGAACGAGCGACGTTGCGTTGCCTGGGGTCTGGCAGGTTGCGAGTGTCTGGCAGGGGGAGTGCCAGAGCAAGTCCTGATGCAGGCGCATGCCGTTGGGTTCACATCCATCCGCGAACCACGCGTCGCCCGAATCGTCACCGTGCGACGCGCACGCCCGCGGCTTTGACTTGTCACGCACCGGACATGAGAATGCCGGCGCGATGTCGCTCCGCCGTCTGCTGATGTGGCTCGGATTCGCCGGGCTCGGCGCGCTGGTGCTCGCGCTGGTGCGCGACGTCGGCAGCCCGCGCTGGCATGTCCTGCGCGACGGCATGGAGTTCTCGACCATGCGCGGCGATCCGTTCTGCCGGCGTGGGTCGTCGGAGATCGCGGTGCTCAGGCTGGATCCGGCGCGCGTGCGCCTGCGCGTCCACCACTTCTCGCGCGAGCCCGGCGCGAATCCGCTCTCGATCGTCGAGTGGCAGAAGCGCACCGGAGCGCTCGCGGTGTTCAACGCCGGCCAGTACTACCCCGATCTCTCGTACATGGGCCTGCTGGTGTGCAACGGCGTCCGGGTCTCCTCGCGCCTCCATCCCGGGTTCAAGGCGGCGCTGGTCGCCGGTCCCCGCGAGGGCCGCGCGAGCGCGCGGGTCGTCGACCTCGAGCGCGAGCCGATCGACCCCGCCGCCCCGGGGTGGAGGGAGGTGGCCCAGTCCTTCATGCTGTTCGACGACAAGGGCCGGGTGCGCGTGCGCAAGACCGACCTGGTGGCGAACCGCACCGTGGTCGGCCAGGACGCGCGCGGGAACATCCTGGTGATCACCAGCGAGGGCGGCTACACGCTCTCCGACTTCGCCACGCTGTTGCAGAAGGCGCCGCTCGGGCTCACCCATGCGATGGCGATGGACGGCGGCTACGAGGCGGAGCTGTGCGTGAGCGTGGCCAGGTTCCACTACGCGAGCTTCGGGCAGTGGAAGGCGGGCGAGAGCTCGGACGCCCCGGGAGCCCAGATGCCGCTCCCGGCGGTGATCGCGGTGATGGCGCCATGAGCGCCACGCGCGGTCCTGGTCCGAAGTTCCCGTGCGCCCGCTGCGGCCGCCCGGTGACGCGCACGGTGCGCGACGATCCGCGGCGCATCACCTGCCCGCGCTGCCGATACCTCATCTACGACTACCCGCGCGTCTGCGCGGGGACGGTGGTGGTGAAAGGGAGCGCCCTGCTGGTGCTGCGGCGCGGACACCAGCCCCGGCGCGGCTACCTGGACTGGCCGGGCGGGTTCATGGACGCGGGCGAGACCACCGAGGGCGCCGCGCGGCGCGAGCTGCGCGAGGAGACCGGGCTCACGGTCGGCCGCATGGAGCCGCTCGGGATCTGGTGGGACCGCTACCACCTCAGGGGATTCGGCTACTTCCCGACCATGAACTTCTACTACCTCACCCGCTGGCGCTCGGGGGTTCCAAAGGCCGCGGACGACGCGGCCGACGCCGAGTGGATGCCGATCGCGCGGGTGGGGAGGGCCGGCGCCCGGCTCGCCTGGAGGCACATGGCGGAGGTGCTCCGGGAGGTGCGCAGGCGGGTCTAGCGGTGTATCGTATGGGCGCTTAGGACCCTGACCCTGCCGCGAGCGCCACCCGACGGCGCCCGTCCCATTTCCGAGGAGGTACCGTTCCATGTCGCCAGCGCGGGAGCAGGCCGTCATCAACGGCCAGGAGACGGCGTCCGGCGCCGCCGTCACGACCATCCAGAACTACATCGGCGGCCGCTGGGTCCCCTCGGACGCCACCCGCTTTGGCGAGGTGCGGAATCCCGCCACCGACACGGTGATCGCCAAGGTCCCGCTCGGCGGCGCTGCCGACGTGGACCGCGCCGTGGCTGCGGCGCTCAAGGCGTATCCCGGGTGGCGCTCGACGCCTCCGGTCCACCGGCTCAAGCCGCTCTTCAAGCTCAAGAGCCTCATGGAGGAGCACTTCGACGAGATCGCCCGCACCTGCACCCGCGAGCACGGCAAGACGCTCGAGGAGTCGCACTCCTCGGTGCGGCGCGCGATCGACAACGTCGACAACGCGCTCGCGATCCCGCAGCTCATGCAGGGCACCTCGCTCGAGGACATCGCCACCGGGATCGACTGCCACACCGTGCGCCAGCCGCTCGGCGTGTTCGCGGCGATCACGCCGTTCAACTTCCCGGCGATGGTGCCGATGTGGTTCCTGCCCTACGCGGTGGCGTGCGGCAACACCTTCATCGTCAAGCCCAGCGAGCGCGTGCCGCTCTCGCAGGTGAAGATCTTCGAGCTGATCCACCAGGCCGGGTTCCCCGAGGGCGTGGTGAACCTGGTGCACGGCGCCAAGGAGGCGGTGGACGGGATCCTCGATCATCCCGACATCGCCGGCGTGTCGTTCGTGGGCTCCTCGCCGGTCGCGCACTACGTCTACAAGCGCGGCGCCGAGAAGGGCAAGCGCGTCCAGGCGCTGGGCGGCGCCAAGAACTTCGTGGTGGTCATGCCCGACGCCGACATGGACCGTGCCGCGGCGATCTCGACCGAGTCGTGCTTCGGCTGCGCGGGCGAGCGCTGTCTCGCCAACAGCGTCGTGCTCGCGGTCGGTGACAGCTACGACCGGATCAAGGACAAGCTGGTGAGCGAGGCGAAGAAGCTCAAGGTGGGCGGCGGCGAGGAGCCGGGCGTGACCATGGGCCCGCTCATCACCAAGCAGCACCGCGAGAAGGTGCTGGGCTACATCGAGCAGGGCCTGAAGGAGGGGGCGAAGCTGATCCTCGACGGCCGCGCCTACCAGGACCCGAAGCACCCCGAGGGCTACTACCTCGGCCCCTCGATCTTCGACGCGGTGACGCCCGACATGGTGGTGGGCAGGGAGGAGATCTTCGGCCCGGTGCTGTGCCTGATGCGGGCGAAGGACTTCGACGAAGCGGTCGCGATCGTGCGCAAGCACGAGCTCGGCAACGCCACCAGCATCTTCACCTCGAGCGGCAAGTGGGCGCGCGAGTATCGCTACCGCGTCGAGCCCAGCATGCTGGGCGTGAACATCGGCGTGGCCGCGCCGATGGCGTACTTCCCGTTCGGCGGCGCCAAGGGCTCGTTCTTCGGCGACCTCAAGGCGCACGGCCGCGACGGGGTCGAGTTCTATACGGACAAGAAGGTGGTCATCACGCGCTGGCTCTAGGAGGCGCCATGAATCCTGTGATCCGCAGCGTGCTGGCCGTGATCGTGGGCATGCTGGTGGCGTTCGTGCTGATCGCGCTGGTGCAGACGATCGGCATGCGCGTCTACCCGCCGCCCCCGATGCAGACCGGCGACATCGAGTCGCTGCGTGCGGCGATGGCGCGGATCCCGCTTGGGGCGCTCCTGTTCGTGATCCTGAGCTACACCGTCGGCAGCCTTGCGGGCGGGTGGGTGGCCGCGCGCCTCGCCCCGAACGGCAAGATGACGCACGCGATGATTGTCGCGGCGCTGCTGTTCGGCGCCGGGCTCATGAACCTCATGACCATTCCGCACCCGGCGTGGTTCTGGGTGGCTTCGAGCGCGGTCTACTGGCTCGCGGCGTGGAGCGGCGCCAAGGCGGCGGGCGCTTCCGGGTCCGAGGCCGCGGCGAGCGCATGAGCCTCGCCGTGCTGGGTCCAGCCCTCGCGCTTGCCGGGTGCATTACCGCCGCGCCCGAAGCCCCGAGGCCCACGTCCGCTCAGACGCTTGAAGGGTCGCGCGCGGCACTCGCGCGCAGCTTCCAGACCACGCAGCGCATTCCGCAGTGGACCGCGAACCTCGGCGCCCTGCTGGCCTGGCGCGTGGCGGATCTCCCCCGTACACGCGCGCGCTGGCCGGAGCCGATCGGCACGTTGGGCGCCGGCGCCGCGTTCCAGGGAGGCAGCCTCACGTGTGCCGCCGAGCCGGGAGGAGCGATCGGCGCGCTCATCCGCCGCTGGGACACGCTCTATCCGTCGGACGCACTGAATCTCGAACGCGACGTCACACCCACGCAGTCCTTCTGAAGACGAGGATCTCCACATGCCCCGGAAAGTGATCGGCGGGTTGATCCAGTGCGGCAATCCGCTCAACGACGAGTCAGTGCCGGTCGCCAAGATCAAGAAGGCGATGTTCGACAAGCACGTGCCCCTGATCGAAGAGGCGGGGAAGAAGGGCGTGCAGATCCTCGGCCTGCAGGAGATCTTCGACGGGCCTTACTTCTGCCCGAGCCAGGATCCGCGCTGGTACGACGCGACCGAACCGGTGCCGGGGCCGACCACGGACGCGATCGCCAAGATCGCCTCGAAGTACCAGATGGCGGTGGTGGTGCCGGTCTACGAGCGCGACCTGCCGGGCGTCTACTACAACACCGCGGCGGTGTACGACGCCGACGGCACCTATCTCGGCAAGTACCGCAAGAACCACATCCCGCACACCTCGGGATTCTGGGAGAAGTACTTCTTCAAGCCGGGCAACCTCGGCTATCCGGTGTTCCAGACCCGCTACGCCAAGGTGGGCGTGTACATCTGCTACGACCGTCACTTCCCCGAAGGCGCGCGCGCGCTGGGGCTGAACGGCGCGGAGATCGTGTTCAACCCGAGCGCCACGGTCGCCGGGCTCTCCCAGTACCTGTGGAAGCTCGAGCAGCCAGCACACGCGGTCGCCAACGGCTACTTCGTCGCCGCCAGCAACCGGGTCGGCACCGAGGCGCCGTGGAACGTCGGCAAGTTCTACGGGTCGTCGTACTTCGTCGATCCGCGCGGGAACATCCTCGCCCAGGGCGGCGAGGACAAGGACGAGCTGGTGATCGCGGAGATGGATCTCGACATGATCGAGGACGTGCGCCGCATCTGGCAGTTCTACCGCGACCGGCGGCCCGAGACCTACGAGGAGCTGGTCGACCTGGCACCGTGACGATCCCGCGGATGGAGCCCGGCGCGTCCGGCGTCCGCACGCTCCACGGCCTGTCGGGCCGATACGTGCTCTACCACGACGGCGAGGAGTGTGGCGAGGAGCGCTGGCGGATCGAGGGCGCTGCCGAGGGCATGGTGGCGAGCGGTGAGGTGGAGCTGGTCCCGCCGCACCCGTTCCCGAGCCGCCACGCCTACCGCGCCACGCTCAGCCCGATGTGGCGGATCACCGGGCTCGAGGTGCTGTGGAGTGTGGGGCCGCACACGCTGCGCGCAATCCACGCGGCCGAGAGCTCGATGTGGCGGGTGCGCATCGAGTACGGCGGCCAGACGCGCGAGCAGGAGGGGGACTTCCCCGACTACTGCGAGGTGGACTTCGCCACCCACCTCTTCAACACGCTGATCCTGGCGCGCCGCGACTTCCAGGTGGGCGGCGAGCACGAGTTCCCGGTGCTCCGGATCGGCCCGCCGCTCATGGCGGTGACCCCCGACCGCATGCTTTACCGCTGCGTCGAGAAGGGGACCTTCGCGTCGCCCGCCGGGGACGTCGCCGCCGGCCGGTACGTGGTCAGCCTGCCCTCCCAGGGCGAGGACGGGGGCTACACGTTCTGGGCCGACGATGACGGCATCGTGCTCGAGTCGTACGACGGCATGGACCTGTCCCGGCCGTGGATGAGGCTCGTGGAGTACCAGCGCGAGGGGTAGAATCCGCCATCGATCGATGAAGCATAGGAGGAGCGCATGGGGCTGCTGATCAAGAACGGGGAGATCGTGACGGCGGCGGACCGCTACGTCGCGGACATCTATTGCGACGGCGGCAAGGTCGTGGCGATCGGCGAGAACCTCGAGAAGCGCAACGCCAAGGACGAGGTGCTCGACGCCTCCGGGCAGTTCGTGTTCCCGGGCTTCATCGATCCGCACGTCCACATGGAGCTGCCGTTCATGGGCACCGTGTCGGCGGACGACTTCTTCACCGGCCCGGCATCGGGGGTCGCGGGCGGCACCACGTGCTTCATCGACTTCTGCATCCCGGCGCGCGGCCAGTCGCTGATCGAAGGGCTGAAGATCTGGCAGGAGCGCAGCCGCAAGGCGCCGGTCGACCACACCTACCACATGGCGATCACCGGCTGGGGCGACAAGACCGCCGAGGAGATGCGCGCGGTCGTCCAGGAGCACGGCATCACGTCGTTCAAGGTGTTCATGGCCTACAAGGGCGCGATCATGGTGGATGACGCCGAGCTCTACCAGGTCATGAAGCAGGCCGGGAAGCTGGGCGCGGTGGTGACCGTGCACGCCGAGAACGGCGACGCGGTGTTCCACCTGCAGAAGGAGCTGGTTGCGGCCGGCAAGCTGGGGCCGGAGTTCCACCCGGTGTCGCGCCCGAGCGTGGTCGAGGGCGAGGCCACCGAGCGCGCGCTCATGATGGCGCAGATGCACCACGCGCGCGCCTACATCGTGCACATGACGTGCAAGGAGGCGGTGCAGGCGCTCGAACGCGCCAAGCTGCGCGGCCAGAAGTGCTGGGGCGAGACCTGCCCCCAGTACCTGCTCCTCGACGACAGCGTGTTCGCGAAGCCTGACTTCGAGGGCTCCGCCTACGTCATGAGCCCGCCGATCCGGCCGGCCAACCTCGGCCATCACGACGCGCTCTGGACCGGGCTCTCGACCGGCATGCTCGACTCGGTGGGCACCGACCACTGCCCGTTCACGATGGAGCAGAAGCGGATGGGTCGCGACAACTTCACGCTCATCCCCAACGGGGCGGCCGGCATCGAGGACCGCCTGCAGATGCTCTACACCTACGGCGTGTGCGAAGGGCGCTTCGACCTGCAGCGCATGGTGGCGCTCGGGAGCACGCAGCCGGCGAAGATCTTCGGCCTCTACCCGCGCAAGGGCACGGTGGCGGTGGGCGGCGACGCCGATCTGGTCGTCTACGATCCGTCCGCCGACGGCGTGCGCAGTGCCAAGACCCACCATTCGAAGAGCGATCGCAGCATCTTCGAAGGGTTCAAGGTGAAGGGGAAGCCTAGCCACGTGGTCGTGAACGGACGGGTCCAGTTCCGCGACGGCAAGCTCGACGTCGAGCGCGGCGCCGGGCGATTCATCCAGCGCGAGGTGACCAAGGCGGGCGCGCCGCATCCGATGGCCGCGGCGGCGGGGCGGACCGGCTAGCCGGTCGCACGAAGCACGGAGGCGACATGGGCTTCACGCACACGATATCGCGCGAGCGCAAGCTGGCCCGGCTGGTCGGCACCGGCACGCTCGACTTCGACATGTGCATCCGCGGCCTGCGCGCCCTGGCGGATGACCTCCGCGGCGAGACCGGGTACGGCATCCTGGTCGACGTGCGCGAGAGCGACTACCTCGCCACCACCGGCGAGATCCGCCGGTATGCGGAGATGGTGAGCCAGCCCGGCTCGCTGCGCGGCCACCGCTTCGCGATCGTGGTGCCCAACGCGGTTCGGTTCGGCAACGCCCGCATGTTCTCGACCTATCTCGAGCTCCAGGGCGGGGAGGCGGACGTGTTCCGCGACGAAGCCTCCGCCATGGAATGGCTGACGACGAGCGGCAAGCCGTCTGCCGGCCACGACGCGCGCGGGAAGTGAACGCCGCCCTTCTCCTCGCGCTGGTCCTGGCCGCCCCGTCCCCCGATCTGGACGCGGCGCGCCGGGTGTTCGAGCAGAACCTCGACGCGATCCGGCACAAGGACCGCGCGCGCTACCTCGCCTGCTACCTGAAGAGCCCGGACCTGGCCCGCATCGGCCCGGCCGGGATCGCGCTCGGCTACGCGGCGCTCGATTCCTCGGCGGGGCAGGCGTGGCCCGATCACTTCGAGGCGCTCGACCTGAGGCTGGTGCCGGTCAAGCCGGGCATCGTCTACGGCACCTATCGCTACCGGGTCCGCTACGGGGCGGACGAGCAGACCGGGCTCTCGGAGCGGCTGTTCGTCGCGACCGACGGCGGCATGAAGATCGCGGTGACCACCGCCTTCCAGGCGCTCGCGGGCGTGCCGCCGCCGCCGCGCGCGATCGTGGGAGCAACGCTCATCGATGGCACCGGCGCTCCGCCGGTGCGCGACGCGGTGGTGGTGCTCCGCGAGGGCCGCATCGAGAGCGCCGGGCCGCGCGCGCGCGTGCCGGTGCCGGTGGGGGTCGACACGATCGATGCCCGCGGGCTCTGGGTGCTGCCGGGGCTGGTCGACGCGCACGTCCACTACTCGCAGACCGGCTGGGCCGACGGCCGTCCGGACGCGCTCGACCTGCGCGCCGAGCATCCCTACGAGGCGACCGAGGCGCGCCTGCGCGCGCACCCCGAGGCCTTCCACCGCGCGTTCCTGGCCTCGGGCGTGACCGCGGTGTTCGACGTGGGCGGCTTCCCGTGGACGCTGCGCATGCGCGACGACGCCGAGCGCTCGACCGAGGCACCGCACGTCTCGGCGGCGGGGCCGCTGCTCTCGACGCTCGACCACTGGCTCAACCTGCCGGCCGAGCGCCAGTTCATCGTGCTCAAGGATTCGACCAGCGCGCATGACGGCGTGCGGTACCTCAAGGCAATCGGCTCGGACGCGGTCAAGGTGTGGTTCATCAACCGGCCGGGGATGGACTTCCCGGCGATGGAGCGCGCGGTGCTCAACGCCGGCGCCGAGGCGCGGCGCGCGGGCCTGCCGCTGATCGTGCACGCGACCGGACTCGCCGAGGCGCGCGTCGCCCTGCGCGCGCGTGCCAAGCTCCTGGTGCACAGCGTCGATGACCGGCCGGTGGACGCGGAGTTCCTGAGCCTGTGCAAGCGCAACGGCACGATCTACTGCCCGACCCTCACGGTGCGCCAGGGCTACGTCGAGCTCGCCCGGGCGACGGTGGGGAGCGCAGCGCCCCAGGTCGACGACCCGAACGGCATCGTCGACTCCCTGACGCTCGCCCACGTTATGTCGACCAACGCGGTCGCGCGGCGCCTGGGCATCACCCGCCCCATGCCGAGACGCACGGCGATGGACAGCCTCAACGCCACGATGGCCGCGAACCTCATGCGCGTGCACAGGGCCGGCATCCCGATCGCCATGGGCACCGACGCCGGCAACCCGCTCACCCTGCACGGCCCCGCGATCTACGCCGAGATGGAGGCGATGCAGAAGGCCGGCATGTCGCCGATGGACATCATCGTCGCCTCGACCCGCAACGGCGCCCGCGCAATGGGCCGCGAGACCGAGTTCGGCACCATCGCCCCCGGCAAGGCCGCCGACCTGGTGCTGGTGAGCGCCGATCCCACCCGCGACATCGCCGCCCTGCGCCGCCTGCGCTTTGTCGTCCGAGGCGGCGTCGCCCGCTCGCTCTCCGAAATGAAGGCGGCGTTCGGGCACTAGGGGGCACCGAACGCCGCCGTGCGACGCGCCGCCCATGCGGCGCGTGCTTACCGCACCATGAGCATGCGACGCGTCTGCACCCCCTCATGCGTGGTGAGCTTGCAGAAGTAGACGCCGGGGGGAACCTCGCGCCCCTCGGCATCGGTGCCGTTCCAGCGCGCGACGTGGATCCCCTGTGAGAGCCGGCCGGTGGTGAGCGTGTTGACCACGCGCCCCGCCAGGTCGTGCACCACCAGCGAGGCCTCGCCGTCACGCGCGAGCGCGAACGCGACTTCGGTGCCGCCGTCGAAGGGGTTCGGCCGGTTCTGCTCCAGCCGTGCCGTCGCCGGCGTGACGATCGGCTCGTCCACCGCCACCACCCCGATCTCCTCGTAGCCGGTGGGCCGGTAGAAGCGCATCGAGCACCGCATGCGCCGTGCCTGCTCGGGCGTGAAGTTGTTCATGCAGGTGTCGTCCGTGTACTCCATGTAGTTCCGGATCGGAGCCGGAACCCCGCACTCGGCGGCGTCGGTCGGGCAGCCGCCGTGGCTCGCCTCATCGGCTCCGGTGTCGCAGATGCGGTCGCCGCTGCCATAACAGCCGGGCGCGGTCCCGATCGCGCAGCCGTCCTGGAACGCGTGGTAGAGGCCCAGGTAGTGCCCGACCTCGTGGCTCACGGTGCGTCCCTGGTCGTAGGGAGGGTTGCCGCTGTTGCGGCCGAACGAGCTCCACAGGCAGCGCACGCCGTCGTCGGCGCCGCCCGCGCCCTCCTGCGGGAAGTAGGGGACGTAGCCGAGGATCACGCCACCCGGTGCCTGCGGGCTCATCGTGTAGATGTTGAGGTAGCGCGTGGGATCGAAGGCGAGCGCGTCCCAGTAGTTGCCATTGAGCGGATCGGGAAGGTCGTTGAACCAGAACTCGTTCACGGTGCGGGTGAAGCCCGGGAACGGATCGCCCTGCTCGTCGACCGTGGCGAGCTTGAACTGGATGCGCGTGTCGGTTCCCGGAGCACCGGGCGTGCCGGCGAGCGCGCGGAAGTCCTCGTTCATGACGTCGATCTGGCTCTGGACCAGCGCGTCGTCGAACACGCCCTGTCCGGTGATCGACTCGAGCCGGTGGATCACCACCGTGACCTCGTAGACGTTCGCGGGCGCGTAGTCCTCGGCGGGCTCGGTGAGGTCGAGCGAGCAGTCGGCGGGGGAGGCGGCGGCACTCCGCTGCGGCGTGGCACCCTTCGACACCGGCGTCTTGGTTCCGCAGCGCAGACCGTTGGTCTGGAACTCGGGCGAGAGGAAGTACTCGGTCCAGCTCGCATAGGTCCTGCCGTTCACCACCACCGGCGAGCCGGCGTGCGCGGACAGGGCACCGCACACGCACAGCAGCATTGCGACCATCAACGCGCGCGCCTTCATGACACCTCCAAGGACTTGGGGACGGACCGGCATCACCTGCGTGACGCGCCCTACGATCCGTGGAGGGTCTTGACCGACGCTTGAGCCCTGGCACCAGGCGTGCGCCAGGCGTTCCCGGCGGCCGCACAACCATCTGCCCGCCTTGGTGTTGCCGTCGTGCCGGGGAACCGCTAGAGACGAGCCTTTCGGCGCCGGAGCTGCCAGGCGATGCGTGCGAGCACGTGCGCCGCTTCGAGGGCCGCCGCGGGGCCCACCTTGGAACCGCCCACGTCGCTCCAGGTTCGCAGCGGAGATTCGACGAAATCCGCGGACTCGTAGCCAGGTCTGCTTCCGTTGCGGAGCAGGCGCCCGATCAGCTCCACGTCGAACGCCCAGCGGCTCTGGAAAGGCCGAGCCAGCGCCGACTCGAGGATGGGCGTCACCTGGAACCACTTCGCGCCGCACTGCGTGTCGTAGACAGGCAGGCGCAGCGCCAGCGAAGCGCAGGTCGCGAAGATCCGCCCGAGATAGTGGCGCATCGGGTTGCGCTCGATCTGCCTCCCGAGCAGCCGGACACGCGAACCCATCACCACGCGTGCCATTCCGGCGCGGAGCGTCTCGGCGAGCATCGCAATCTCGTCGGCCGGGGTCGAGAGGTCGGCGTCCGCGTAGCCGACCCGGGACGCCCCCGCGCCGATCGCGCGCAGCAGACCCTGCCGCACCGCTTCACCCTTGCCTGCGTTGCGGCTCAGGCGGAGCAGCTCCACGCGGCCGTCGCCACGCCCGATCAACGTGTCGATCCGCCGCGCGGTGTCATCCGTCGATCCGTCGTCCACGAACAACAGCCCGAGATCGGCGTCGCGGGCGAGCGCGAGGAAATCGTCCTCGCGCAGCCGAGCTGCTTCGTTGTAGCAGGGAACGATCAGGATCGCTTCACGCATGTCGCCCACCAGCTGAGTCCGGGAAGCGCGATGCGGCGTTTCGCGAGTATCGCCCCCAGCGAGCCATCCCACTTCAACACCGTCTCGACCATCGCCGAAACCACCCGGCCCGCCCGCCATTCCCCAAGGTGGGGCGGCGGCTTGCGCACTAGTCCGGCACGTGCGGCGAGCCGTTCGGCGACGCGGGGCAACAGGAGAGAGTGGAACAGGCCGCCCCGTGCCTGAATCGTGAGCCCCGACCGGTCGAGCAGGCGCGTGGCCTCATCCGGCTGGTAGCGCCGGACGTGGTGGAGCCGCATGTCATGGTCGCCGAACAACGCACGCCAGGCCGGTACACTGATCAGGGCGTGCCCGCCGTCCTTCAGGTTGTGGTCGACGATCGCGCGCAGGAATCCGGCATCGTCGTCGACGTGCTCGAGCACGTCGAGCAGGAGCACGAGATCGAATCGCTCCTCCGGCCGCTCGACCACGAAGCGTGCACGGGGCCCGAAGCGGCCCCGGAGCTCATCGAGGTGCGCGGGGCTGTAGCCCGAGTCCCAGCAGGTGACGTGCGACCCTTCATGGAGCGAAGCGAGCAGCGTCGTGGCGAGCCACGCGTCGCCGCTCCCCACATCGAGCACCTCGATCGGCCGACGCTCGACTCCCAGTGTGCGGAGCTGACGACGGAAGAAGTCCAGGCGCGCGAGCTCCCACGGGTGGCGCCGCAGGACGACGGCCGGTGCTTCCGAGAGATCCACGGTCCAGCGTCAGGCGGTCGCGCGCGCGGCCGGCCGCCGCCCGCGGGCGCGACGCGGCACGAAGGCCCAGAGCGCGGCGATCAGTGTCCCGCCGAGCGCCAGCCCGAGACCCCAACGCAGGCCATTCGAGTGGAGCTCGAAGCGAACCCGGCGTGCGCCGCGCGGCAGCAGGACCCCCATGGTGCGGCCATTGACCCGCTGGATCAGGGCCGGGCGCTCGTCCACGCGGCAGGACCATCCGGGAAAATCGGACACGCTCACCACCAGGAACCCGCCCTCCGGAGCGTCGACGTCGACCGTCATGCGCGATTCCTCCCAATGCGCCGTCCGCACGTGCCCCATCGCCGGCGTATCGGTCCCGCTCCACCCGTCGACGAATGCGGCCCCCATCGGGCTCTCGTTCAGGAGCATGCTCCGCAGGAAGCGCTTCTGGCTGTACGGATAGGTCCGGCTCGCGAAGTACGCCCGCGGCAGGACATCGTCGACCTGATAGACGAGCGAACCGCTGTCCGAGTGCACGAGCGTGAGCCCGCTCGCGCGCTCGAGCAGCATCCGCGACCCCAGATCGTTCGTGCCGCTCACCAGGTAGCCGATGTTGAAGCTGCGGAGCAGACGGCTGCCGATCAGGAGCTTCATGTCCGGGGAGGCCGGGACGCCGAGGCCGTCGCAGGGAAGCGTCTGCTTGTACCAGGTCGGAATGAGGCCTGCGGTCGTGCCGGTCGCGCCGAGATAGCCATTCGCGGTTGCGGCATGGAGCAGGCCGAGGGCCCCCATCCGCGGAGCCAGGGAATCCTGGTCGGTCATGGGCAGCACGCGCGCATCGGTGGTGAGCCCCAGCTCGTGCGCGCCGAACGTCGCGTAAGGCTCGACGTAGGCCTTCATGCCCATGTTGTGGGCGCTGGCGGTGATCGCCGCCGCGCTCGCGAACACGCCGGCGGCCAGCAGGACGGTCGCCCATCGGTGCTGGAGCCACGGAAGAGCGGTCAGGCTCGCCACCGCTCCCACCACTCCGACGATCGCCGCACCTCCATGCTCCGGCGAACCGGCCAGCCAGAACGCGATCCCTGCCGCCAGGCCGAACACGGCGACCGGAACTGCGCGAAGCGCCCGGGCACCGGCGCACCCGCGCGTCCAGAGCTCCAGCCCGAGCGCCGCGGTCAGCGCCAGCATGCCCTGGCTCATCAGGAACAGCTTGAAGGGCCAGCGAAGCGACGACCAGATCGGCAACCCATACGTCGACTGGTAGAGAATGCTGTGTCCGCCGAGGGCGAGGGCGAGCAGCAGCGCCGTGATGAGCACGCTGACGCCGAACACCCGTGCCAGCGGTGTCCGCAGCAACGATCGAAAAGCCAGAAAGCCTGCCAGCACCGCCGGCATCACCCATGCCCCCTGGTATCCCATCACCGAAGCCCGGTCGTGCAGGAATCCGTTCGGAGCGTCGAAGACCGGCAGGAGCCAGCCGATCAGCGTGCGCGGCGCCACGCCCCGCATCGAGAAGTCCGCCATGCTGAAGGACTCCGTTCTCACCGAGACCGGGAGCAGCTCGGCCATGGGCAGCAACGGGGGCAAGCTCCACAGTCCGGCCAGCACCATCCACCCCAGCAGGTGCACCACCCGCGACGCCGGGGGGCGCACGACCAGGACGATCCCGACCATGAACACCGCGGCGGTCAGCCACTGGTAGACGAGCATCTGTGGATGTCCGACGCACGCGGTGGCCACGAGGCCGGCCACCAGCGCCGCCGCGCCGAACCAGCCCGGACTCGTCAGCTGCCGCACGATGCCGAAGAGAATCCATGGCAGCCAGGCAAACACCGGCAGCATGAAGATCCATACCGTGGTGACGGTGGTCAGGAAGCCACCGAGGCTGGTGCTCAACGCCGCCAGCGCCGAGTAGAGAGGCCGCACACCCAGGGACCGCGTGAGCCGGTACCAGCCGAGCGCCGCCAGCGGAACGTGGAGGATCACGATCACCAGCATGAGCCGGGTCGGGCCGAGCCCGAGCAGGCGGGTGATGAGCACGCTGATCGTGTAGGGAAGGTAGAACACGCCCGGCTGGCCGGCCGCGAGGATCGGTTCCCCCAAGTGCTGGTGGGGATTCCACAGCGGGACCACGCCCCGCAGCCACAGTCCGTGGGCGTAGTCGATCATGGGCGTGAAGTACTCGAAATTGTCCCAGAGGTTGTAGCCAAAGCGGGGGGCTAGCGCCGCGCCGGCCGCGAGCGCGGCCCAGCAGGCGAGCACGAGCCCCACCATCCAGCTGCGCTCGTCGTGGGGGGCCGCCGCAATGCTGTCGGCGACGATCAAGGGCGAGCGGGCGGCCGTTCGCTTCACGAAGTTGTCGGGCTCCCGCGGCGCGAGCGCCCCGGGACGCCTACCTCCGGGTCAGGGGATTCAATACCGCCAGGACGAGCTTCCAGACCCGACCGCTCTCCTGACGCCACACGTGCAGATAAACGCTGCTGTCCGCGGCCGCGTTGGCGGTCGCGGAGGTGAAATGCTCCGCGAGCCCATAAGTGTAGGCGAGGTCGCCGGCGGAGGAGAGCCCCGATCCCTCGGTGTCGAACTTGAAGATGCCGGTCAGGCTGTCGAGCCGCGTCTGCGCGGCCTCGATGCCCACCGCCGGCATGCGCTCGTCCACGTTGAGGCGCAGGTCGGCCGAGGCGTGCGAGGCGAGCGCCTGGATCGCGCCCATGCCGCGCATGTCCTTGGAGAGCTTCTCGTCCAACTTGGCGAGGCTCACGCGGCCGGACTTCATGGTGCGGATCGGCATCTGCGGCCCGGGCGTGAACTCGCCGCTGCCCACCCCGCCGCGCTCCGGCTTGGGATGGGAGCCGCCGATGTCCGCCACCACGCGCCACGCGCCGTCGCGCTTCCGCCAGACCGAGTTGAAGTGGCCATAGGCGTAGCGCTCGGGACCGGGGGCGACCCCGGCGCTGTCGGGGGCCGGGTGGAACTCCCAGGGCCCGGTGGTCCAGCCCATGTCCCCGGAGGACGACACCTGCGCGTATTCGGGCTCCCAGAGGAGCTTGGCCGCCGAAACCGGGCGCGCTTCCCAGGCCTTGCGGCCGTTGGTCGCCCGGGGCATGAACACCACCGCGTCCTCGGCCAGGTAGTGGAGGAATGCCTCCTTCGTGTTCCTGGCTGACGACATGGCCGCGAACGCGCGCTCGTTGGCGACCATGGAATCGAGGGCCGCGTCGGCGCCGCCTCGCGACGGCACCAGGGGCAGGGCAAGCATGGCGATGACTCCCACTCGTACCAATGACTTCATCGACTTCCTCCCGACGGTGGTCCCGTGTCCCTGGATGCGGTCTCTCCTGGGCCCGGGCAACAAGGAGCGCGATGAGAGTACATGCGCGGCGGGCGGCGCGCATCCCCGCGTCCCCGGCGGGCGCCCGGAGCGGGGGGTACCGCGGCCCGGGCAAAGATGGCATCATGGCGGCCCGTTTCCCCATGTCCCGAGGCCTGACGCGTGAAGCCACTGGTCCTGGTGTTGCTGCTCGGCGTTGCGGTTGCGGCAACGGCGCTGATCGCCGAGGCCGCGGCGTTCGGTGGCGCGTTCTTCTACCACCAGCACGGGCTCCACGACGACGAGATCCGCTGGCTCAAGGGTTTCCGGTCGGTGATGGGCTGGGAGAAGGGGGTCGACCGCCTGATCGCGCAGCGCGAGCGCGAGCGCATCGAGCGGGTCCTGCTCGCCGACCGTGTCGATCGCGCGGTCGCCCTGTTCCGAGCCGCGCGCGCGGACGCCCACCGCGCCCACCGCCCGCTCGACTCGGGCTCGATGGGGCTCGGCATCGAGACCTTCCGGCGTGCCTCGGACCGCATGGCCAAGCACGGCCGGTTCTCCGAGGCGGCGGACTGGAACGACAGCCTGTTCGTGCTCGCGGTCCGCGCCCCGCAGGAGCAGCACCGCTACGCCGCGGTCGCGGCGTTCATGGAAGGGCTCGACCTCCGGGTGCGCGACGGCAAGCCGTGCGCCGCCCTGTCGCGCGTCCAGTGGGCCAAGCGCGGGCTGGGAGGCGTGATCCCCGGGATGGCGGGCGACGTGGAAGCCGGCCTGGCGCGCCAGTGCTCGCAGCAGCAGCGGGCGGCGCAGGCGCGATGACCGACCGACCCCGAGAGCGCGAGCGAGGACCGCGAGCATGAACGAGCCGATGGCCACCGGAGACTCGATCGCCGCCGACCGCCTGGAGAGCCGGCTCGCCGACGCCAAGCCCACCTACGCCGACGGCGAAGCGGTGGGCGAGGCGAACCGCTGCCTCTACTGCCACGACGCGCCCTGCATCCAGGCGTGTCCGACCGGGATCGACATCCCGGGCTTCATCCGCAAGATCGCGACCGGCAACCTGCGCGGCTCCGCGCGCACCATCCTCTCCGCCAACCTGCTCGGCTACTCGTGCGCCCGGGTCTGCCCGGTCGAGGTGCTGTGCGTCGGTGCGTGCGTCTACAACGACTGGCACCGCTACCCGCCGATCCAGATCGGGCGGCTCCAGCGCTACGCGGTGGAGAAGACGCTGCAGGCGGGCCGCGGCGCGTCGCTGCTGCCCAAGGCGCCGGCGACCGGGAAGAAGGTGGCGTGCGTGGGCGCCGGCCCCGCGTCGCTCGCGGTGGCCGGCTACCTGGCGCTCGAGGGCGTGGCGGTGACGCTGTTCGAGAAGCGCCCGCTCGCGGGCGGCCTCAACACCACCGGCGTCGCGCCCTACAAGATGCACGTCGAGGGCTCGCTCGCCGAGGTCGGGTTCATCCAGTCGCTGGGGGTCACGATCCGGACCGGCGTCGAGGTGGGCCGTGACGTCCAGACCGCCCAGCTCCTGAGCGACTACGACGCGGTGTTCCTGGGCGTGGGCCTGGGCGCCGACGCGCGGCTGGGCGTGCCGGGCGAGGACGGGCCCGGGGTGATGGGGGCGACCGCGTGGATCGAGCGGCTCAAGCTCGACCCGGGCTTCGCGCTCACCGATGTCCAGAAGGCGCTGGTGGTGGGCGGCGGCAACACCGCCATCGACGCCGCCCGCGAGCTGGCGCGCCTCGCCGTCCCCGACGTCAGCATGGTCTACCGCCGCACCGCCGCCGAGATGCCCGGCTACGCGCACGAGATGGAGCTGGCGCGCAAGGAGGGCGTGCGCCTGGTGGAGCGCGCCGTGCCCAAGGAGTTCGCGCGCGGCGCGGGAGGGAAGCTCGTGTCGCTCAGGCTCGCCGATGGCCGCGAGCTGCCCGCCGACCTGGTGGTGCTGGGCATCGGCCAGGCCAAGCTCGGGGAGCTGATCGCCAAGTTCTCAGGAGTGGCGGTGGACGAGAAGGGCCGCGTGGTGGTGGACGAGGCGACCGGCAGAACGGGCAATCCCAAGGTGTTCGCCGGCGGGGATGCCCTGGGCGGCGAGCTGGTGGTGACCGCCGTGCAGGAGGGCAAGCGCGCCGCGCGCGGGATCTGCGCCGCGCTGGGCGTTGCGGTGCGCGCGGATGCGCCGATGAATGCCGGGCACGTCTAGGCCGCCGGGCGGTCCTCCCGCGGCTCCGAAACCCCGTCCAGGGCCCAAAAAAGTGATGCGCGCGGGGGATTGTTTGACCTAGACTCCGGCACGTCGAGCCCGGTATCCAATTGCCGGGACCCCGCCTGTGGGGGCGTTGCGCCGGACACCGCGTGGCTGTATCGAAGCGACACGGATCGAAGCGGTATCACGCGCCGCGTAGCGCCCCCCGAATCTTCCAGGCCCTGACACGCCCCAGCCCTGACGTACCGGACGCTTGTAATTCCGACATTTGCGCTGGGATCACACGTCCCGACCTGAAACGCCACGCACCCGCGTCGGTGTTTCACGGGTTGCCCGAATCCGTTCGCGACGGCGGACTTCCACCACCTCCTGACATCTGGCATCCACGCTGGCAAGCCACGTGCGTTACCCCTCCCGTGGCGGTTGATTGCCAATCGCCAAGAGCGAAGGAGGAACACATGAAGTCGATCCGCAACTTGATCGCAGCGGCGTCGCTGGCCGTGCTCTTCCTCGCCCCGTCGGCGCATGCATTCGGCGTGTCCGGGGTGGGTGGTTCGGGTGGCATCCTGACGCCGGAGGGACGTGACGCCACCGGTACCTTTGGGATGCATATCGAGATGGAAGAGCCGGGAACCAGGCTTCACCTGGTGCCGGGCATGATGTTCTGGACGAGCAACGGGCTGTCCGACGTGAACCCGAACTTCGACCTGAAGTATCACCTTGGCGACAACACGGACATCACTCCTTACGTGGGTGCGGGCGTCGGTCTGCACTTCCGTGGGAACAACACCAATGACGTAGGCATGAATCTCCTGGGCGGCGTGCGCTTCCCGAGCAACACCGCCACCTTCTTCGTCGAGGGTCGTCACACGGTCAGCGACATGTCGCAGACCGGCGTGGTCGCAGGAGCGTCGTTCCGTCTCGGTCGATAGTGAGCCGACATCGAAACCGAGCGCATAAGCACGAACAGGCCGACTCCCCGCCGGGGGTCGGCCTTCGTGCTTCTTAGGCCGATCTGAGCGCGGCCGCGATCTCGTCCATGTGGTGGCACAGGGTTGAGAGGTGGGCGTCGCCTTCGAACGTGACCAGACGCGCGGCCGGCATCCCGGCGGTCACGGCGCGGGCGAGGCCGATCGGGGCGTTCGCGTCCTGCCCGCCGTGGAACCAGGTGAGCGGCGTGCGCACCTCGTCGGCTCGGAAGCCGAACTCGCGCACGTAGCGGCGCAGGTCCCACACGGCGCCCTGGGTTCCCTGCCGCATGCACTCCCGCATCGTTTGTCCGAACGCCTCGAGGCGCCCGGGCTCGGCGAACGCCGCGAAGTCCGGGGCAGGCATCCGCGCCTTGAGCTGGGCAAGCTCCTTCTCGCGGTCGCTCGAGACGCCGCCCATCATGCCGAGCAGGAGCCCGAGCAGCGGCGGGGCGCGGCGGGCGAGGATCATGACGATCCGGTTCGGGAACGGCAGGCCCCGGGTGGCCTCGGGCGAGTCCATGCGCCAGCCGCCCGAGACGATGACCGCGGCACGCAGGCGCTCAGGAATGCGCGCCGCGCACACCGCCGCGTACGGGCCGCCGCCCGAGTTGCCCAACACCGAGAAGCGCTCGAGCGAGAGGGTATCGGCGAGCGCGGCGACGTCCGCAGGCCAGTCGACGATGGCGCGTCCGGGCATGAAGTCCGAGCCTCCCATCCCCGGGCGGTCGGGCGCGATCACGCGCAGCCCGAGCCGGGCGAGGGTCGCGTCCCCGATGATCGAAGGCTCGAGGCGCGAGGACGGGCTGCCGTGGAAGTAGAGCACCGGGATCCCTGCGGGGTCGCCGAACTCGGCGTACGCCAGGCGCCGGCCGCCCGGAACGGTGACGTGGCCCTCGGCGTTCACACGCGCGCGGCGTGGGCGGCGAGCTTCTGCTCGAGACCGGCGCGCACCTCGGGCCACTCCTCGCGCAGGATGCTGAAGTAGACCCAGCTGATGATGTACCCGTCGGGCCGGATCATGTGGTTGCGCATGATCCCTTCCTCGCGGGCGCCCAACCGCGCGATCGCGGCCCGCGAGAGGTTGTTCTGGACGTCGGTGCGCAGCTCGACGCGGATGCAGCCCATGACGTCGAACGCGTGGGTGAGCATGAGCAGCTTGGCTTCGGTGTTGAATGCCTTGCGCTGGTAGTCGCGGCCCAGCCAGGTCCAGCCGATCTCGGCGTGGCGGTGTTCCCGGTCGATGTGCGCGAGCCGCGTGCTGCCGATCGCCCGGCCGGTGGAGCGGTCGACGGTCGCGAAGGGAAGCGCGGTGCCCGCCTCGCGCCAGGAGATCGCGGTGGCGATGTAGGCGTCGAGCTCCCCGAGCGAGAGGATCCGGGTGAGCGTGAACCGCCACAGGTAGGGGTCGAACGCCACCGCCGCGAGATCGTCCCGGTGGGCGGGCGAGAGCGGCTCGAGCCGCACGTGGCGGCCCTCGAGCGTGACCGGCTCCAGCGCCCCCATGCCGCGCTCCGGCGAGCCGCCGCTACGCCGCGGCGGTCTTCAGCTCCTCGACGAGCTTGCTCAGCACCGCCTTCGCGTCGCCGTAGAGCATCATGTTCTTGGGGTCGTAGTAGAGCTCGTTGTCGATGCCGGCGAACCCGGGCTTGAGGCTCCGCTTGATGATGATGATGTGCTTGGCCTTGTCGACGTCGAGAATCGGCATGCCGTAGATCGGACTCGACTTGTCGTGCCGTGCGGCGGGGTTCACCACGTCGTTGGCGCCCACCACCAGCGCCACGTCGGTGTGCTCGAAATCGGGGTTGATCGCGTCCAGGTCGAAGAGCTGGTCGTAGGGCACGTTGGCCTCGGCGAGCAGCACGTTCATGTGCCCGGGCATGCGCCCGGCGACCGGATGGATCGCGTACTTCACGGTCACGCCCTGGCGGGCCAGCATGTCCGCCAGCTCGCGCGCCGCGTGCTGGGCCTGAGCGACCGCCATGCCGTAGCCGGGGACGATGATGACCGACTGGACGTTGGCGAGCAGCACCGCGCAGTCCTCGATGCTGATGTCGCGCACCGGCTTTGCC
>DATEMP010000428.1:0-9678 GCA_035275545.1 Candidatus Eiseniibacteriota bacterium | reverse complement strand
CAGGCCCAGGCGTCGCGCGGCCAGCGGCGCGTCGCCGGCCGCCACCGCTCCGAGATAGCCCGGGAGGTCGGCACCCACCACCGGGCGCAGGATGTTCGCCACGTCCGCGGCGCCGAGCCGGCCCCCGGGGCCCGCCCACGCCACCAGCTTCTCCAGCTCGTCGAAGAACGCGACCGCGTCGCCCTCGCAGGCGTCGAGCACCGCATCCATGGCGCCGGCCTCGACCGTGATCGTCTCCTGGGCCATGCGCCGCGTGCCCCACGCGAGCAGCTGCATGCGGATCGGCGGGTCGGCTCCGCAGCGCACCGAGCAGGCACCGCGCAGGGCCTCGAGCGACTTGCGCACCGTCTCCCCCGCCGACTCGACCAGCACCATGCAGCTTGCCCCCGCCGGACGTGCGATCCCCTCGGCGAGCGCCAGGATGCGCTTCTCGCTGCGCGTCAGGTCCTCGACGTCCAGCACGATGAACAGCTCGCGGGGCGTGAACAGCGAGCCGCCGTGGAAGGCGGCGAGCAGCTCGTCGACCGTCTCCTCCGAGGCGCTGAACACGCGCGCCATGGGGGCCTCGGGTACCTCGTGCGCCCAGGCGCGCCGGAGCTCGGCGAGCAGCGCCGCCTTGAGGCCCTCGTCGGGGCCGTCGAGGTAGACCGAGGCCGGGAAGTCGCCGCGATCGAAGCGGGTCAGCAGGGCCTGAGGCGCGAGCGTTTGCGCGCGCGCCGCGGGCCGGCTACCAGCCTTCGACCGAGCGGGCGACGATTTCTTCGGCGAGCTTGGCGATCGCTCTCTTGCGGCCATCGAGCTCCGTGCGGGCGGAATCCCCGGGGGTGTCCACGACGTAGTAGTTGGCGGTCTTGACCATGTCCGGCTCGCTCCACAGCTCGCGATTCTTGACCTGGTCCTTGAAGGTGATGGCGGCGCCCAGCGTCACCCGGTACTCCTGCGCCTGGGTGGCCTGGCTGAAGCCGAACACCGCGTTCCGGTAGAGGGTGATGCGCCCCTTGAGGACCGCGTTCGCCGAGCGCTCGTCGACCACCTTGAGATGGTTGTCGGCGACGAAGCGGGCGATGACGGCGTCCGTCACCTCCTGCTCGAGCGTGTACTCGGTGGTGGCGTTCTCGAACACCGGCACCGCAACGGTCTTGAGATGGGACGCGAGCAGCGCGCTGCTGGTGGTGTAGGCGCAGCCGGAAAGCGCAAAGGCCGCGGCGACGAGCGCTGCGGCCTTTCGAGCAATGCGTCCGTTCAGCGCTTACTCCTGAGGGGTGGAGGCCCCCTCTTCTTCGGACTGGATCTCGTACAGCTTCATGCGGTAGCGGAGCTTGTCGCGCTTGAGGTTCAGCATCTCCGCCGTGCGGCTCTGGTTCCACTTGGTAGCATACGAGGCCCGCATGATCAAGGCGCGCTCCAGCTCCTCGACCAGCGCTTCGAACGGGATGCTGCCGTCGGTCAGGCCGCCGTTGATGTAGCCGTCGACCTTCTGGCCGAGCGTCGCGTCGGCGGTCGGTCGCGACCGCAGCGCGAGCTTCAGGTGCTGGGGCTCCAGCACTTCGCCGTTCTCGAGCAGCACGGTGCGCTCGAAGAGGTTCTTGAGCTCGCGGATGTTGCCCTGCCACGGGTACGACAGCAGGAGCTGCTCGGCGGCCGGCGAGATGTCCTTGAAGGGCTTCTTGAACTGGCGCGCGAAGCGGTCCATGAACAGCCGCGCGAGCGGCAGGATGTCGTCCTTGCGGTCGCGCAGCGGCGGCACCCAGAGGGGCACGACTTTGAGCCGGTAATACAAGTCCTCGCGGAAGCCCCCCTCCCGCACCATGCGCTCCAGGTCCTGGTTGGTCGCCGAGATAATGCGCAGGTCGACGGTGATGTCCTTGGTGCCGCCCACCCGCTTGAAGGTGCGTCGCTCGAGCACCCTCAGCAGCTTCACCTGGAGCATCGCGCTCATCTCCCCGATCTCGTCGAGGAACAGCGTGCCGTTGTTGGCCAGCTCCATCAGGCCCATCTTCTGGGTCCGGGCGTCGGTGAAGGCGCCCTTCTCGTGCCCGAACAGCTCGCTCTCCAGCAGCTCGCGCGGGATCGCCGCGCAGTTGATCTCGACGAACGAGTTGTTGTGGCGGGCGCTCATCCGGTGGATGAGGTTGGCGAAGTACTCCTTGCCGGTGCCGCTCTCCCCCTCGATCAGCACGCTGGTGTTGTCGCCCCGCGACACCTGCTCGGCGATCGCGTAGGCCTCCTGCATGCTGGGGCTGACCGAGTGGAGGTAGTCCTCGTCGGCGAACGCCTGGTGACGCAGCCGGCGCAGCTCGAGCCACAGGCGCTGGGACTCCAGTGCCCGGCCCACCAGCGCCAGCAGCTCGTCGTTCTGGAACGGCTTCTTGACGAACCAGAACGCGCCCGCGCTCATCGCCTCGACCGCGGTCTCGACCTCTCCGAAGGCGGTCATGAGGATGATCGGCACCTCGGGCTGGAGGCGCTTGATCTCGCGCAGCAGCTCGAGCCCGGTGCCGTCCGGCAGCTTGAGGTCGAGCAGCATGAGATCCGGCATGTCGTGCTCGAGGACCTGGCGGGTCTCGCGGACCGAGCCGGTCGACTGGACGTTGAAACCGTCCTCTTCGAGCGTCTTGCTGACGAAATGGCGGATCGACTCCTGATCGTCCACCACCAGGATGTTCGCCTTGTTCATGAGTTCCCTCCACCCACGTCTATCGGCAGCTCCAGGCTGAAAGTTGTGCCCTGTCCTGGGTCGCTCTGGGCGCTCAGGGAACCCGCGTGGCGCTTGACGATTTCGTGGCACACGTAGAGTCCCAGGCCGGTTCCGCCCGCTTTGGTGGTGAAAAAGGGCTCGAAGATGGTTTTGAGGTCCTCGGCGGTGATGCCGCTGCCGTGGTCGCTCACCCGGGCCACCACCGCCCCCGGCTCCCGGGCCCGGCCGCGGCGGGGCGGGGCCTTGACCGCGATCGCCACCTCGATCGCCGACCCGTCCGGGGACGCTTCGGCGGCGTTCTTGATCAGGTTGATGAACACCTGCTGCAGGTTGTCGGCGTCGTGCGGCACCGGGGGCGTGAAGGGCGCCACCTCGACCGTGACCGTGATCCCGCGGGCGGCTAGGTCCGGCTCGAGCGACTGGACCGCGCGCCGCACCGACTCCTCGAGGGGCGCCACGCGCCGGTGGAGCGCCCGCGCGTGGGTGATGTCGAACAGGTCCTGGACGATCCGGTCGAGCCGCCGGATCTCGCTCAGGATGAAGTCGAGGTTCTCGCGCTGCGGGCCGTCCGAGAGCGCGCGTGCCAGGTACTGGACCCCGGCCGCGATCCCGGTCAGCGGGTTGCGGATCTCGTGGGCGACGCTCGAAGTGAACCGTCCCAGCGCCGCCAGGCGGTCCTGGCTGCGGGCGTGCTCCTCGGCGCGCTTGAGCGGGGTGAGGTCCACGAACGTGGCGATCGCCCCGTACACGGCGCGCCGGTCGCTCCGCAGCAGCGAGGTGGTGAAGCTCACCGGCACCGGCGTGCCCTCGCGCGAGCGCAACAGGGTCTCGACGCGCACGCACTCCTGCCCGTGCTCGAGGGTGCCGCGCAGCAGCGCCTCCCCCTCCTCGCCGAACAGGGCGCCGAACGCGTGGCCGCGCACGTCCGCCTCGCCGAAGCCGAGCAGCTCCTCGGCGGCGTGGTTGAAGGTCAGGATCTCGCCGTCCATGTTCACCGCCACCAGCGCGCTCGCCATGCTGTCGACCACGTGGAGGCGGAAGCGCTCGCTCTTGCGCAGCTCCTGGTAGAGCCGGGCGTTCTCGACCACCGGGGCGACCGAGAGCGCGATCGACTCGAGCAGCGCCACGTCCGCCGCGGTGAGCGGCGGGGCGTCGGCGGCGCGCGCCATGCCGATCACGCCCAGGATCGGCAGGAGATCGCAGCCCAGGCAATGGCGCTGGCCCTGCTCGCGGGTGTGGGCCCAGCTGTCCGCCTCGGCGCCCGGCGGCGGCGCCAGGATCGAGGCGTCGCCCAGCACGCAGCGCCGGCCGCACAGCTCGTGGGTCTCGGCGACCGGCAGCGACTGGCTGCGCTGAAGCGGCACGCACGCGACCGAGCCCAGCCGCGAGAGGGTCTCCTGGAGCGTGTGCCCCTCGGGGAGCTGGGCGATCGGGTGGCGCTGCGGGTCGTGCAGGTGGACGGTGCGGTTGAGCCACAGGCTGCGCGTGAGGCCGCCCGGCGCCCCCTGGAGCGGCAGCTCGAGCCGGTGGCTGTGCTCGCGGCCGTCACGGCCCCAGGTCCAGGTTCCGGCGAGCGTCATGCGCTCCCGGTCGATGAGCAGCAGGAACGCGTCCTCGAAGCCGAACGCCCGGTGCAGGTAGCGGGTGACCGTGCGGGTGGTCTCGCCGGTGTCGAGCGAGCTCACCATGCTGCTCGCGACCTCGCGCAGCGATACCAGCTGCACGTTGGTCTCGATCAGCCGCCGGTGGCTCTTCTCGAGCTCCTCGACCAGCTCGGAGACCGTGCGCAGCAGCGCCTCGGTGTCCTCCGGCTCGATCGCCGACGCCGACGCGGCCGACGCGCCGAGTCCCCGCACTTCGTCCACCCGCCGCAGCAGATCGCGCAGGGTGTCCCGATGCTCCAGGCTCATGGGCAGACTGCCCGGGCGCCGGCGAGGGGCTGGCCGGTGCGCCGTGTAGCGGTGATTTGGAAGCGCGGCCGCCGTAGGGCGGGGAGGCGGCGCGCGCTCCGGTGAGTGCCTAGGCTTGTTCGATCGTTTCGCGCACCGAAGCCGCGACCGAGCGAATCTGCTCCTCCGTCAGTTCAGGATAGATCGGCAATGCCAGCGTTTCCTTGGCCGCGGTCTCGGAATGGGGCAGGTCGCCCTCCTGATAGCCGAGCATCGCGAAGCACTGCTGCAGGTGAAGCGGCACCGGGTAGTAGACCTCGGTGCCGATGCCGCGCTCGGTGAGCTGCTGGCGCACCGCGTCGCGGCCCGAAATCCGGATCACGTACTGGTTGTAGATGTGGCGTGCCCGGGGGTCGCGGTACGGGCGCCCGACGCGCGAGCCCTCGAAGAGCTGGTCGTAGAGCGTGGCGTTGCGGGCGCGCTTCTCGCTCCAGCGGTCCAGGTGCCGGAGCTTGACGCGCAGGATCGCCGCCTGGAGCGCGTCCAGCCGCGAGTTGGTGCCCACCAGCGCGTGGTAGTACTTGGGTCGCGAGCCGTGCTCCCGCAGCAGCCGCACCCGGTCGGCGAGCTGCGCGTCCTGCGCCACCACCATGCCGCCGTCGCCGGCCGCACCCAGGTTCTTGGACGGGAAGAACGAGAAGCAGCCGAGGTCGCCGATCGAGCCGGCGCGCCGTCCCTCCCACTCCGCCCCGATCGCCTGCGCGGCGTCCTCGATCAGCCAGATCTTCTTCTTCTCGCACACCGCCTTGACCGCCGTCAGGTCGCAGCACTGCCCGTAGAGATGGACCGCGATCACCGCCTTGGTGTTGGGTGTGATCGCCGCCTCCAGGCGGTGCGGGTCCAGGTTGTAGCTGGTGGGGTCGATGTCGACGAACACCGGGGTCGCCCCGGCGTTCACGACCACGCCGGCGCTGGCGAAGAACGAGTAGGCGCTGGTGACCACCTCGTCACCCGGCCCGATGCCGAGCGCCTTGAGGCTGAGCAGCAGCGCGTCAGTGCCCGACGCGCACGCCACCGCGTGGGCGCACTGCGAATAGCGGGCGATCTCCTCCTCGAGACCGCTCACCTCCGGACCGCCGATGAACCGCGTGCTGTCGAGCACCCGGTGCACCGCGGCGTCGAGCTCGGCCTTGATGTCGGTGTACTGCGCCTTGAGGTCCAGCAGCGGCACGCTCACCGCGGTTTTGACGGGCATCGCGCGTTCCTCCCCGACCTGCGTTGCGAATCCTATGAATCCGTCCAACCCTGGTTCTCGAGCAGCTGTTCGACCGGGACCGGCCGCCACTCCTTGGCGGGCGAGCCCAGGACGATGGTGCGCGGCGGCACGTCACGGGTCACCACCGAGCCCGCCGCCACCAGGCCGTCCTCGCCGATCACGATGCCCGGGAGGATCACCGAGCCGGCGCCGATGCGGCCGCCCTTCCGGACCGTGACGCCCTTGAAGTGCTTGAAGCGCTCGGCGGTGCGCCCGACGTAGTTGTCGTTCGAGGTGACCACGCCCGGCGCCACGAACACGCGATCCTCGAGCGTCGAGTACGCGGTCAGGTAGCACTCGCTCTCGAGCTTGCAGTAGCGGCCCACGGTGCAATAGTTCTCGACCGTCACGCCCCGCCCGACGATCGTGCCGCGCCCGATCGTGACGTTCTCGCGCACCGTGCACAGGTCCGCCATCAGCACCTTGGCGTCGATCGCCGCTCCCCGGTAGAGCACCACCCCGGTGCCGACGATGCACAGGTCACCGACCGTGAGCGGCGGCAGCTCCTGCTCCTGGGTGGTGGCGGAGTTCGCGGCCCGCATCGGCAGCTTGCCGAGCGTCGCGTGGTCGTCGACGCGCACGTGATCGCCGATCTGGGTGTCGGCGTGGATGACGACGTGGTGGCCCAGCCGGCAGTCCTTGCCGGTGCGCACGCCGGCGCCGATCGTGCAGCCCTCGCCCATGGTGGTGCCGTGCCCCAGCACCGCGGTGGGATGCACCATCAGGCTCATGACACCCCCGCGGGCTGCGGCGCCACCGCCACCGGGGTTCCGCCCGCCGTCAGCGACTGCTGGGCGGCGGCGAGCACCCGCACCACCCGCAGGCCGTCGGCGCCGTCGGTGAGCGGCGCCTTGCGCTCGCGCACGCAGTCGACGAAGTGCTGGCACTCGATGCGGAGCGGCTCCTGGAGCGAGATCTTTGGAATCAGGATGTCGCCGCTCCGGACCGAGAGCGCGTCGCCGTAGGAGACCACCTGGCCGGCGCGGTCGACGCCCTTGTCGAAGACGCGGATCTTCTCGCTCGCCTCCATGTCGTCGAACACCACCATCTTCTGGCTCCCCACCACCGTCATCTTGCGCAGCTTGTGGGGGTCGAGCCACGAGACGTGGACATGCGCCATCTTGCCGCCCGGGAAGCGCAGGTGCAGGAACACGACGTCCTCGACCGTGCTCTGGAGGAATGCCGAGCCGCGTGCCGCGACGTCGACCGGCTCCATGTCGAGCAGGTGGAGGATGACCGAGAGATCGTGGGGCGCGAAACTCCACAGCGCGTTCTCGTCGCGCCTGACTTTTCCCAGGTTCACACGCTGGGAGTAGATGTAAAGCACCTCGCCGAGCGTGCCGTCCTGGACCATCTGCTTGAGGTAGCGCACGCCGGGATGGTGGATCAGCAGGTGGCCGACCATCAGGATCCGGTCGCGCTCGCGGGCGATGCGCACCAGCTCCTCGGCGTGGTCCACCTGGAGCGCGAGCGGCTTCTCGACGTAGACGTCCTTGCCCGCCTCGAGCAGCAGCCGGGCGATCGGGTAGTGCTGGACCGCGGACGCCGCCACCACCACCGCGCGCACGTCGTCGCGGGCCGCCACGTCCTCGACGCGGCCGGTGGTGTAGACGCCCGGATGGCGCGCGGCGGTCTTTGCGAGCCGGCCGGGGTCGGTGTCGCAGAGCGCCACCAGGCGCGCCCCGGGGAGCGCCGCGAAGTTGCGGACCAGGTTCGCGCCCCAGTCCCCGGTGCCCACCACCGCAATGCCGACGCTATCGGTCACGCCTTGGTCTCCTGCCTTCAGGCTCAAAACAGCAACCCGGACGCCATTCGAGCGTCCGGGGGGACGCAGTCTATCAGCGTGTGTGGCGCACGGCAACGCGTGGCGCCTACGCCGCGCGGCGCTCCGCGTCGGCGGACTGGTTGCGCCCGCGCTGCTTGGCGAGGTAGAGCGCACGGTCCGCGGTTTCGATCAGCGCGCTGGTGGTCTGCCCGTCGGCGGGGAACGCCGCGAGCCCGATGCTCACCGTGATCTCGCCGGGTGCGGCGAGCGGGAAGGTGTGTTCCTCGACCGCGGTGCGCAGCCGCTCGGCCACGGTGCGGGCGCCGGTGAGATCGGTCTGCGGGAGGATGACCGTGAACTCGTCGCCGCCGTACTTGGCCACCAGGTCCCACGAGCGCACGTGGGCGCTGAACAGGCCCGCCATCTCGCGCAGCAGGAAGCTGCCGCGCAGGTGGCCGTGGCGGTCGTTGTAGGTCTTGAGATTGTCGACGTCGATCATGATCAGGGCCAGGTCCTGGTGGTACCGGCCCGCCCGCTTGATCTCGCGCCGCAAGGCGCTCTTGAGAAACCGGTAGTTGTAGACCTGGGTGAGGTCGTCGGTGACCGCGAGCTTCTCGACGTTCTGCGCCAGGCGCAGGTTCTCGAGCGCCATCGCGGTCCAGGCCGCGAGCAGCGTGAGCAGCCGCACGTCCTCGGCGCTGAACGTGGGCGCGCCGCGCCGGCGGAACACCGCCAGGTAGCCGGGCGACTGGTCGCGCAGCCGAAGCGGCACGAACGCCGCCGGCCCCGCGTCGACGCCCGGACACCGGTCGTCGGGCCCGACACGCTCGGCGACCGAGGCATCGGTGATCAGCACCGGCTTGCCGTGGTGGAGCATCGGGCGGCGGCCGTCGCTGCCGGCGCGCGCCAGCAGGGTCGCCTCGGGCTCGCCCATCCCCCAGCGCAGGGTGAACCGCTCGGGATTCCGCCCCGGCGAGAGCACCGCGACGCTTCCCTCGCTCTCGGTGAGCGCCATCGCCGAACGCAGGACCGTACTCAGCAGTTCGGGGCGCGAGCGCGCCGCCGCACGGCCGGAGAGATCCAGCAGCGATTCGAGGATCTTCTCTCGCGAAAGCATCGGGTCTTCCAGGGTCGAAACGGACTGATCCGAACCCTGAGAAGGCAATGCCTATGCCAAGCGGTTTCGGGAGGTTACGGCCGCGTCCGCGCTCCCAGGAAACGCAGGACCAGCTGCACCGATCGGAGGCCGAAGACCAGCAGCCCGCCCACCACGAGCAGCCATGCGCCGTTGCGCTGCCAGCCGTTCAAGGGCAAGTCGTCGCGCGAGTTGAGGAGCACCAGCAGCGCCTGGACGAACGCCGCGGTGAGCGCGACCGAGAGCGCGAGCTGGACGCCCGTCCACGCGCGCCACTCCCCCGTCAGCCGGTCCGCCCCTCTGGGGAGGTTCACCCCATTCGCCCCGTGTGCCCGGGCGTTTTGCATTCGCCCCGGGGCCGCGGCAGCGAAATCCTGACCGGTCCCGGGGCCGGTCGAGCCGGCGGCCGATTCCTGGCCGGCGCGTTCCGCGATCCACAGCCGCGTCGCCCCCAGCATGAACTGGCGTCGCCCGGTGGTGAGGAAGCCGGCGGCGGCGAGCGCCGCCTCGAACTCGGGGCCCGATCCGAACTCGAAGATCGATCGGCTCAGGTACGCGTACGCCGAAGGGTCCGGCGAGAGCCGCCCCGCGAGCGGGACGATGCGGCGCAGGTAGAAGCGATGGAACGGCGCGAACGGACCCGGCGCCGGCGCCGCCGCCTCGAGCACCACGAGCGTGCCGCCCGGCCGCAGGACGCGCGCGATCTCGGGCACCGTCCGCTCGCCGTCGAACTTGTGGAAGGCCTCGGCGGCGAAGACTGCGTCCGCCGAGCCGTCGACGACCGGGATCGCCTCGGCCGCGCCTGCGAGCGCCTCGGCTCCCGACAGCCGGCGGCGCATGGCGTCCTCCGGCTCGACCGCGACCACGCGGTCGAAC
>DATEMP010000427.1:0-6993 GCA_035275545.1 Candidatus Eiseniibacteriota bacterium | reverse complement strand
CGGGCGTGAGCTTGACCGAGCCGGGCTCGACCGCGAGCCGCACCGGCGGAGCGGCGCCTTCGGGATTCCAGAGCGTCGCCCACGAGCGGCCGGTCCGTCCCGGCAGGCCGAGGGCGAGCGCCACCAGCACCAGCAGCGCCGCGCCGATCACGAGCAACGGACGCCGCGCCTGGACGCGGGGCGTGAGCGTGGCGATCGGCGTATGGCCAAGCCGGGTCGCGGTCTCGGCGCCGAGCGCCTTCGCCAGCGCCGGCGAGGTGTCGGGCGGCGGCGAAGCCTCGAGATCGAGCGCGTTGCGCAGCCACGAGCGCAGCTCGGGGAACCGGCTCTCGATGTGTTCGAGCCACGCGTCGAACGCGGGCGCGGCGCGGCGGAACCCGAGCACCGCCGCGGCGATCGCCACCAGGCCGCACGCCGCGGTGAGGACCAGCCGCGTCCACGCGAATCCAGGACCGGCCTGGAACGCCACGCCCACCAGCACCGCGAACGTCACGACCGCGCACACGATCGCGGCGCCGCGCAGCGCGTGACGCATGACCAGCACGCGTCGCACGGCACGGTGATGCCGGGAGAGAACGTGCTGAAGGGGCGTCTCGGGCTCGCGTGGTTTCATGTCCATGCTCGGCGGCCCGGGGAGGACGGAGTCAGTGCGTCAATGCGTAATGCACGATGTTCATCGCCATGCGTAACGCCGCTTCGCGCTTCTCGGGCGGGTCATGATGAACGTCTTCGTCTTCCAGACCGTCCCCAAGGTCACAATCGTAGCTAAAGAATACCGCCAGCCGTCCGTCGTGGACAATCCCGAATGCCCGCGGCGGGCCTCCGCTGTGCTCATGAATCTTCGGCAATCCACCGGGGAACTCGTAAAGCCCGTGAAAAATCGGATGTGAAAACGGCAGCTCGACCAGTGTCGCCTCCGGAAACACCTTCTTCATCTCACGCCGGAACGAGGGCGCGATCCCGAAGTCGTCGTCGACCCACAGAAACCCGCCCGAGGTCAGGTAGCGCCGCAGGTTGACCACCTCGGTGGGCGTGAGCTTCACGTTGCCATGGCCGCAGGCGAATACGAAAGGGTACTGAAAGATCGCCGCCGCGCCCGGCTCGACCACCGTTTCCCGGTCGCCGGCGATGGGAATCGCGGTGCGCTCGCGCACCCCTTTGAGCAGGTTGACCAGCGAGGTGCGGTCCTCGTACCAGTCGCCGCCGCCCCCGTACTTGAGACGAGCGATACCGAATTCGCGCGCCCCCGGGGTGGCGTTCTGAGCGAGCGCGGGCGGCGCGATTCCCGGCGCGGCGAGCGTCAGGACCAGCGCGGCGCGCAGCAGGGGGGAGAGCGGGCGGCCGCGGCGGAGTCCGTGGTTCACGACGTCATCCTTCGGCGGCCGGGTGGGAAAGGCGAGCGACCTGCTAGGGCGGCGGGATCGGCCGGCCCGGCGTCACCCGTACCGCGCCGAGCGGGAAGTAGCGCTTCTTGTCCAGCGTTCCGATCCGGACCGCGAACGAATCGAGGTCGCCACCCAGGGCGCCGAGCGTGGTCGGCCAGTTGGCCGGCAGCCCGGTGGTGGCGATCATGCGGCCCTGGGCGTTCACCGCCGAGACCCGGATGAGCACCTCCTGGAGGCCGATGAGCACGCGGTAGACCAGGATGCGGCTCCCCGCCGGCGGCGGGTTGCCGAGCTTGTAGGCGGTGGTCGTGGCCGGGAAACGGCCGATGAACAGGTCGCGCACCTTGCCCTGCGCGATCGGCGAGGGCTGGGCGATGTTGAACGCCTCCTCCGAGATTCGGATGTCGCCACGCTTCTGATAGATGTGAACCCAGTAGCTCGCCGCCCCGGGGATGGCCTCCCACGAGAGGTCGAGCAGCGAATCGGGCGGCGCCGGTCCGGTGCCGGTATTGCCCGGGATGCCGGTCAGCCCCGTGTAGGCGATCGGCCGGATCGCGATCGTGTCGGGGGCGGCGCCCAGATTGGTGAGCGAAGAGCCCGCGCTCGAGAGCCCGGCGATGACCGCGCGTCCCACGTAGCCCTTGAGCGCGAGCGGGGACGGCGCGCGGTCGGCCAGCTGGAACAGCTGTGCAGGCGGCAGCACCTGGGTGCCCGACGGGCTTCCGTAGTAGGTGCGATCCGGCCAGCGCTTGCCGGGCGAAACGTTGAAGTCGGCGAAGACCCGGAACCCGCCGCCCTCCTCCTGGCGGAACAACTGGTAGCTGCCCGCCTGCAGGTAGTCGGCGATCACGCCCTCCATCGCGCCCGGCTGGGTGCGGAAGGCGGTGAAGACGTTGGGCAGAGGATCGGCGAGCGAGAATCCTTCGAACACCGTGATCGGAACGTCCGGCCACACGACCAGGTCCGAGGGGGTGCGCTCCGCCGAGTCGCGCACGCCCTCGGGGTAGGCGACCAGCGTGGTGCCGATCGGCTCGCTCGGCAGCTTCTTCGAGCAGCCGGGGGCGCCGAGAAGAACCAGGGCGGGCGCGAGGAGCGCTGCGGACGCGAGCGACAGGATTCCGTGCCGGCGCATGGGGGTCACTCCGCCTGGATGCCCTTGCGGCGGTCGAGCCAGATCCACACGTCGAGCGCCAGGGCGCTCGCCACGTAGACCGACGAGTAGGTGCCGAAGCCGACCCCCACCAGCATCGCCAGCGAGAAGTCGCGCAGGACGTCGCCGCCCCACACGAACAGCGCGACCGCGGTGAGGAACACGGTGGTCGAGGTGATGATCGTGCGCGAGAGCGTCTCGTTCACCGCGATGTCCATGACGCGCGTGTGCTTTTCCTTGCGCAGCGCCTTGGACCGCTCGCGGATGCGGTCGAACACCACGATCGTGTCGTTGATCGAGAAGCCCGCGATCGTGAGCAGCGCGGCGATCACGGTCAGCGACACCTCGCGCCCGGTGAAGCACAGCACCCCGAGCGTCACGAACACGTCGTGGAACAGGGCGACCACCGCGCCGAACGCGTACTTGAACTGATAGCGGAGGCCGACGTAGATGAGGATGCCGCCCAGGCTCCCGAGCACCGCCCAGATCGCCTTGCGACGCAGCTCGTTGCCCACCTTGGGTCCCACGTGCTCGTTGCGGCGCAGGTCCACCTTCACGTCGGGGTGCTTGGCAGTGATCGCGCTCTGGATCGAGGCGAACAGGTCCTGCGCGGACTCCGCCTGCATGCGCAGCATGTATTCGTCGCGGTTCTCGCCGGTCATCTGCTGCAGCTCGACCCCGTGGAAGCCGCCGGCTTCGAGCGCCGCGCGCACCTCGTCGGGATGGAGCTCCCGGCTGGTGCGGATCTGGAGCATCGTGCCGCCCGTGAAATCCACGCCGTACTTCGGCCCGCCGTGCACGACCAGCCAGATCGCGGTCGCCAGCACCAGCCCGCCGGAGAACAGGTACGCGAACCGGCGGAACCTCATGAACGGAATGTCGGTGTGGGTCAGGAACTGAAGCATGCGCGACGCCTCGCCCTCGTCAGATGCTCAGCCGCTCCAGCTTCCGGCGGCTCAGGATGAAATCGAAGATCATGCGGGTGAACAGGACCGCCGTGTACATGTTGGCCACCAGGCCGATGATGAGCGTCACGGCGAAGCCCTTGATCGGGCCGGTCCCGAACTGGAACAGGAAGAGCGAGCTGATGATGGTGGTGAGGTGGGCGTCCAGGATGGTGCGGAAGGCGCGGTCGTAGCCCAGCTCGACCGCCTGCCGGACGCTGCGCTGGTTGCGGAGCTCCTCGCGGATGCGCTCGAAGATCAGCACGTTCGTGTCCACCGCCATGCCCACCGAGAGCACCAGCCCGGCGATCCCGGGCAGGGTGAGCGTGGCGTGGAAGCCCGCCAGGCAGGCGAGGATGTAGAACAGGTTGAGCATCAGCGCGGCGATCGCGACCAGCCCCGAGAGCTGGTAGTACACCGCCATGAACACCACCACCAGGAGCGTGCCGATCAGCCCCGCGGTGAGGCCCTCGCGGATCGAGTCCGCGCCCAGCGACGGCCCCACCGAGCGCTCCTCGACCACCCGCACCGGCGCGGGCAGCGCGCCGGCGCGCAGCACGATCGCCAGGTCCTTGGCGGCGTCGACGTTGAAGCTCCCGGTGATCGAGGCGTTGCCGTTCGGGATCCGCTCGCGGATCGAGGGCGCCGACGACACCTCGCCGTCGAGCACGATCGCGAGATAGCGGCCCACGTTGTTGCCGGTGACCCGCGCGAAGTCGGCGCGGCCCTTGGGCGTCATCGTCATGCTCACGCCCCATGCACTCGGATTGGCCTGCTCGAGTCCGATCTGCGCGGTCGCGGTGGCGATCGAGCCGCCGGTCATCTCGGGCTCGCGCTTCGCCAGGTAGAGTGCGCGCCCGCTGACGCCGCGCGATCCCTGATCGGAGCCGCTCCACATGATCTGGGAGTCGGGGGGAATGACCGAGTCGATGCCCGAGGTGGCGAGCAGGCGCTTGACCACCTCCACGTCCTCGGTGCGGACGAACGCCGGATTGTCGATCTCGAGGAAGTGGCTGGTGAGCGGCGCGCGATGCATCGCCGTGTCGAGCCCTGCCGCGGTGGCGGCGCCCCGCGCGCCGAGGTAGGCGTCGAGCCGGGCCCACACGTTGCGGGCCTCTTCGGGGGTGCGCACCAGCTTGAACTCGAGCAGCGCGGTCTTGCCGATCAGGTCCATCGCCCGCTGCCGGTCGGTGAGGCCCGGGAGCTGGATCGCGATGCGGTCCTCGCCCTCGCGCTGGACCAGCGGTTCGGCGACCCCGAACTCGTCGACGCGCCGATCCAGCACTTCCTTGGCGCGATCGACCGCGTCCTTGGCTTCCTCGGGGCTCAGCCGCGACTTGTCCACCTCGAGCGACAGGTGCATGCCGCCCTGGAGGTCGAGCCCGAGCTGCAGGGACTGCTTGCGGAGCTTGGCGAGCTCGGCGGGCGGCAACGCCGCGTGCTGCGCGGGCGTCATCGAGTAATAGCGGAAGGTGGGAAGCAGATACCAGATGGAGATCGCCGTCGCGAGGAGTACGCCTGCCAGCTTCCACTGGTCGCTGCGGGTCATCGAGCCCCCAGACGGTGAACCGCCGGGCAAGCGGAGCGGATTCATCTCCGCCCGTCCCCGGCGTTAACGGCGAAAAATGGAGTGCGGCAGTCTAAGCTTGGGCCCGTCGGGTGTCAACGAAGTCGCGATCGCAGGCCCCGTGCTGCGCCTTCGGGCACCGGGCGCCCGGCGCCCGCCCCATTAAGAAGGGACCGGGACAGGGGCCGGTTGGCGGCCGGCCCCGTGAGTCGAATGTGCTGGGTGGGTTCGGGGGTGAGGCGGACAGCGGAGCGGATGCGCGGGATCCCGGTCCGGAAGCGGACGGACCACCATTCAAGACCCGTTCCACCGCGGCCCAAGGGCCCGATCGCTGCCCGGAGCGGCCTTGGTCGGGGCGCCCGGGCACCGGCGGTGTCCACGGCGTCGCCGGAGCGTCGGCGCCGTCGTCGGCCGGGACACGGGCCGGCTTCGTTGACACCCCCGAAACCCGTTCCTATACTGCCGCGCTCCGTCGCCAGCACCGGGCGTTCCAACTGTCTTCCCATCGCGGAAGAGGGAGTCTCGATCGCATGATTCCACGCGTTCGCTCGGCGGGTATCGCGTTGCTGGCGGTGCTCGCTCTCGCGTCGCCGTGCCTGGCGGGCGAGGGGATGGGCCCGGGTCGCGGCGCAATCGGCGGCCAGATCGGCGGATCCAAGTTCTGGGCCGATCAGGATTACTCGGAAGGCTCGAGCTCCCGCCTCGCCTTCAGCGGCCACTACCGGTACGTCGTCAACCGCTGGCTGCGCTGGCAGGTGAGCCCCGGATTCACCTGGTCCGGCTACTCGGGGTCGGTCACGGCGCCGGTTCCCGACGGGCACTTTCCCGGTGAGACCTCGAAGCGCAGCAACCTCGTGCTGCTGATCCCGGTCTCGTTCCAGGCGCAGTATCTCCTCCACGCCGGGAAGTGGCACTATCACCTGGGCGCGGGGCCCGGCGTGTACCGGGTGTGGATCCAGAATCATCGCCTCGTGCTCGTCGACCCGGTGAGTTTCGTGAAGCACCGCAAGCTCCACGCCGGCGTGACCGCGGAGCTGGGTGTGGAGCGATTCCTCAAGGCGCTGCCCTCGACCAGCGTCGAGGCCACGGTGGCCACCCACCTGGTGTTCTCGCACAACGAGGAGGACTACCCGCTGGGCTACAACAGCAACCTGGGCGTCACCGAGCTCCGGATCGGCGCGAACTACTACTTCGACATGAGCCGCCTCAAGCGTCAGCCATCGTCTCCGCCTCTGCCGCGGAGGTAATCGGAGCCCCGGCGCCGCGGGCCTTCCGTGGGAGGGAATCGAACCTCGTGCCGGATCGCGTGATGTGGGCCGAGAAGGTCGAGCCGGGCGCGGGTGCCCAGTCGACCCCGGTGCCGTGGAGCGAGAAGGTGGGGCGCGAGGCGCTCACCTTCGACGACGTGCTGCTCGTGCCCCGACTCTCCGAGGTGCACCCGCGCGAGGTCGACACCCGCACCCGCTTCTCCCGCCACATTCCCCTCAACATCCCGATCGTCAGCGCGGCGATGGACACCGTGACCGAGTGGGAGCTGGCGATCGCGCTCGCGCGCGAGGGCGGCATCGGCGTCATCCACAAGAACCTCTCGATCGCCGAGCAGGCGGCCCAGGTGGACCGGGTCAAGCGCTCCGAGAGCGGCATGATCGTGGATCCGTTCACGCTTCCGCCCGGCGCCTCGCTGCGTGAAGCCCACGACCTCATGTCGCGCTACCACATCTCCGGCGTGCCGATCACCGAGGGGGACCGGCTGGTCGGCATCCTCACCAACCGCGACCTGCGCTTCGAGGACGACCTCGACCGCCGCGTGGCCGACGTCATGACCCGCGAGCGGCTGGTGACCGCCCCGGTGGGCACGACGCTCGAGCAGGCGCGCGCGATCCTGGCGCGGCACCGGATCGAGAAGCTGCCGGTGGTGGACGCCGAGGGGCGCCTCAAGGGGCTGAT
>DATEMP010000426.1:0-11131 GCA_035275545.1 Candidatus Eiseniibacteriota bacterium | reverse complement strand
CCTCGAGGCGCCGCAGGCGAGCGTAGCCAGGATGGCGGAGCGACCCGAGGACCCAGGCGTGCCTCGAGGGGAGACACCTGCCGGCCCCCTGCCCGCCTTGCCCCCCACTCGCGCGCCCGCTAATGTCCCGGCGCATCTGGGGTTCACCGAACGAGCTGGCCCCGTCCCCCGCGACGGGCACCGATCTCACTGGAGGAGGTCTCGTGCGCGCCCGTGACCCGATCATCGCCCTGGTACTTGCCGCCGTGCTGGCCGCACCGGCCGGGGCCGAGCCGCAGGGCTCGCATCTGCAGATCACCCCCTACGGCGGCTTCACGATCTTCGACTCCCAGCTGCGGCCCACCGGGTCGACGCTGCGTGACGGCGTTTACATGGGGGCCCGCCTCGGCTGGCAGATGACCTCGTGGGGCGGCATCGAGGCCGCGGGGGGCGTGACGCCCGCCGCCGAGGACATCCCGGGCGGCATCGACGTCACCTTCACGCATCTCTCGGGCAACCTGATGTTCACGCCGCTCCAGCGGCGCGGGGGCGGTCCGTTCTTCTCGGTGGGCGGCGGCGTGGCGCGCCTCAAGCCGGCCGGCGGCGACAACATCAACCTCGGCACGCTCGATGTGGCGGCCGGCGTGCGGCTGTGGCTCAGCGACGCGGTGGGCCTGAGGCTCGAAGCACGCGACATCCACTACCTGCCCAAGTACGCCTACCAGAGCAGCGCCGACTTCCTGGTGGTGGGCGGCGGCCTCACCCTGGCGCTCGGGGCGACGCCGCGCGATACCGACGGCGACGGCGTTCCCGACCGGCGCGACAAGTGTCCCGACACGCCGCGCGGCGCGCGCGTGGACGAGAACGGCTGCCCGCTCGACGGCGACGGCGACAAGGTGTTCGACGGGCTCGATCAGTGCCCGGACACGCCCAAGGGCTGCACGGTCGACGCCAAGGGCTGTCCGAGCGACGCGGACGGCGACGGCGTGTGCGACGGCGTCGACACCTGCCCCGACACGCCCAAGGGCGCCACGGTGAACGCCACCGGTTGCCCGAGCGACGCGGATGACGACAAGGTGCTCGACGGCCTCGATCAGTGCCCCGGCACGCCCAAGGGCTGCACGGTGGACGCGCGCGGCTGTCCGAGCGACACCGACGGCGACGGCGTGTGCGACGGGCTCGACCGCTGCCCGGACACCACGCCCGGTCTCAAGGTGGACAGCGACGGCTGCCCGATCGAGCTGGTGGAGCGCGAGACCGAGCTGCTCGACACCGGCATGATCCGGCTCCAGAACATCAACTTCGAGACCAACAAGGCCGACATCCTGCCCGAGTCGCTGCCGACCCTCGACATCGTCGGCCAGGTGCTGGGCAAGTGGCCGGAGCTGCGCATCGAGGTGGGCGGCCATACCGACGCCCGCGGCTCGGACAAGCACAACCAGAAGCTGAGCGAGGCGCGCGCCAACTCGGTGCTCACCTACCTGACCACCAAGTTCACGAACCTCAAGGCCGAGCAGTTCACGGTCAAGGGCTACGGGGAGGGCCGGCCGCTGGTGCCGAACACCGGCGCCCTCAACTGGGCGAAGAACCGGCGCGTCGAGTTCGTGGTGCTCAACAAGGACGTGCTGCGCCGCGAGGTCGAACGCCGCCGCCTGCTCAAGCGTGACGAAGGCGGCGCGCCGCGCGACACCAGCTCGTCGGCTCCGCCCGACACGACCAAGAGGTAGTCCTGCGCTCCGGGCGGATCGGGTTCGTCCCGATCCGCCCGACGCATCGCCATTGCGAACCGAGCCCGGCGCAACGCCGGGCGGTCACGGGCCGGCTCCCCCGGCCCGCACGACGCTCACGAGGTCCGACATGAAGACGCTCGCCCGCACCCTCGCCGAGGACACCGTGAAGCAGCTGGTCGCGGTGCGCCGTGACCTCCACCAGCATCCCGAGACCGCGTTCGAGGAGGTGCGCACCGCCGGCGTGGTCGCCGAGCGGCTGCGCAAGCTCGGGCTCGAGCCGCGCACGGGCGTGGCGAAGACCGGCGTGATCGCCACGGTGCGGGGTGCCAAGCCCGGCAAGACCGTGCTGCTGCGCGCCGACATGGACGCGCTGCCGATCCAGGAGGAGAACGACACGCCGTACCGCTCGGAGGTGCCCGGCAAGATGCACGCGTGCGGGCACGACTGCCACACCTCGATCCTGCTCGGGGTGGCGAACGAGCTGGTGCGCGACGCGAGCGAGCTGACCGGGGCGGTGCGGCTCTGCTTCCAGCCCGCAGAGGAGTGCGGCGGAGGCGCCGAGGGCATGATCAAGGAGGGGGCGCTCGACCCGAAGCCCGACGCGACCTTCGGCCTGCACGTCTGGCAGGACCTCGACCTGGGCCAGGTGGGGGTGACGCCGGGGCCGTTCATGGCCTCGGTCGACGAGTTCACCGTCACCGTGAAGGGCAAGGGCGCCCACGCCGCCATGCCGCAGCTGGGCATCGACCCGGTGGTGTGCCTGGCGCACATGATCAGCGCGCTCCAGACCATCGCCAGCCGCAACGCCTCCCCGTTCGCCGAGGTGGTGGTGAGCGTCACCCAGGTCAAGGCCGGCACCGCGTTCAACATCATCCCCGAGACCGCGTGGATGAACGGCACGGTGCGGGTGTTCGACCGCGCGCTCTGGGAGGCGCTGCCCGGGCACTTCGAGCGGATCGTGCGCGGGGTCGCCGAAGCATTCCACTGCTCGGCCGAGATCGACTTCACGCGCTTCAACTCGCCGACCGTGAACGACCCGGCGATGGCCGCGCTGGCACGCGAGGCCGCTGCCGAGATCGTGGGCAGGGAGAACGTGCGCGAGGACATCCGCACCATGGGCGGCGAGGACTACTCGGCGTTCCTGCGCCAGGTGCCGGGGTGCTTCATCGCGATCGGCTCGCGCAACACCGCGCGCGGCCTGGTGCACGGGCACCACCACCCGCGCTTCGATGTCGACGAGGCGTGCCTCGCGATCGGCGCCGAGGTGCTGCTGCGCACCACCCGCCGCTTCCTGGGCGAGGGGAAATGACGCGCCGCCTGCGCGCCGCCCTGGCGGTGATGGCGCTCGCGGCGTTCACCGTCGGGGCCTCGGCGGCGCTCGCCGAGTGGCTTCAGCCCGACGCGTCCTACCGCGACGCCCAGCTCCTGCTGCGCCAGGCGATGCGGGACACGGTGGACCACGCCGACAACCCCGCCCGCCTCGACACGCTCGGCTGGGCGCTGCTGCGGCTCGCGCGCTTCGACGAGGCGCGCACGGTGTTCACGCGATCGCTCGCCGCCGATGCGGCGGACGCCGGAGCGCTCGCGGCGTTCGGCAAGCTGGCGCTGTTCGCCGACCGGGCCGCCGAGGCCGAGAGCCTGCTCGCCCTCGCCACCGCCCGGTCCGCCGACGCCGGGGCGCTCACCGACCTCTACGCCGCGCGGCTGAGACGGGGCCGCTATGCCGCCGCGGCGCTGATCGCGTCGCAGGTGAACGACGAGGCGCGCGTGCCGATGCTCGAGCTGCTCGCCGAGCATCCCCCCTACCGGGTGGCCGCCGACGCGCCCGCGGAGACGCGGGTGCCCTGGAACAAGGGCTATCCGGTCCCGCTCATGCGGGTGAAGCTGAACGGCCAATCGGTGCTCATGGCACTCGACACCGGCGCCCAGGACCTGATCATCGATCCGCAGTACGCGCGCACCGCCGGCGTGCGCACGCTCCCCTCCAAGTCGCTGGTGTTCTGGGACGGCTCCCGGGTCTCGGCGCAGCACGCGCTGGTCCAGCGCCTCGAGCTGGGCGGGCTCCGCATCGAGGACGTGCCCGCCGGGCTGGTGGGGCTGCGCCGGTGGATGCTGCAGGTGAACCCGCGCGCCGAGCCGGTCGCGGGCGTCATCGGCCTCGGGCTGCTGCGCCGGTTCACGCCCACGATCGACTACCGGCACCAGGCCCTGGTGCTGCGTCGCCCGGGCCAGGCGTATGCCGCGCCCGCGGGCGCCCAGCGCCTGCCGTTCGAGATCTGGGGCGAGTCGGAGCTCATGGTCTACGGCTCGCTCAACGGCGGCCGGCGCATGGGGATGCTGGTCGCCACCGGGCTGCCCGGCTGCGGCGTCGCCGCACCGCCCGACGTGCTCTCCGAGGTCGGGATCAAGCCCGGGCGGATCTCGCGCGTCATCAAGGGCGCGGGCAGCGTGCTCCAGGGCGCCCAGTGGGCCGCGGTCAGCGTGCCCAACGTCTCGGTCGGGCCGCTGGTGCGCGACAAGGTCGACGGCTGGTCGGGAGCGCTCGATCCCGCGGAGCTGTGGCGCCACGGCGTGCGCCGCGACGCGATCGTCTCCCACGACTTCTTCAAGGGCCAGCGCGTCACGATCGACTGGGAGAACTGCTCCCTGGTGGTCGAGACCACCGACTGACGGCCGCCGCGCCCTGCTGAAGCGGCGCGCGGGCGCCTCCCGCGTGCCAGTGCCTCCGTCCGGCGTGCAAATCGCCGCGACCAACCCCCGCTCGTAGCCCGAATCATGCGGGCTGCATCCGTTTCGGGGCGTCGCGCACGCGTCGGTACGCGATTCGTTGGAGCGTCAGCGCGCGTCATTCATACTTCGTCCACATATGAAGTGCTGGATCGGGTCTTCACCCCGAGATGGCGCTGCCACTGACATCCTTCGCACCCCTGCCTCCGCATCCGCTGGCCGCTTCCGGGTCGCGCTTCCCCCTGCCCCTGTGTTCGCTTCCTGGTGCGGGGTCTTCGGATTGGTGCTGGCGGCCGCTTTCGGCCCCGGCGCCGCGTGGTCCGCGACCCTCGCGGTCCCGGGCCAGTGGCCCACGGTGCGGGCCGCGGTCGACACCGCGGCGACCGGCGACACCATCCTGATCGCGCCCGGGGTGCACCCGGGCGGCGTCTACATCAAGAGCAAGGTCCTCACGCTCGCCTCGTGGTTCATCCTGACCGGGGACACGAGCTACGTCTCCCAGACGGTGATCGACAGCGTGGTGGGCGCGCCCTGCACGATCGGCTGTGCGGGCAACGCGGTCCTCGAGTTCAAGGACGCGGACGGCAGCCGGGTGGTTGGGCTCACGCTCCAGCACGGCGAGGACGGTGTGCGCTCGCACTCGGTGGTCGACATCGCGTTCTGCCGCATCATCCGGAACGCCGACGGCATCGACTACCAGTCCGGCTCCGGCGGCCTGATCCGCAACAGCCTGTTCGCCTGGAACACCGACGACGGGGTCGACATCAACGGCCGGACCACCGTGCAGGTGATCGGCAACCTCATGTATCAGAACCACCAGGACGGCGTGGAGTTCCGTCTCTATCCGTACACCGGCCCGCCCCTGCTCTGTGAGTTCGCCGGCAACCTGATGATCGAGAACCACGGCGACGGGCTGCAGCTCATCGACTATCCCGACACCTCGAGCCGGGTGGTGCGGATCGAGCACAACTATTTCCGCGGCAACGGCGACGCCTCGATCGGGTGCCTGGAAGGGATCACCAGCGAGAACTTCAGCGGCGCCCCCATCCCCGAGCGCGTCTACCTCATCAACAACACGTTCCATGGAACGCGCTACGGATTCGTGGGCGGCGCCAACGTGATCGGGCTGAACAACCTGTTCGTGGACACCCAGCAGAGCGCGCTGCGCCGCGTGGGCGGCAACTCGATCAACGCCTACGACCTGTTCTGGGACAACGAAACGAACTACGAGGACAGCAACCTCGACTGGCCGAATCTCCTCTACAACAACCCCGACATCGGGCCCGGCGGCGCGCTCGACGAGGACTCACCGGCGATCGACGCGGGCACTGCGTTCTACCAGTGGCAGGGCGAGACGGTGCTCGACCTTCCGCCCTCGGCCTACGTGGGAAGCGCTCCGGATATCGGTGCGTTCGAGCGCGGCGGCGTCTTTCCGACCGGGAACACCCCCCCGGTCGTGGACGCCGGCGCCGACCGCACCGTGGCGCTCAACGTGGCCACGCTCCTGGATGCCACGGTCTTCGATGACTGGCTGCCCAACCCGGTCACGCTCGACGTCACCTGGACGATGGTCAGCGGCCCCGACTCAGTCACCTTCCAGGACTGCCACGCGGTGGATACCTGGGGCACGTTCGCGGTCGCGGGGGACTACGTGCTGCGGCTCACCGCGTGCGACGGGGCGCTGGACGGCATCGACTCGGTGCACATCACCGTGCAGCCGGGACCGCCTCCGGGCGCGCTCACCGTCGAACGGCGCATCGACGCCGCGAGCGACGACCAGGAGGAACAGGCGAGCGGCATCATCTCGCCCAACACCAACGACCTAGAGCTGGTGATCGGCCCCACGGTGCAGAAGGTCGGCCTGCGCTTCACCGAGATCAACATTCCGCCGGGATCGGTGATCACCCGCGCGTGGATCCAGTTCGAGGCGGACGAGGTCCAGACCGATCCCACCACGCTGTTCGTCCAGGCCCAGGCCGCCGACAATCCTCCCACCTTCACGTTCGATCCCTTCAACGTTTCGTCGCGGGCGCGGACGGTATCCGAGGTGACCTGGACCCCGTTGCCCTGGCTCCGGGTGGGCGCCCAGACGTCCGACGAGCGCACGCCCGACCTCTCGGCGCTGGTCCAGGAGATCGTGAACCGCCCGGGATGGGCGGGTGGCAACGCAATGGCGTTCATCATCTCCGGCAGCGGCCACCGCACCGCGCGCTCGTGGGAAGGCAAGCCGTCCGGGGCCGCGCTGCTCCACATCGAGGCCACCGCGCAGGTCACCGGGGTCGGCGATCCGCCGCGCTCGGGGCCCCTGTTGCGCGGCGTGTTCCCCAATCCCTCGCGCGGCACCATGCGCGTGGACCTGAGCCTCGCCGACGGGCCGCCCGCGACCCTCGATCTCATCGACCTGGCGGGACGCCGGGTCACCACGCGGGACCTCGCCTCGTTCGGCGGCGGGAATCACAGCGTCGAGCTGCGCGAGGCGCTTCCGGTCGGCGTCTACTTCATCCGGCTCGCCCAGGCACGCCAGGCCCGGGTCATGAAGGTCGCAATCATCAAGTAGCGGCGGACGGTCAGCGCATCAGGTAGCGCATGCCGTCGAAGTCCATCGTCATCCGGTAACGGCGCAGGAAGCCGTGCGAGATGATGCCGCCGATGCGATACCCCATCCCGCGCTCGAGCGTGGGCGGGAACGGGCCGAAGAACGCGGTCACGCCGCGCTGCGCCGCCGGCCCCAGGGTGAGCGAGTCGACGCTGAACGGCGTCACCTTGACCTTGCCCGCGCCGCCGGTGCCTTCGAACGACGGCATCTTCGCGAGATCGATCCCCGCGTCCGCCAGGGTCGAGGCGGGACACGTGAAGCCGGCACCCGCGAGCCCGGTGTCCACGAACCAGAGCAGCGGCTCGCTCCCGTTGATCGTGCCGCGCGCCACCATGTAGTGGTCGCCGCTCATCCAGAACGGAACCACCCAGGCGCTGTCCTCCGCCGCGGAGCGGTCGAGGTCGCGGCGGGACGCCTCATCGCGCGGGCGCAGCACCAGCTTGCCCGCCGGGTAGTCGAGCGTCGGCAGGAAGTGATAGAGGAACACGGTGCCGATGATCCCGTCGACGCGGCGGCCCCCGGCGGCGCCCGAGAACTTCCGGGTGCTGAGGATCTCGACTGGTACGTCGCGCACCGTGAGCCCGCCCAGGCTCACCGAGTCCACCGCTCCGAACTCGACCCGGCCGCGCTGGCCGGCCGCGAACGTGGCCGAGTCGGCGCCGAAGCGCCGCGCCTTCACCGAGTCGGCGAACTCGGTGTCGAGCACGAGGTCGGCGCCACCGGTGTCGATGATGAAGAACACCGGGGCGCTGCCGTTGACGCTCACCTGGATCACCGGCAGCGGATCGGTCTGCACGAACGCCACCTCGGCGGTGCGCGCGTCGGCACGGTACGGGACGCGGCCGGCGAAGCTCTCGAGCTGGAGCGCCCGCTGCTCGCGCCCCAGACCGCGCTCCAGCCTCGCTGCGTCCGCGAACCGGTCCGCGCGGCGATGGCACTCGGCGAGCTGCCGGCGGAAGCCGCGGTTGGCGGGATCGCGCGCCAGCGCCTGCTCGTACCAGCGGCGTGCGTCGGCCACGCGGTTGTGGAAGAGCGCCACCGCACCGCGCCGCTTGAGCGCCAGGGTGTCGCGCGGTGTTCGGGCCAGCAGTTGCGCGTAGAGGGTGTCGGCGGCAGCGAAGCGGCCTTCGGCGAACAGCGTCTCGGCCTGGGCCACGAGCGCCACCCGCGAGGCGCGTGCGGGCGGGCCCGCGGCGCCCGCGGTTCCGCACACCAGGGCGAGCAGCGCCGCGCACCCCAGCCTGCGTCCCGCGCGGAGCGACCCGAGGAGGTTCATGGCGACTGAGACGACGCCGGCCGCAGGAAGGTTGGGCTGGCCGCCCCGCCCATGGCGGGCGCGTGCTACCCTGCCCGGCCTCATGTCCGAAACCACGGTCGGGCCGCGCCGGCCGCCCCCGGCGGTGAGCGTGGTCATGGCGCTCCTGGTCACCGCCCTGGACGCGGCGTTGCTCGCCCTGGCGCTCGGGAGCCCCGGAGCGCTCCTCGCCCATCCCCGGGCGCTCGCCCTGCTCGCGATCTGGGCGATCGGCGGCATCACCCTGGCGCTGCTGCGCCCGGTGCGTGGCCACGACGCGGTGTCGGTCGAGAAGGACGGACCGTTCGTGCTGCTGCTGCTCTTCCTCATTCCGCTCCTCACCCCGCCGCTCGCCGCCTGGCTCGAGCCCACCGGGTCCGCCGTGCTACCGATTTCGCTGCGCTGGGCGGGGGTGGCGCTCGCGGGGGCCGGGCTCGCGATCCGGATCGCCGCCATGGCGCAGCTCGGGTCGCGCTTCTCGCCGCGGGTGGCGGTGCAGCGCGAGCACGCGCTCGAGACCCGCGGACTGTATGCCCGGGTGCGGCATCCGGGATACCTGGGGGCCCTGCTCGCGGCGCTCGGGGGGGCGATGGCGTTCGGCGGCAGCCCGGCGGCGCTCGGGCTGGTCGGCATCATGCTGCTGCTGCTCCGGCGCCGCGCCGAGCGCGAGGAGGCGCTGCTCGAGCGCCATTTCGGCGAGGCCTACGCGAGCTACCGCGCGCGCAGCGGCCGGTTCCTGCCGCGCCTCGCGCCCTGAGACACGGTCGGGGACCCCACGGCTGGCGCGGGTTCTCCGGCTCGGCTATGCTGCCGCCGTGCGCCTCGCCTACCACATGATGTCGGCGCCCGCCCCGATCGGGCTGTTGTTCCTCGCGCGCACCGCGAAGGGCCTGCGGTATCTCGAATTCATGAACCGCAAGAGCCTCAAGCGCATGATCGCCGCCCACGCGGACGCGCTTCCGGACGCGACCTGGGAGCCCTCGCTGCTCGAGCTCAAGTCGATCACCGAGCAGCTCGAGTCGTACTTCCTGGGCACGCTGCGCGAGTTCGAGGTGCCGCTCGACCCGGTGGGCTCGGAGTTCCAGCTCAAGGTGTGGGGCGCGCTCTCGCGCATCCCGTTCGGCGAAACCCGCAGTTACGGCGACATCGCCAAGGCGGTCGAACAGCCCAAGGCGGCGCGCGCGGTGGGGCTCGCCAACCACGACAACCCGATCGCGATCATCGTGCCCTGCCACCGCGTCATCGGCGCGGGCGGCAACCTCACCGGCTACGGCGGCGGCGTGAACCGCAAGCGCTGGCTGCTCGAGCACGAGTCGCGCCACGCGAAGCCGGTGGCGCGGCCGGGCGACCTGTTCGTGTCCTCGGGGACCCACGGTGGACGCCGCACGTCGCACTGATCTTCTGCGCGCGGCCGCCCTCACGCTGATGCTGCTCGGGGCGCTGGCCGTCCCCGCGCATGCCGGGCAGGTGAAGGTCAACGTCGGCTCGGGCGGCTCGGCGTTCGTGCCCTACGTGGTCAACGTCAACATCGGCGACCAGGTGGCGTGGGTATGGGTCGGCGGCAGCCACACGGTGACCAACTGGATCCTGCCGGGCGATTCGACCGGCGCCAACTACGACGGCAGCGTGTTCGACAGCGACGCGGGCGGCACGCACTTCGGCCAGATCAGCGCCCGTTACAGCTGGAAGAGCGACCGGCTCGGGGTCGTCCCGTACGTGTGCGTGAACCACATTCCCGACATGTCGGGCCGCATCATCGTCAGCGATCCGAACGTGGTGGCGAAGGTGCCGGTCGCCGACTTCCGGATCACCGAGGTGCAGTACAACATCGCGGGCGGAGCGGACCTGATCGAGATCACCAACCTGGGTGCCGCGGCCGGCGACCTGGGACGCTTCCGCATCGCCCCGCTCGGCACCGGCATCGGGGTCGAGATCGCGCTCAACTCGTTCCCGGTCCCGTCCAACGGCCGGGTCACGATCCACAACAACGCCGGCGCCAACAACGCCACCAACATCTACAGCGTGGGCTTCGGCAACCTCGGGGACGCGAGCGGCGCGGTCGCGCTCTACATGCCGCACTCGATCGCGCCGGGGAACGCGGTCTCCAACACCAACATGATCGTGGACTTCGTCCAGTGGGGCTCGGGCGGCCAGGGCGTCGAAGTCACCGCGGTCAACGCCGGGATCTGGGGCGCGGGCACGTTCATCCCCACCGTGGCGGCAGGCCACTCGATCGAGTACTGCGCCAACGCGACGCTGGACCACGGCGTCAACCGCTGGGCCGAGATCGCCACCCCCAACTTCGGCGGCAACGGCGACTGCACCACCCCGGTCGAGAGCGAGACCTGGGGCCGGCTCAAGACCATCTACCGTCGCTAGCCGGGCTCACCCAGCGGCGAAGTGGTCGTACCCGGCGGCGGGGAGCGTGCGCGCTTCGCCCTTCGCATCGCGCACCGTGATCATCCCCGGGGCCGCGGTGAAGCACCCGACGAAGGCGAGCGGGACGCCCAGTTTCGCCGCCGCCGCGGCGCACGCCTCGCGCCCGGCCGGATCCACGGCCAGCAGCAGCTCGTAGTCGTCGCTCGCTCCGAAGCGCAGCGCATCCACGGGCACCGCCAGCGCCCCGGCTGCGCGCTCGATCGCCTCGTCCGCGGCCCACGCGGCTGTATCCAGCTCAGCGCCGACGTCGCTCGCCTCGCACAGGCGCGCGAGGTCGCCGGCCACGCCATCCGAGAGATCGATCGCCGCGCTCACCGCGCTCAGCGGTCCGAGCGCCAGCGCGAGCGGCACCCGTGCCGTGGGCGC
>DATEMP010000425.1:0-19051 GCA_035275545.1 Candidatus Eiseniibacteriota bacterium | reverse complement strand
AACCCGCTCGAGGACGTTACCGCGCTCGAGAAGGTGGTGTTCGTGATGAAGGCCGGGGTGGTCTACCGGAACGACGCGACCGTGCCGGCGCGGCCGGCGGCGTCACCGGGCCGGTAGGGGGCGGCGCTCCCTCAGAGAGCGGCGCCGCGCCGGGGGTCCGAAAACCCGCCCCGGTCGCGCGGTTTGCTGCGCCGGGCGGCGGCGGTTCGCGGTACCCCCGGGGGTGGGGAACACTCCTTCCAACGTTTTCGTACTCCATCGGGTCAAAGCCTGCGTTGGCCGCGGTACGACCCTTTCTCCGGAAGGCATCCCCATGAGAACGATCGCCCTCGCTCTCCTGATGTTGCCGGTGGCCGCCAGCCTCGCGGACGCCGACAGTCTTTCGGTCGCCCCCGCGACCCCCACCCAGCAGTCCGTGCCGCCGGTGATCGCCGTGCGCCTTGCCGAGCGGGTCGACGTGGACGGCGTGCTGTCCGAAGCGGTGTGGCAGAACGGGAACGCCATCACCGACTTCAAGCAGCGCGATCCCAACGAGGGCACCGCGCCCAGCCAGAAGACCGAGGTGCGGGTCGCCTACGACGACGACGCGATCTACCTGGGCGCCCGCTGCTACGACGCCCATCCCGAGTCGCTCATGGTGCGGCTCTCTCGCCGTGACGTCTCGGTCCCGTCCGACCGCTTCTCGTTCTACCTCGACCCGTATCGCGACAAGCGCACCGGCTACTACTTCCTGGTCAATTCCGCCGGCACGCTGTTCGACGGCACGCTCTCCAACGACGGCTCGGAGGACAACTCCTGGGACGGTGTGTGGGAGGCGAAGGCCAGGGTCGACAACCAGGGCTATACGGTCGAGATGCGCATCCCGTTCTCGCAGCTCCGATTCAATCGTGCGGCGCAGCACGTGTGGGGCGTCAACTTCCGCCGCGTCGTGCAGCGGAACAGCGAGGAGATCTTCTACGTCTACCAGCCCAAGAAGGAGAGCGGGTTCGTCTCCCGCTGGCCCGAGCTGCGCGGCATCGAGAACATCAACCCGCCGCGTTCGATCGAGTTGAGGCCCTACGTCACCTCCAAGGGCGAGTTCCTGCAGCACGCGCCGCTCGATCCCTTCAATGATGGCTCGCGTTTCGATGCCAGGGGCGGCGCCGACCTGCGCATGGGCGTGGGCACCAAGATGACGCTCAACGCGACCGTGAACCCGGACTTCGGCCAGGTGGAAGTCGATCCGGCGGTCGTGAACCTGAGCGACGTCGAGTCGTTCTTCCAGGAGAAGCGGCCGTTCTTCGTCGAGGGCTCGTCGATCTTCGGCTTCGGCAACCAGGGGAGCAACAGCTACTGGGGCTTCAACTGGCCCGAGCCGACGTTCTTCTACAGCCGGCGGATCGGACGCGGGCCCCAGGGCTTCGACTCGGCTGAGAACAGCGCGGACTACGAGGACCGGCCGATTGGCACGAGCATCCTCGGGGCGGCGAAGCTGACCGGGAAGCTCTGGCCGACGGTCAGCTTCGGCACGCTCCACGCGCTCGCCAACCGCGAGGTCGCCACCCTCGAAACCGGCGGGCTGCGCTCCAGGGTGGGCATCGAGCCGCTCACCTACTACGGCGTCGCGCGCGGGCTCAAGGAGTTCAAGGACCGCAGGCAAGGCTTCGGGCTCATGACGACGGTCGCCGCCCGCTCGTTCGAGAACGCGGACGCGGGGCTCAAGAACCAGCTCAACAACCGCTCGATCATGACCGGGCTCGACGGCTGGACATTCCTGGACTCGAACAAGGTGTGGGTCATCTCAGGCTGGTCGGCGCTCTCACACGTCACCGGGACGGAGCAGCGCATCACCTCGCTCCAGACCAGCTCGCGCCACTACTTCCAGCGGCCGGACGCGGATCATATCGAGGTCGATCCCAACGCCACGGCGCTGACCGGATTCGGCAGCCGCTATTGGCTCAACAAGCAGAAGGGGAACGTCATCATGAACTCGGCGCTCGGCTTCATGAGCCCGAGCTTCGACGTCGCCGACGTGGGCTTCCACACCCGCTCAGACGTCATCAACGGGCACCTGGGCGGCGGCTACAAGTGGACCGAGACCACGAAGCACCGCAAGTACCAGGAAGTTCTGGTGTCGCTGTTCGGGAGCTGGGACTTCCAGGGCAACGACACGTGGAACGGCCTCTGGCTCTCGGGATTCACGGAGTTCTCCAACAACTACAGCTTCAACTACAGCACCGCCTACAACCCGCAGACCGTCAACACGCGCGCCACGCGCGGCGGGCCGGTCATGTACAACAAGCCGGGATACGAGCTGTACCTCTATATCGACACGGACGGGAAGGCGAAGCGTTTCTATTACCTCGAGTTCTATGGATACAACGTTCCCGAAGGCAAATCGTACAACTGGAGTCTCAACCCGGGATTCGAGTGGAAGCCGGTGTCGAACGTCGTCCTCAATCTGGGGCCAGGCTACTCGCGCAACGTCGATTTCACGCAGTTCGTAGGGGCCGCTCCGGACCCGACGGCCACCGAGACGTATGGCCAGCGCTACGTGTTCGGCCAGCTCGACCAGACCACGGTCTCGGCGAACATCCGCCTCAACTGGGCGTTCACGCCCACGATGAGCCTGCAGACCTACATCCAGCCGCTCATCTCGGCCGGGGAGTACGCCGGCTACCATGCGCTGCGCCGTCCACGGAGCTACGAGTTCGATCCGGTCGATATCGCGGCGTTGGGGATCGACCCGCAGGACTTCAATTTCAAGTCGCTGCGCGGGAACGCGGTGTTCCGGTGGGAGTACATGCCGGGATCCACGCTGTTCCTCGTCTGGACGCAGGAGCGGGTCGACTTTGATCCGAATGGGAACTTCGACTTCAGCCCCAACTTCCGCGACCTGGTGAATGCCAACCAGAACAACATCTTCCTCGCCAAGCTGACCTACTACTTCAGCCTCTGATCCCGAAACGTCGGGTTTTCGGAAATATCAACGATAGAGCTGCTTGAGCGCGCCCCAGGTCGATGCGTCGGTCGGCACCGCGGCCTGCATCACGAAGTCCAGCGTGTAGGTCGTGGTGATGTTGTTGGTCTGCTGGATCAGGAAGGTGTAGGTGCCGGGCCCGAGGAACGGACCGGGCAGTGCGTTCGAGGTCACGGCGCAGCACACGAATTGCTCCATGAGGTCGAGCCCGATCTCCGTCGTGTTCACGTGAATGCCGGCGAGGAACAACGGATCGGTCGCGAAGCTCGGAATGAAGCTGGTGTTGCCGGAGTTGAACGAGGCGAACGCGATGTTGGTGGGCGCGAACGCCACCAGATTCAATTGGGCCAGCATCTGCCCGGCCGGGATCGTGAACGTGAGGTAGTCCCGGGGATCGGCCGGCGTGCCGCCGTTCCGGACCGAGCCGATGACGGTGTTGGCGCCGATCGCGAACACCATCGGCGTGGGTGCGGCCTCGTTGGTCGAGATGTCGCCGTTCACGCCCTCGTCGTGGACGATTGCGGCACTCGCGGGAATGGCCAGGGCTGCGGAGAGCACAAGGGTGGCAAGGAGCTTCATAGGGGGGATCTCCTATCCTGGGCACGAGGATGTGGGGCGGAGCGGCCGAAGGTGCACCCATCATCCTAAAGCAGAATGCCCACAACGGCATGGTCGGACCTGCATTTCTGTTCACTGATCCTCAACCCGTACCCGTTTCGGCGGGTTCGACCCCCTCCAGGGGGCCGCCACTCGTCACCTCGAATCGCTGCGCTGGTCGAGAACCGCTCCCGGACTTCGCCGGCCCGTAACACCGCCGCCAACCCCAGCGTCTTTCCTCCCGTCCAAGCTGGCGTTCGCTGATTCGCCCGACCCTCGCCCCGGGGTGCCCAATGAAGCTTCTCCTAGCCGTAATTCTGTGCGCCGCTACGGCCGGCGCTGCGCTCGCCGACAGCACCGTGGTCGTCCTGCCCAACGTCCAGGCCGCGCGCGCCACCTCCGCGATCATCATCGACGGGATCCTGAACGACGCGGCCTGGAGCGGACCGGCCGCCGACGCCAGGTTCATCCAGAGCGACCCCAACCAGGGCGCCGCGCCCACGTTCCCGACCGAGTTGCGTATCGCCTACGACGACGATGCGGTCTACGTGGGCGTGCGCATGTTCGACAGCGCACCCGACTCGATCGTCGCCCGGCTCGCGCGTCGCGACGTCAACTCGGCATCCGACGAGCTGTGCTTCTTCCTCGACCCCTACCACGACAAGCGCACGGGTTACTTCTTCGTGATCAGCGCGGCCGGAACGCTCCGCGATGGGATCTGCTACAACGACGACTGGACCGATGGATCGTGGGACGGCGTGTGGCAGGGCCGGTCGCAGATCGACTCGCTGGGCTGGACCGCGGAAATGCGGATTCCTTATTCGCAGCTGCGCTTCAACAAGAGCGAGCGCGGGCGCTGGGGCGTCAACGTGCGCCGCTTCCTGGCCCGTCGCAACGAGTGGAACTACGTGTCCTACACGCCGCGCAACCAGAGCGGCTTCGTCTCCCGTTTTCCGGACCTGGTGGGGATCGACGGGATCACCCCGCACCGGGCGATCGAGCTGCGTCCGTATGGCATCACCCGCGGGGAGTTCCTCCAGCACTCGCCGGGGGATCCCTTCAACGACGGCTCGAAGCTGGTTCCCGACGTGGGCGTCGATCTCAAGACGTCGATCGGCAGCAAGCTCACGCTCAACGCCACCATCAATCCCGACTTCGGACAGGTCGAGGTGGATCCGGCGGTGGTGAACCTCAGCGACGTCGAGACGTTCTTCTCCGAGAAGCGTCCGTTCTTCTTCGAGGGCTCGAGCAACTACGACTTCGGCGAGGGCGGCTCCAACAGCTTCTGGGGGTTCAACTGGCCGGGCCCGAGCCATTTCTACAGCCGCCGCATCGGGCGCGCGCCACAGGGCGTCGATCAATCCGAGTACAGCGCCGACTTCGTCGACCGCCCGCTCGGCACCAGCATCCTGGGCGCGGCCAAGGTGACCGGGAAGGTCGCGGGCAACTGGAACCTCGGGCTGATGCAGGCGGTCACGGCGCAGGAACGGGCGACCGTGCTGCAGGGTGGCGCCCGGTCCAAGGCCGAGATCGAGCCGCTCACGTCGTACACGGTGATGCGCGCCTCGCGCGAGTTCAACGGCGGGCGGCAGGGGCTCGGGACCATCACGACGCTTGCCGCGCGCAAGTTCGACAGCCCGCTGCTGAGCGATCAGCTCAACCGAAGCTCGCTGGTGGCGGGGCTCGACGGCTGGACGTTCCTCGATAAGAACAAAGCGTGGGTCCTCACCGGCTGGGGCAGCATGACCGACGTGCGCGGCACCCAGGCGCGCATCCTGAACCTTCAGCGTAACTCGCAGCACTACCTGCAGCGCCCGGATGCCGTGCGCTGGCGCGTGGACCCGACCGCGACCTCGCTGACCGGGTATGGCGGCCGGTTCACGCTCAACAAGCAGAAGGGTGCGACGATCGTCAATTCGGCGGTGGGCTTCATCAACCCGCACTGGGACGTCAACGATGTCGGATCGATGTCGCGCGCCGACATCGTCAACGCGCACGTGGTGGGCGGCTACAAGTGGACCGACCCCAAAGGCATCCGTCGCTACGCCGATGCCAAGGTGGCGGTGTGGGGAAGCACCGACTGGGACGGCAACCTCATCAGCCCCGGCATCTGGACCGGCGGCGGCTTCGAGTTCTCGAACTACTGGTCGATCTGGCCGCGCGCGTCGTTCAACCCGGCGGCGATCAACAACCGGCTCACGCGCGGCGGGCCGCTCACCCGGAGCAAGCCGCGCTGGGACGCAGGATTCTGGTTCGAGACCGACGCCCGGAAGAAGGTCTGGTACGGCGTGGATTTCGGCGGCGCCCGGTCGCAGTCGGGCGGATGGGCCGTCTACGTGTACCCGAGCGTCGAGTGGAAGCCGGCATCCAACGTGTCGGTGAGCGTGGGCCCCGGTCTGGACAGGAACCACCAGGACTCGCAGTGGGTGGGGTCGGTGGCGGACGCGGGGGCCACCGAGACGTTCGGGCGGCGCTACGTGTTCTCGCAGCTCGACCAGACCACGGTCTCGGCGAATCTGAGACTCAACTGGGCGTTCACGCCGAACGTGAGCTTCCAGATGTTCATGCAGCCGCTGGTCTCGAGCGGCGAGTACTTCGCGTACAAGCAGCTGGTCCGGGCGCGCAGCTACACGTGGGAGCCGGTCGGCTCCGGCGTGCCGCAGTACAACGGCGCAACCGACCAGATCGACCTGAACGGCGCCGCGCCGGATGGCGCGTTCAATCCCGACTTCAATGTCACCTCGCTCCGGGGCAATGCCATTCTCAGGTGGGAGTACATGCCCGCGTCGACCCTGTTCCTGGTGTGGACGCAGGATCGGAACGGCTTCGAGAACAGCGGTGAGTTCGAGCTGGGCGACGCGTGCTCTCGGATGTTCGACCAGCAGCCCAACAACATCTTCATGGCCAAGGTCAGCTACTACTTCAGTCTGTAGACCGGGGCTTTCAGCCGATATCGAGATACACCGGGCGAGGCTGGAAGCTAGGGGCCCGGCGCGATGTTGCGCCGGGCTCCGTCCTTTGCGCCGGTGTGGCTGGCCGGCCCCTGCCGGGGTTCGGCTATACTGCGTCGCCCATGTCCAGGCCCACGGAACACGTCGCCCGGCTCACCCTGCGCGACCCGCGCGTCGCCGCCGCCCAGCGCAAGCTGGTGACGGGGGAGCGGCTCGATCAGGAGGACGGCGTCCGGCTCTTCGACGCCCCGCTGCTCGAGCTCGGACGGCTCGCCGACGCGTGCGCGCGCGACCGCCATGGCGAGCGCGTCTACTTCACGGTCAACCGCCAGCTCAACCCGACCAACGTGTGCGTGCTGGCGTGCAAGTTCTGCGACTACGCCAAGAAACCGAACGCCGCCGGCGCCTACACGATGACCGAGGCGCAGATCCGCGCCCACGTGGACCCCGAGATCGCCGAGATCCACATCGTCGGCGGGCTCCACAACAAGTGGCGCTTCGAGGACTACCTCGACATCATTCGCTGGGTGAAGGCCGAGAAGCCCACGCTCTCGGTCAAGGCCTACACCGCGGTCGAGATCGACTTCTTCTGCCGGCTCACGCGCCAGCCCGCCGAGTGGGTGCTCGAGCGCCTGCGCGAGGCGGGGCTGGACGCGCTGCCGGGCGGCGGAGCCGAGGTGTTCAGCGAGCGCGTGCGGCGCGAGATCTTCCATCAGAAGATCGGCGCCAGGCGCTGGCTCGAGATCCACGAGATCGCGCACAAGATGGGGATCCCGTCGAACGCCACGCTCCTCTACGGGCACATCGAGACCCGCGCCGAGCGGGTCCAGCACCTGATCCTGCTGCGCGAGCTCGAGGACAAGGCGCCCGGCTTCTTCGCGTTCATCCCGCTCGCGTTCCAGCCCGGCGTCACCGGGCTGGTGCGCCGGCAGGCCTCGGCAATCGAGGATCTGAAGACCATCGCCATCTCGCGGCTGGTGCTCGACAACATCCCGCACGTCAAGAGCTACTGGATCATGCTCGGCCAGGACACCGCCGCGGCGGCGATCAACTTCGGCGCCAGCGATCTCGACGGCACGATCGGCCAGGAGAAGATCGCGCACGCCGCACTCGCGCGGAGCCCGGTGGGGATGGCCGAGGAGGGGATGGTCCACATGATCCGCGAGGCGGGCAAGGTGCCGGTGCAGCGTGACGCGCTCTATCGCGTGGTGCGCGAGTACCACGACGACGGCGCGAACGGTGTCGCCGCGGCACAGGCGCCCGCGGCCGCTCCAGCGGCCCGCTGAGCTCCGTGGCGCACGACCACTCGCCCGGATTCCTCGCGCTGGTGCGCGACGCCAAGGCGCGCGTCCGGCAGTGGACCATCGACGACTACCGCGAGCGGGTCTCGCGCCGGGAGAAGTTCATCCTGGTCGACACCCGCGAGGACCGCGAGTGGGATGCAGGCCACCTCCCCGGGGCGATCCACCTGAGCAAGGGCGTTATCGAGCGCGACATCGAGAAGACCATCCCCGACAAGGACACGGCGATCGTCTGCTACTGCGGCGGCGGGTTCCGGAGCGCGTTGGTGTGCGACAACCTCCAGAAGATGGGCTACACACGCGTGGTCTCGATGGATGGCGGCTATCGCGGCTGGATTGCCCGCGGCTTGCCGGTGGAGCGTGACTAGAACCGCCAGCAAGCCGGTCAACGTCGCCGCGTACGAGGCGCTGGCGCGCGAGCGCATGGACCAGGGTGCGTTCGACTACGTCGCGGGCGGTGCGGGCGACGAGCGCACGCTCGCCATGAACGTGCAGGCCTTCGACCGCTGGGTGCTGCGGCCACGGGTGCTCGTGGACGCGACCAAGGTGGACACCTCGACCACGCTGTTCGGCGAGCGGCTCGCGATGCCGATCCTGCTCGCGCCCACCGCCTTCCACAAGCTCGCCCATCCCGAAGGCGAGCGCGCCACCGCCCGCGCCGCCGCGGCGGCCGGAACCGTGCTGGCGGTGAGCACGGTCGCGAGCACGTCGATCGAGGACGTGGCCGCCGCCACCACCGGCCCGCTCTGGTTCCAGCTCTACGTCTACAAGGATCCGCTGATCACGCGCGACATGGTGGCGCGCGCGGAGTCGGCGGGCTATCGGGCGCTGCTGCTCACCGTCGACACCCCGCGGCTCGGCCGACGCGAGCGGGACGCGCGGAACGAGTTCAACCTGCCGCCCGGGGTCGAGCCCGCGAACTTCACCGCCGTCCACCACCTTGCCGCCCAGCGCGCCGCGCGCGACGGGCACTCGCCGTTCGCGTCGCAGGTGGAGCAGCTCTTCGATCCCTCGCTCGACTGGGACCGGATCGCCTGGCTCAAGTCGATCACCCGCATGCCGCTGCTGCTCAAGGGCGTGATCGCTCCCGAGGACGCGCGTCGCGCGGTGCAGGCGGGGGTCGACGGGATCATCGTCTCGAACCACGGCGGCCGGCAGCTCGACGGCTGCGAGGCGACCATCACCGCGCTCCCGCGGGTGACGGAGGCGGTCGGGGGCGCGATCCCGGTGCTCATGGACGGCGGCATCCGCCGCGGCGTCCACGTGCTCACCGCCCTGGCGCTCGGGGCGCAGGCGGTGCTGGTGGGCCGGCCGTACGTGTGGGGCCTGGCGGTCGACGGCGAGCAGGGCGTGCGGGACGTGCTCGAGATGCTGCGGTCGGAATTGGAACTGGCGATGGCTTTGAGCGGTAGGTCCTCGGTGACGTCCATCGACAGAGCTCTGGTTTCGGAGGCGTAGGCGATGAGGTTCTCCACGCGCGGCAGCCTCGCCGCCCTCCTCGTGGTGGCGGCGCTTGCCGCGCTGGCGGCGGGCAGCCTCTCCGGCTGTGACGGCAACGGCATCGTGGCGTTCCGGCTGCGCGATCGACTGGCCAGCCAGCCTCCCCCGCCACCGCCGATTCCCAACTCGCCCGCCAACACGCTGCGGTTGCTCGAATGGGCCCTCGAGCGCCGGTCCATCAGCCACTACCAGCGGCTCTTCACCGAGGACTACCTGTTCACGTTCACGAGCCTGGACTCGGCGGGCAGCGAGTGGCGCGATTCTCCATGGACCCGCGACGACGAGCTGAACTGGGCCATGAAGCTGTTCCGCTACACGACGAGGATCGATTTCCAGCTCGACCGGAATTTCGTCGTCCATCCCGATCCCGCCACGCCCTGGGACACGCGCCGGCGGTGGCACGCGTCGATTCGCACCCAATATGTTTTCATGATCGAGCGGAGCGACGGCTTCATGGACGAGTTCACCGGGCCGACCACCTTCACCCTGGTCCGCGGCGACTCGGCGGTGATACCGGCCGATCTCGTGGCGCGTGGAGTCCGGCCGGACTCCACGCGCTGGTACATCCGTCGCTGGGACGACGAGTCGGGCCTCGTCGGGGGCTTCAAGCGCCTCTGGCCGTGATCCTCAGCCGGTGATCGAAACGAGCTGGACGTTGTCGTCGATGATCAGCCCCACGCCCGGCGCGAAATACTTCTTCTCGCGGCTGGCGGGCTCGAGCGCGGTCCAATCCTTGGTGCGCACCACCATGGAGAACGTGCCGTATGGCACGGTGGTGGTCTCCGTGACGCTCATGACCTGCGCCTGATCCTGCGCGACGCCCTCGGCGAACTCCTGGTAGTAGGTGTCGCCCGGCTGCGGGTCGCCCTTCATGACGATACCGGGCAGCGCGTCCGCGACCCCCGCTTCCCACGAGCCGGCGCTGTTCTGCGGCACGCCGTTCACGTACTCCTGGCTGAACTCGCCGAAGTACCACACCGTGCCGTCCTGGTGCTGGGCGAACCAGTTCTCCGAGACCTCGACCACCTGGCCGTTCAGCCGGTGGGTCTCGATCACCACCCGGGTCGTCACGCCCATGACGTTCTTGGTCTGCGAGGTCACCCGGACCTCGAGCGTCTCGGTGCCGTCCTTGGAAGGCCCCTCGTAGCGCAGGATGCGTCCCACGGGCAGCAGGAAGTAGTCGTTGGTGATGTCGGGTGAGAATTGGGCGGGAATGATAGTCGGGTTCCACTCCTTGATCCTGTCCGCCGATCCCGGCATCGGCGCCAACAGTCCGGCCACGAGCAACCATGCGACGACCCGCGCGAAGCGTCCTTCCATTGGAGACTCTCCCTCGATTCGGCCTGGCTGAACCTTTGTGGGGCGGCAAACTCCACTTGCATAAGCAAGAACGAGGACATCGCGAGTGGAGGCGTCGGCTGGGAGCCGCGGCGAAACGCATGTGCGCTCAGGGCACTGGCTTCGCTAGACGGGGCCGGCGGAGACGAATATCAGCGCGATGACAACCGCATCCCATCGCTACACGCTGCTATGTAGAAACGTCACGTTGACGCGGCGGCGCTTGCCGGACGCCCGCCACTCACCGACCTACCGGAGGACGCTCGCGCGCGCCGTGAGCACCCGGTCGAGCCGCTTGAGGCGCAGGTGATATAGCCCTGAAGGCAGGCGTCTGCCGGCCACTATCCGCAGCGCATGGGTCCCGGCGCCGAGCGCGCCGACCTCGCGCGACTCGATCAGGCGACCGCCGGTATCGAACAACTCCAGCGTGGCCGGCGCCGCGTCGGGGAGGGCGAATACGATCGTGAGATCGTTCGACCCGGGATTGGGCGAGGCACCCCGGAGCGCCAGCGGCGACGGGATGGTGACCCACGTCTCGCCCAGGGTCCGTACCGGACCATTGCCCGGCACGAACCCGAGCCGGTAACCGTAGCGCCCGCCCGCCTCGACCGCGCGATCCTCGAAGACGATGCGCCCGCCCGCGTCCGCGGTGGCCCAGCGAAGGTCCACCCAGGGGCCCGCTTCGCTGCGGCGGGAGACCAGAAAGGCCACGCCGGCACCATCGGTCGTGGACCACTCGAGGCGCACGCGCTCCGGCGTGGCATCCACCGTCGCGGACGAAACGGTGGGCGTGACGATCGCGGCCGGGGCCGCCACGCGCTGGGCCAGGATGTCGACGAAACCGGGCTCACCCGACAGGTCCGCCGGAGGCTGGTTCAGCACCACTACGATCGCTCCGGCGGTCGACGCCGCGATCCCCTTCACGGTCTGCGGATACGGCAGGGGAGCGAGCGGGAGCCCGTCCACGGGCCAGCCGGGCAAGGGGGTTCGGTCCCACCTCAGGCGCACGGCATACGCCATCGTCACGCCCGGGATCCTGCGATCGTCGGCCCACGCGAGCGTCATGCCCTGAGCACCGTCCGCGGCCACGACCGGGAGTCCTCCGTTGCTCCCCGCGCCGGAGAGCGGGAACCCGCCGGCGGGCCAGCCGGGCGAGGGAGCGAGCGCCGCGTTCACGCGCAGTGCGTAGACCTGACCGTAGTCATCCCATACCAGCGCCGCGCCGCCGGCACCATCCGCGGCGACGCCGTATCGGTAGGGACCGCCGTCCGCCAGCATGAGGCGATCGCCCGCGACCGGGCCGTCACGGTGGAGCACCTGGCCGCCGAGGGATGCGCCGCTGTATCCCCGCGTGTCGATGGTTCCCCAGAACAGCAACGCGCCCCCCGCGCCATCGGGCAGCATCCGGAGGTCCGACTGCACGTGGTCCGCGATCGAGATGGCGACGCCGTCCGGATTCCACGAGGCGGTTCCGGCCGCGTCCAGGCGCTGGGCGAACACGTCGTCATAGAACGAGAGCCTGCGATCCTGCCAGGCGAGGTACAGGCCGCCGAGCCCGTCCGGCGCGAGCGCCGGCGGCGCCCCACGCGCCGGTCCACCCGACACCACCACGCCACCCGGCGTGGCAGCCCACAGAAGCGTCCCGCTCCCATCGATGCGCTGGGCGCGGAGCTCGTGCGTGGTGATGCCCGCGTGCTGCGACCAGGCGACGAACACACCGCCCGCGCCGTCCAGGAGGAGCGTGGGCCCACCTTGAGCCATCTCGGGCGTCGGGTCAGGGGCGACTTCGAGTCCGCTCGCCGGCCAGCCGTCCGCCGCACGTCCGTCCGACGTGAGCCTCAGCACCCGCACGCGCGGCAGGATCACGTCGCACGCCGGGTGGCAACCGGCGTACTCCTGCCAGGCGACGAATGCGCCGCCATCGCCGGCCGCCACGATCGCCGCGTCGAACTGGGCGCCCGCGTGCTCTCCGAGCTGCACACCGGAGGCCGGCCATCCGGCGGCGATCTCGCCCGCGGAGCTGACACGCTGGGTGAACAGCGCGGGCCATCCGGTCCGCGGGTCGCTCCAGAGCGCGAGCGCTCCATCCTGGCCGTCCGGGACCACCTGCATGCTCGCGATACCGCTGGGGACCGCGTGCAGCGGGACGCCGTCCGCGTCCCAGCCGGCGGTGCACGGGCGCGGGTCGAGACCCAGGCCCGCCAGGGCAGCGGCAGCGACGAGGGCGATCGGGCGCATCATGAAATCTCTCCGGGGCCGCCCGGGACCTGCCCGGGCGTGGGAGCGTGAGTGTCGCGCCGGGCCGCTCGGCTTTCCAGCGACAACTTCGGGCGCGCGAGCCGAACGTGCACTCGGCCGGCTCCTGCCTTAGATTCGCTCCTCCCGATCCGCACCCCGCCCACCCGCTCCCGTCCACGGAGGGACCTTGTACGAGCCCGCGCTTCCCCTGGCCTCCCGGCTCGCCGATCCCCAGCAGGTGCTCGAGAGCGTCTTCGGCTACCGCGAGTTCCGGCCCGGGCAACGCCACATCATCGACGCCGTCCTGGCCGGGCGTGACTGCATCGGGGTGATGCCCACCGGTGCAGGGAAGTCGCTCACCTTCCAGATCCCGGCGCGCATCCTGCCCGGCGCGGTACTGGTGGTCTCGCCGCTCATCTCGCTCATGAAGGACCAGGTGGACGCCCTCACGCGCCTCGGATTCCGCGCGGCGGTGATCAACTCCAGCATCGAGTTCGCGGAGCGGCGCGCGCATCTCGCCGAGCTCCGCCGGGGAGGGCTGGAGCTGGTGTACGTCGCGCCGGAGGGTCTCGAGGGATCGCTCCGCTCGATCATCGCCGACTGCCACGTGAGCCTGGTGGTGGTCGACGAGGCGCACTGCATCAGTCACTGGGGGCACGACTTTCGACCCGCGTACCGGCGGCTCGAGGGGCTCAAGCAGCAGCTTGGCGACATCCCGGTGCTGGCGCTGACCGCGACCGCCACACGCCGCGTGGTGGGCGACATCATCCGCCAGCTCGGCATGCGCAAGCCGGAGGGGTTCAAGGGCTCCTTCTTCCGTCCCAACCTGCGCATCACCGCCCAGAAGAAGGGTGCGGGCCGCACGACGCGCGACGACATCCTGGGCATCGTGCGGCGCCACCCGGGCGAGAGCGGCATCGTCTACTGCATGAGCCGCAAGTCGGTCGAGAGCACCGCCGAGTGGCTGCGCACCCGCGGCGTGCGCGCGGCCGCGTACCACGCCGGGCTCCCCGACGAGGAGCGCTCGAACACCCAGGACGCGTTCGCGCGCGACGAGCTGGACGTGGTGGTCGCCACCGTCGCCTTCGGCATGGGCATCGACAAGAGCAACGTGCGGTTCGTCATCCACCGCGACATGCCCAAGAGCATCGAGGCGTGGTACCAGGAGATCGGCCGCGCCGGGCGCGACGGGCTCGAGAGCGACTGCGTGCTCATGTACTCGTGGGCGGACGTGATCGGCTACGACGCGTTCCTGGACGGCATCGACGATGGCGCGGTGCGGGCCGAGACCCGGAACAAGACGGTCGAGATGTTCCGGCTGGTCGATCGCGGCGGCTGCCGCCACCAGGCGATCGTTCGCTACCTGGACGAAACCATCGCGCCCTGCGGCACCTCCTGCGACGTGTGTCTCGGCACCGGGATCGAAGCGCTGGTGGGTCCCGCTCCGGCGCGCGGGACGGCGCGCGTCGGGCGTGGCGCCGGGGCGTTGCTGAGCGGCGACCTGGGCGGCGCCACCGCCGATCCCGAGCTGTTCGAGCGCCTGCGGGCGGTGCGCAAGCGCATCGCCGACTCGGAGGGGGTGCCCGCGTACATCGTGTTCAGCGACGCGGTGCTGCGCCAGATGGCCGCGGTGGTGCCGAAGACCGGCGCCGAGCTGCTCAACCTCTCCGGCGTCGGGCCGGTCAAGCTCGAGCGCTACGGCGAAGCGTTCCTCGCGGTGCTGCGCGAAGCGTGAGCGACCCGCCTCAGCGGAGCAGGATCAGCTTCCGGGTCTCCGCGTGGCCGGAGGTCGCGTAGCGATAGAGGTAGACGCCCGGAACCACGTCGCGACCCGAATCGTCGCGCCCCGCCCAGCGCACCTGCTGGGCACCACCCTCGCGGAATCCATCCACCAGCGTCGCCACGCGGTGGCCGGTCAGGTCGAACACCTGGAGCGCGACGCGCGCGCCGCCGGGAGGCACGTCGAACCGAATGTCAGTGAACGCCGTGAACGGATTGGGCAGGCCGGCATGGAGCCGGAAGGCGGGCGCCACCCCGGGCTCCACGGCGACCGCCCCGGGCGGTGACAGGCGCACGTAGTAGACGTCCTGCTCGTTGTTGAAGGTCGCCGCCCACGCCAGGTCGGCGCCGGTGTTGTCCGAGACCATGTGATAGTAGTCGCCGATCTTGCTCTGGTTCGGGTAGCCCACGTTGCTCGACCAGGTGGGGCTCGCCTGCTCGTTCGCCGACCAGGTCACGCCACCGTCGAGCGAGAACGAGTAGTAGAGGGCGCTCACGTTGTTGTTGAGGCTGCCGCGCGTGTCGTTCCACACCGCGTCGATCCGGCCGTTGGGCGCGACCGACATGGTCCCGAACCACTGGAAGGCGCTGGTTCCGGGATCGCCGTTGACCCGCACCGGAGTGCTCCAGGTCTGGCCGCCGTCGGTGCTGCGGATGAACATCACGTCCAGGGGATCGAACGGCCTCTCGACCGAAGCGAGCACGTAGACCCATCCCGCGCGCGGGCCGTTCGAGCGGTCGACGCCGATCCAGAGCTGCCCCAGGAGCCCCGCGGGATTCGGGGCACCGGTGAGGATGGTCCCGCCCAGGTCGACGGTCGTGGTGGTGAACGTGGGCGTCACGCCGGAGTTCTTCGCGTTGGTCGAGCGCGACACGTAGATGGCGCCTCCCGGGCCCTCGGTTCCGACGATGTAGAGGGTTCCGTCCGATGCGACATCGAGCGTGCCCCACACCGGCGAGCTGGGAATGGAGACCGGCGACTGCCAGCTCGCGCCGTCGTTGATCGACCGGTTGAAGGTGTTGGGCGGGGTCGGATTGCTGGCGGTGCTCCACGCCTGGTAGAAGAAGTTGTTCCCCACGCCGCCGGTGCGGTCGACCGTCATCCACTGCTTGTCGCCGCCGAACGCCGACACCGACGCGCCCCAGGTCTGCCCGGCGTTGGTCGACGGGAACACCTGGCTGGTGAGGTTGCCCATCAGGCTGTTGTAGAAGAAGTCGCCCTCCGCGTCGACGGCCAGCACCGGGTCGCTGCGGAACACGCCGGGATTGATCTTGCCCGCGGTCCACGAGAGCCCGGCATTGGTGGTGTAGCCGAAGCCCGCCTGCCGGAAGTTGGAGCTGACGGTGTCGAACTGGCGCCAGCCGATCGCCATCAGGTTGTGGTCGAATGGATGGACGGCGATGCTGGGCTCGTTCGCCGCGTCGCCGGGAATGTTGGCGCCCCCCGCGCTCACATTGACCTGGTAGTGGGTGAAGCGGCCGAACGAGACGATCGTGGCGGCCTTGGCGTCGGCGAGTGGCTGCGCAGGAATCCCGGGCGGATCGTCGGGCACTTCGGGCGGCAGCCCGAGAGGCTCGTCCTCGGCGGCAGCGACCGAGGCGATGGCGAGGGCGAAGAGCGCAAACCAGACGGCGAGCGTGCGATTCCGGTGCGAGGGCATGGGCGTCGTTCTCCTGGGAAGCGAGCGCTCATGATACACGCGTGCCGCGTGCTCCCGCACGGGGGTTGTGGCGCCTACGCCGGCTTCGGCGCGCGCGGCAGCCGAGCGATCGCGGCGATCCCGAACACCGGGCCCAGCGCCAGCACCGGGAACGTCCACGGCCAGCCCACCGCCGCCACCAGCACCGGGAGGAGCTGGATGGTCGCCATGGTGAGCAGGAATCCCATCGAGGTCTGGAGCGTGAGCGCCGTGCCCACCGCGTGCGCCGGCGCCGCCTCGGTGACCATGGCGCTGAACTGCGCCGAGTCCGCGACCACGAAGAACCCCCAGATCCACGCGATTGCGACCAGCAGCGGCAGCGGCGCGTGGAACGCGAAGCCGATCCCCAGGGCGCACAGCCCCGAGAGCGCCATCGAGATGGTGACCACGCGCGCGTAGCCGATGCGCGCCGAGGCCCAGCCTCCCCACAGGCAGCCGAGCGAGCCCACGGCGATCGCGCCGAACGCGAGCAGGTCGTCGGTGGACTGCGCCGCCGGCACGCCGGTTGCCGCCGCGCGCGCCGCCAGGCTCGCGGCGAAGAACGCGGGCAGCCAAGCCCACATCGCGTACAGCTCCCACATGTGCCCGAGGTAGCCGAAGATCGCGAGGCGCGTCTCGCGGTGGCGCATCACGGTGGCGACCAGGCTCCACGCGAACGGCCGGCCCGCAAACGCGTATGGCCCGTCGCGGTATGCGACCGTGACGAGCAGCGCCGCGAGCACCGCGTTCGCCGACGCCACCACGATCACAGGCTCGACGCCCGCATGGCCGATGGCGTGTACCAGGTAGGGCGAGGCCTTTCCGATTCCTAGCGCTCCCACCAGCGTGCCGATCGCGAGACCGCGCTTCTCCCGGAACCAGGTCGCGACCATCTTCATGCCCGGAGGATAGACGCCGGCGAGGAAGAATCCGCTCAGGAAGCGGCACACCAGCGCGACCGCAAAGCTCGGCGCCGCGAGGAGCGTGGCGTTCGACGCGGCGGCGAGCACCGCCGCGACCGCGAAGTAACGCCGCGCCGGGACCAGGTCGGCGAGGTTGAGAACCGCGGCGACCGCGGTGCCGGCGACGAATCCGAGCTGGACGATCGTGGTGAGCCAGCCGGCCTCGCCGTGTGTGAGGTGCCAGCGCTCGGCGAGCTGCGGTCCGGCCGCGGTGCCCGCGAACCACATCGACATGCCCAGAAGCTCGGCGAGCGAGAGCACCGCGAGGATCCGCCAGCGCGCGGCGTCGGGGCGGGCGCCGGGTGCCGCGTCGCGCGCGAAGCCGGGTCCCGTGCCGGGAAGGCCGATGCTCACCGGCGGCCGATGCGCTTCTGGTAGCGATCCCATTCGCTGGTGTCGGGATGGACGGGATCGTAGAAGAGCGCACGCATCCAGTAGGCGCGCATCGCCGGCGCCACCTCGTTCGGCAGCCGCTGCTTGATGGTCTCGTACGCCACCAGCGCATCGCCGGGGAGGCCGAGCGCCTCGTAGAGCCGCGCGAGCCGCGTGCCCGAGTCCAGCCAACGCTGATCGGTGTTGGCGGAGATGCTCGACGAGTCGATGAGCCCGATCGCCCGCCGCATGCACGCCATGCGCTCGAGGCTGGTGCGCATCGCGGGGCGCGGCCGCACGCGGCCCTGCCGCTGATCGACCGCGTAGTTGCTCCACAGCGTGCCGCGCGCGAGCAGGACGCCGTGATCGAGCGGGTGGAGCTGGGCCAGCCGCTCGGCGACCACCAGCCCCCGCACCCAGTCGTGCCGCGCGTCCGCGGCCTCCAGGCTGTCGAGCAGCACTTGATCCGCCCCCGGCTTGAGCGCGGCGAGCCGGCTGGTCGGGGTTCGATTGCGCATCGCCAGCACCACGGCGATCACGATCGCGAGCCCGGCGAGGATGAGCGTGATCCTGCGGCCGCGTGCGGGCCCGCCTGCCGCGGATCCCGGTGCGGTGGAGCGGGAGCGCTTCATCGCGACGCCACCACCTGCTCGATCACCACGCGGAACGTGACCTCGCGTGCACCCGGCGGGCATTCGATCCACTGACCGGAAGCATGCGCCCGGTCCGTGAGCACCTCGACCACGCGCTCGCCGTCGGCGACCCGCACGCGGATCGGCACGTCGAGCGCGCCCCAGCGAGCGCGGCGCAGGTCGACTTCCGGGCTCTCGAGCGACACGTCCATGACGCCGAAGCGGGTGGGTGCGCGCTCGAATCGCGCACCGCGCCACCACGACGGCGCTCCGCCCAGCGCGATCTCGAGCGTGTCGCGCACGTCGCACACCATCATGTTGCGCACCAGGTCCACGATGGTCGCCGCCGCGGTCGCGTGGGGCGGAAGGTTGGCGCCGAACTCGCCCTGGTGCCGGTTGAACACCTCCGCCTGGCCGAGGGTCGAGCTGCTGTGGGCGATCAGGTCGCCCAGGTAGGCGCGCGCTTCGTCGGACCGGCCCACCAGCAGCGACCACTGCGCGAGATCCGCGCCCAGGTAGGTGTGGAGCGAATCGGCCGGACCCTGGCTCACCAGCCCGTTCGATCCGGCGCGCGCGCGCACGCGGGTCGCGAGCACACCCAGGCGCGGATCGTTCTCGGCGATCACGCGCGTGGGATAGGCCGCCGACAGGTTGCCCCAGTCGCGCCCGGTGCCCTGCCACGAGCCCGGCACGTCCTTGCTGCCGGTGCGCAGCAGCGCGCGCGCGAACGCCGCGCGATAGTC
>DATEMP010000424.1:0-7883 GCA_035275545.1 Candidatus Eiseniibacteriota bacterium | reverse complement strand
CGACCATGCCCAGGATGTCGCGGGTGATCTCGGTCCCATACGGGATCCGCGACGCCAGGCAGGGCGAGGCGGGCTTGTCGCGGCTCGCGAGCCCCAGGTGGGCGGCGGCGGCGCGCACGTCCGCCTTGCCGAATCCCAGCTCGGCGAGCGGCGAGCGCACCCGATGCTCGGCCGCCGCGCGGCGCCCCGGGCGCCAGTCGCTCAGGTCATCGACGATCGTGCCGTCCAGGATCGCGGCGGCACCGGTTCGCTCCGCCACCTGGTCGAGCCTCCGGTAGAGCTCGCTCTTGCAGTGGTAGCAGCGGTCGGTGGAGTTGGCGCGGAAGCTCGGGTCCGAGAGCTCGCCGGTCGGCACCACCTCGATGCGGGCGCCGAAGGCAGCCGCCTGCTCGAGCGCCAGCGCCAGCTCGCGCGCGGCGTACGAGTCGGAGCGGCCGATCACGCCGTGCGCCCTCTCTCCCAGCGCCGCGTGCGCGACCCGCAGGACCAGGCTGGAATCGACGCCGCCCGAGTAGGCCACCACCACCGAGCCGAGCGAGGCGATCAGCGATTCCAGCCGCTCCAGACGCTGCCGCCAGTCGAGCCCGGGCAGGGGCCGGGCGAGCGGTTCGGCGATCGTGATGATGGGGATGTGAGCGCCCATGGGTCGAGCAGGTTAGCACAGCGGGGAGCGGGCGCGATGCCGCTCCGGGACCTGGAGCCGGGTCAGTTCCCCTTGCCGGCCACGGTCTTGGCCGGGGCGGGAGCGCGCTTGGGGGCGCGCGCCGAGTCCGGCTGGACGACGCCGGCGCGGGCCACGGTGGGCTTGACCGACTTGACCGCCGTGTCCGAGCGGGCGGCGGCCTTGCCGCTGTCCGGCCCGGCCGCGGCCGCGGTGGTGGCGGGGGCGGTGGTATCGGGCCGCGAGCGCACCTGCTTGATGCGCGCCAGGTGCTGCTCGTAGGTCTGCGAGAACAGGTGGTGCCCGTAGCCGTCGGCGACGAAGTAGAGCTCCCTCACGTTCGGCATCGGATCGATGCACGCCTGGATGCTCTCCTTGCCGGGATTGCAGATCGGCCCGGGCGGCAGCCCCTCGAACAGGTAGGTGTTGAACGGCGAGTCGATGCGCAGGTGGCGCAGCAGGAGCCGGGTGCGCGGTCCGGTGCCGAGCGCGTATCCGACCGTGGGGTCGGCCTGGAGCCGCATGCCCATCGCCAGGCGGTTGAGATAGACGCTCGCGATCCGCGGGCGCTCGCTGTCGTAGACCGCCTCGGCCTCGACGATCGATGCGAGGGTGAGGATCTGGTGGAGCGAGAGTCCGAGCGGCAGCGAGTCACGCCCGACCGCCGAGCGGAGCAGGATGTCGAGCGTGCGCCTGGCCATGGTGCGGAACGCCACGTCCGGCGAAGTGCCGGGCAGGAACTCGTAGGAGTCGGGCGCCAGGTAGCCCTCGATGGTTGGCGCCTTGATCCCGAGCGAGTCGAGGAACGCGCGGTCGCGCGAGAGCGAGTCGAACTCGGCGACCGGCACACCCAGGTGGTTCGAGAGCAGCAGGCTCACCTCGGTGGTGGTGAGCCCCTCGGGGATGGTCACCACGTTGAGCCCGCTCATGCCGCGCGAGAGTGCCCGCAGCAGCGCCGGCACGCTGGTGCCGAGCTGGAACGAGTACTGGCCGGCCTTGATGTTGCGGTCGAGCCGCATGGCGCGCGCCAGCACCTGGAAGCCGAGCGTGCCCGAGAGCAGCCCGACGCGCTTGAGCTCGTCGCTCACGTGGCGCAGCGTCTGGCCGCGCTGGATGAGGATCACCCGCCGCTCGGGGGCCGGGAACAGCCCCGCGGGCAGGTACATGTCGGCGGCCACGGCCAGCACCGCCACCATGAGCAACAGCAGGGCCCAGCGGCTGGGCCGGAACGTGCGTCGGCGGGTCATTCAGCCGTTATCGGCCGCGTTGGCGAGGCGCTGGAGATACGACTCGAGCAGCGCCACCGCGGCACCCGCGTCCACTTTCGCCTTGGCGTGGCCGGTGCGCACGCCGCGCTCGTGGAGCCGGCGCTCGCTGAGCGCCGAGGTGAGCCGCTCGTCGTAGGTCACGCAGCGGAGCCCGGTGCGCGCGCCGAGCGCTTCGGCGAACGCCTCGGCGGCGAACGCCGCCTCACCGCGCTCGCCCGACATGCGCAGCGGCAGCCCGACCACGATCCGCTCCGCCTCCTGCGCGACCGCGGTCGCGGCGACGCGCGTGAGCGCGTCCTCGCGTCCCTTCACGGTCAGGGTGGGCAGGGCGGTCGCGATGATCCCGGTGGGGTCACTCACGGCGAGCCCGATGCGGCGCTCGCCCCAGTCCACCGCCAGAATCCGCATGGACACCGCGGTCAGGAGTCGGGCGCGGCCACGGGGGGACGCTTCTTCACCAGCCGGAGCGTGGTACCGGTGCTCGAGAACTCGAAGTCCACCTCGTCCATGCACTCGCGCATGATGTAGATGCCGCGCCCGCGCACGTCGAGCAGGTGGTCCGGCGACGTCACGTTGCCGTTGATCTTCTTGAGATCGAATCCCTTGCCCGAGTCGTGGACCACGATCTCGAGCGCCTCGGGAGTGACGTTGAACTCGATGTCGACCGGCTTGCTCGCGTCGCGATTGTGCCCGTGCTGGATGGCGTTGGTCCCCGCCTCGATCACCGACATGGTGACGCGCGAGCGCGCGTCCTCGTCGAACTCGAGGCGCTCGCACACCGAGTCCGCGACCTTGTCGAGGACCCCGAGCAGCTCGAGACGGCTGGGGATGCGGATCGAGATCGTTTCGGTCTTGGACTGAGACTTCGATTCGGGCATGGGGTTTATCCGGCGCGAAGCGGCTGGTCGCGCAGCAGGCTGAGTGCTCGTTGGAAATCCTCGGGCAGCGTCGATTCGAAGGCCAACCGCCTCCCGGTCACCGGGTGCGTCAGCTCCAGAGCCGAGGCGTGGAGCGCCTGCCGCGGCAAGGACTTCAGCAACTCGCCCGCGAGGCTACGCTTCGCGTCGGGCAGGCTCAACAGCTTTTTCCCACGCCCCCCGTACACCGGGTCGCCCACGATCGGGTGCCCCAGGTGGGCGGTGTGGACGCGGATCTGGTGGGTCCGACCGGTGTCGAGCTGGACTTCGAGCCGGGTGGCGATCCCGAAGCGCTCCTCCACGCGCCAGCGGGTGCGGGCGGGCTTGCCCCCCCGGGTGAGCACCGCCATGCGCTTGCGGTCCACCGGATGGCGGCCGAGCGCGGTCTCGATCACGCCCCCCGACTGGCGCGGCGAGCCCCACACCAGGGCGCTGTAGGTGCGCTTCACCTCGTGGGCGCGCAGCGCCTCGACCAGCACCCGGTAGGCCCGGGAGCTGCGAGCCACGACCAGCAGTCCCGACGTGTCCTTGTCGAGCCGGTGGACGATCCCGGGCCGGCCCGCGCCGCCCACCGCCGCGATCCCGGGGTCGTGGTGGAGGAGCGCGTGCACCAGCGTGCCGCTCCGGACCCCGGCGCCCGGGTGGACCACCAGCCCCGCCGGCTTGTCGATCACCAATAGATCTGCATCCTCGTGGACGATCGTGAGCGGGATCTCTTCGGGGGCGAGCCGGGTGGGCTCGGGGGGCGGGATCTCGACCGTGACGCGGTCGCCGTGGCGCACGCGGAGCGAGGCGCGCGCGGCTCGGCCGTTCACGTGCACGCGCCCGTCGCGGATCAGCCCCTGGAGCCGGTTACGCGAGAGGTCGGTCTGCACCGCCGCCAGGAAGCGATCCAACCGCTCCCCGGTGCTGGGCGGCGGGACCGAGAGGTCCAGCACCCTCATCATGGGACGGATCTCCGGTCGGAGGCGGCTCGGAAGCGTCGTGCGCCGCGGTCTCCGACGCGGTGCGATGCGGCCAGGTGAGTGCGAACAGGACCACGCCGATGCTCACCGCGGAGTCGGCGACGTTGAACACCGGCCAGTGCCAGCGGCCCCATCCGATCTCGATGAAGTCCACCACCAGCCCGGTGGTGACGCGGTCCACGAGGTTGCCGAGCGCGCCGCCCAGGATCAGGGCGAGTGCGATGCGGCGCCCCGGGCTCGGCACGCGCTGGCGCAGGAACAGGTAGACGATCGCCAGCACGGCGGCGATCGAGAACAGGTAGTACGGGAACGGAAACCCTGCCCCGAGCCCGAACGCCACGCCGGAGTTGCGCACGTAGGTGAAGCGCACCAGCTCGCCGATCACCTCGCGCGGCGGGCCGCCGGCCAGGACCCGGGTGGCCCACTGCTTGGTCCACATGTCGAACGCGAGCACCGCGCCCGCGATGGCGAACAGGACCGGGAGTGCCGGTCGCCTCACGACATGCCCCGGGCGGCCCGCTCCTCTTTCTCCTTGCACGACAGGCACAGCCGCGCGGTCGGCATGGCTTCGAGGCGCGCGCGCAGGATCGGGTTGCCGCACGACTCGCACACGCCGTACTCGCCGCGCGCGATCCGGCGCAGTCCCTCGTTGATCTCGAGCAGGATGCGTCCCTCGGCGGAGGCGAGCTGGAACGCCTTCTCGCGCTCCATCGCGTCGGTGCCCACGTCGGCCATGTGGAACGAATAGCCCGAAAGGTCGCCGGCGCTGTCGCGCTGGTTCACCTTGAGCACCGTGTTCTCGTAGTGGCCCATCTCCTTGAGCACGCGCACGCGCTCCTCGAGCAGGCGCTGCTCGAACTCCGGATAGTCGGTCGCGGTCACCGGCTCGGCGCCGTCCCCGGCGACCGCCGGCTTGACCGGCTTGGGCGCGGGGCGCGCCGGCATGGGCAGCGGGCGCGCCGGCTTCACCGGCAGGCGCGAGATGGATTCGGGCGGCAGCACGCCGATCGGATGCACCACCGCCGGCGGGCGCGGGAGCTTGACCTTGGCCTTGACCTTGGCGCCACCCTTGACCGGCGCCGCCTTGACGGCCGGCTTCAGCGGGACCGCCTTGGCAGCGACGGGCTTGGCAGTCGGCTTGGCCTTCGCCACCGGCTTCTTCGCCGCCTTGACGGGCGTGGCCTTCTTGGCCTTCGGCCGGCTGGATGTGCTCTTGCGTGAGTTGGCCATGATTCCTCCCTAACGGTTCTCGGCTGGCGAAAGCCGCTCTTCCACTGCCTCTTCGAGGCGCCGCACGACCTCCGTCACGAGACGGATGAGCGTGGGCGACATCTTTCCGGCGACCGCGAGGATCTCGGGGATGCTCACCGGCTTGAGATCGTCCGGCTGACAGGTATCGGTGACCACGTTGAACGAGAGCACGCGCTGGCCGCCGTGCACCGCCACGATCACCTCGGGCACCAGCGACATGCCCACCACGTCGGCGCCGATCCCGCGCAGGAACCGGTACTCCGCCGCGGTCTCGAGATTGGGGCCCGCGACCCCGACGAACACCGCGCGCTGGAGCGGGATGCGCAGGCCCTCGGCGGCGCGCTCGGCGAGCCGGATCAGCGCGCGCGAGTAGGGCTCGCTCATGTCCGGGAAGCGCGGGCCGAGCGTGTCGTCGTTCGGTCCGATCAGCGGATTGTCGCCCATGAGATTGATGTGGTCGGTGGTCACCACCAGGGTGCCCGCGGGCATCTTGGGGTTCATGCCGCCCACCGCGTTGGTGATGATCACGGTGTGGCAGCCCAGCGCCTTGAGCACGCGCACCGGGAAGCCCACCTGCTCCATCCGGTAGCCCTCGTAGTAGTGCACGCGGCCCTTCATCACCGCGACCGGCCGGCCGCTGAGCGTCCCCAGGTGGAGCTCGCCGGCGTGGCTCTCGACCGTCGAGCGCGGGAAGTGCGGGATGTCCGCGTACGGCACCACGGTGGTGACCTTGAGCGCCTCGGCGAAATCGCCGAGCCCGGTGCCGAGGATGATCCCCACCTCCGGACGCACCGGGGTGAGCGCGCGCACCCGCGCCGCCGCCTCCTCGATCTTCGCCTTCAGCTCACCCGCCACCCTGCCTCCTCGTGCTCCGTTGCGCGGCCTCAGATGCGCCCAGCGCGGAATCGATGCGCGCCGCGAGCGTTCGCTCGTCCAGCCCCTGCACCTCGATCGTCTTGCTGCGCGAGCGGTTGCCCCGGGTGACCGCCACCGCCTGCTCCCTTACGCCCAGCACCGCCGCCAGCAGCTCCACCACCGCGCGGTTCGCCCGTCCATCCTCGGCCGCCGCGCTCACCTTGAGCTTGAGCGTCCCGTCGGCCATCCATCCCACCAGACCCGTCAAGCGCGCCCCGGGCTGGACCCGCACCCGGAGCGCCGCGCTCACCCCATGCGCAGCGCCAGATCGCGCAATGTATTCACCAGGAACATCTGCGTCAGCCAGATCGCGAGCATGGCGATGAAGGGCGCCAGGTCGATGCCCGAGATGACGGTTGGAAACAGTCTTCGGATGGGATTGCAGATCAGGTCCGAGATGCGATCCAGCGTCATCACGATCGGATTGCTCGGATCGGGACGGACCCAGCTCAGCAACGCATTGACGAAGATGACCAGCAACAGCAGCTGGAGGACCACGTTGATCACGGCCGCCAGCGCATCCATCAAGTTACCCAGGACGAACACTCGTCAGTCCCTCCGTGGACCCGACCGGTCGCCGAACAGAGCCGATCCGACGCGAACCATCGTGGCCCCTTCTTCGACCGCCACTTCGTAATCCCCGCTCATCCCCATCGACAGCTCGGGAAGCTTCTCTCCCAGCCGCCGCTCGCCCTCGTCCCGCAGCGTGCGCAGCCGGGCGAACCCCGCGCGCGCCTCCTCTGCCCTTTCGACCGGCGCGCCCACCGTCATGAGCCCGTCCAGCACGAGCCCCGGCAGACCCGCCACCTGCTCGAGCAGCTCCGGGAGCCGCTCCGGCGCGGCCCCGAACTTGGTGGCCTCGCGGCTCACGTTGACCTCGACCAGCACCGGCAGGGAGCGCCCCGCTTCGACCGCGCGGCGCGACAGCGCCTGCGCGAGCTCCGCCGAGTCCACCCCGTGCACGCGATCGAACAGCGCGAGCGCGCGCCCGGCCTTGTTGCGCTGCAGGTGCCCGATCATGTGCCACCGCGCGGCGGTGCGGCCCAGTGCCGTGACGTGGCCCTCGGACTCCTGCACCCGGCTCTCACCCAGCTCGGTGAGGCCGAGACCGACCGCTTCCCGGATCGCCTCGACCGGCACGGTCTTGACGACCGCCACCAGCAGGACCGAGCCCGGATCGCGCCCGGAGCGTTCCGCGGCCCGGGCAATACGCTCCCGGACATCGTCCAGCCGGCCGTGAATCGAGGGCGGGGCGGTTTTCACGGAACGCGCGAGGGTAGTCGCGCCCCCCGAGGGCCGCAAGCGCTAAAAGACGCCGGCGGCGGGGGCGGTTCCGGCGCCGGTCAGAGCAACGTCAGGGCGATCTCCATCTCGCTGCGGCTCGACACGATGACCCGCATCGGCCCTCCCGAGGTGCAGTCGCCGCAGGAGGCCTCGATCTCGACCAGGAGCCGCGCCCGGCCGATCCCGAGCGCTTCGAGCGCGCCGCGCGGGAACACCCAGCGCCCCTCGCCCAGGTCGCTGGCGGTGACCGGATCGCCGGGCCCAGTGAGCGACACCCGGTACCAGACGTCCGGCACCGGCGGCAGCATGATCACGTTCAGGTCCTCCGTGCGCAGCACCGAGGAGCCGGGCGTGGGCTGGGTGACGAGCGGGAACGGCGCGAGCTTGACCCGGATGTTGGAAGCCGGCACCGCGGCTCCGCCGCCGATCGCGAGCGACGACCAGGCGTTGCCGCCCGCGCGCAGGCCGCCCTCGGGCTCGTCGCGGCCGAGCTTGTAGCTCACCGCGCCCTTCGCGTTCACCTCGCGCCGCATCGGCCGGCCGTCGAGCGTCACCTCGCCCGCGTCGAGCCCGGGACCGCGCCCGCCAGCGCGGAACTCGACGCTCAGGTCCTGGTCGAAGA
>DATEMP010000423.1:0-2356 GCA_035275545.1 Candidatus Eiseniibacteriota bacterium | reverse complement strand
CCCGGGCGAGCATCTTGCGCGCCGCATCGGCATGCGTGAGCGCGCGGGCCCGCGCGTACTCGAACCCGCCGCACGACTCGATCAGGCTCCTGAGCCGGTCCCAGTCGGCCTTGGTCCAGCGCTTCTGGAGCGCGAGCTTGCGCAGGCGGCGGCGGTCCGCATCCCCCGCCAGGCGCAGGGCGGCGATCAGCGGCAGCGTCACCTTGCCGCCCGCCAGGTCCGAGCCCACCGGTTTGCCGGTGACCACGGGATCGGCGAGGTAGTCGAACAGGTCGTCGACGATCTGGAACGCGAGGCCCACCGCCTCGCCGAACCGCCGGTAGCGCAGCCGGCGGCGGTGGTCGCTCGCCCCGCCGTTCAGGCCCGCGCCGATCTCGGTCGCCGCGCCGATGAGCGACCCGGTCTTGGCACGGATCAGCTCCTCGTACTGGTCTTCGGTCACGTCGAGGTCGTGCGCGTACTGGAACTCCAGCGCCTCACCGCACGACATCTCGGTCACCACGCGGGCGAGGATGCCCATCGGGGTGTCGAGCTTGTTGGTGACCAGGGTGGCCATCGCCTGGGCGTAGAGGTAGTCGCCCATGATGATCGCCATCTCGTCGGTCCACAGCCCGTTGACCGTGGGCAGACCGCGCCGGATCGCGCTCTTGTCGACCGAATCGTCGTGGATCAGGGCGGCGGCATGGACCATCTCGACCACGGTCGCGCACAGCACCGCGTCGCGTCCCAGGTGGCCGCGCAGGCGCGCGGTGAGCAGCAGCAGCGTGGGACGGAACTTCTTGCCCCGGGTGGCCAGAACGTGGCCCCCCACCTGGTTCAGGATCGGGATCGGGGTGTGAAAGAGTTCCCGGAGATGGGTTTGCACCCGCTCCAGCTCGCGCCGCACCGGCTTCTGCACCGCGGTCATCAGCATGAGGGATCCACGCGGGGCGGGAAGGTGAAGCCCCAAGCTCCTTTGCGGGCCGGACAATACGGGCGTGCGGCGAAGAGTGTCAAGCGCGGGCGGCCTCGTCGCGCCGCGCCCGGAGCCGCGCGAGCAGGTGCTCGCGCGTGTTCCGCGAGGGATCGTCGAGCACTTCCTCGAGCAGCGCCTCGAGCGCCTCGCCCACCGGACGCCCCGGCGGGATGCCGAGCGTGCGCATGACGTCCTCGCCGCTCACCGCGAGGTCCGAGACCCCGAGCGCCGACGACTCGCGCAGCAGCCGCTCGATGCGCGCACGCATCTCGTCCAGGTACGAGGGGAAGCCCTGCTTGAGTCCGTTGCCGAGCATGTCGGCGATCCGCAGGTCGAACAGGTCCGCGACGTCATCCACGCCCACGCGCCGCAGCCAGCGGCGCAGCGCCGCGTCGCTCCATCCCGGGCGGTAATCGAACATGTGCTCGGCCACCAGGTGCACGATGCGCGTGCGCCGCTCGCCCGGCACGCGCAGGCGCTCGAGCAGCCGGTCCGCCATCTCCGCGCCCACGAACTGGTGGTTGTAGAACGTCCCCTGCCCGTCGCGCTCGGCGCGCGTGTCGGGCTTGCCGATGTCGTGGAGCAGCGCCGCCCAGCGCACCACCGGCTTGGCGGCGGGCGCGGCGTCGCAGGTGTAGAGGCTGTGGTAGTACACGTCGTAGGCGTGGAAGCGGTTCTGCGGCACGCCGCGGCAGCGCGCCAGCTCGGGGAGCCAGACCTCGAGCAGCCGGGCCTCGCGCAGCACCTCGAAGCCCCGGGAGGGCGCGGGGGCGCCGAGCATCCGCTCGAGCTCGTCGCGCACCCGCTCCACCGCCACCGCCGCCACCGTGAACCCGCTCGCGGGGTCGGCAAGCGAGGCGAGCGCCGCCCGCAGCGGCTCGTCGGGATCCATCTCGAGGGTGGCGGTGAAGCGGGCGACACGCAGCGGGCGCAGCGCATCCTCGCGGAAACGCGTCATCGGGTCGCCCACCGCCCGCAGCCGCTTCCGCTCCAGGTCGAGCGCGCCGCCGAACGGATCGAGCAGCTCGCCCGCGACCGGGTCCCACGCCAGGGCGTTCACGGTGAGGTCGCGGCGCGCGAGGTCCTCCTCGGGTTCGCGGGTGAACGCGACGTGGTCGGGGTGCCGCGCGTCGCCGTAGGGCCCCTCGCGGCGGAAGGTGGTGCACTCGATCGCGCATCCCGACTCGACGATCGTCACCGTGCCGTGCGCGATCCCGGTCGGAACCACGTGCGGGAAGCGCTCCATGACCTGCTCGGGCGTGAGATCGGTGGCCACGTCCGGAGACGGTCCGCCGCCTTCACGTCCCAGCAGCACGTCGCGCACCGTGCCGCCCACCAGATAGGCGGCGTGGGATCCCTCCTGGAGCCGCGCCAGCACCTCGGGCACCGGGGCACGCCAGG
>DATEMP010000422.1:0-7833 GCA_035275545.1 Candidatus Eiseniibacteriota bacterium | reverse complement strand
AGTAGCCCTTGGTGGCGACGAACAGCACGAAGAACGCGGCCGCGGCGCCGCGCACCAGGTGTCGCAGGTGGTCCGGGAAGACGCGCGGATCGACCGCCGCCGCCAGGATCCGGAGCCACGCGATCAGGGCGACGACCATCGCAGCAAACCCGATCAGCACGCCGACGCGGTAGCAGGCGGTGAGCGGCAGGCCCGCGGGCAGCGCCTGGAAGGCGGCGATCAGGATCCACGGGAACAGCGGATTGAATCCGTTGGTCTCGTGGAGGCGGTCGTAACTGAAGCCGTGGCCGAGCGCGTGGTTGCGGGCGATCGTGAAGTAGTAGCCGGCGTCGTCGCCGACCAGTGCCCTCAGGCTCCACTCCGGAGGTGCGGCGGCGAGCACGATCCCGATCGCGGCCAGCACCAGGCCCGCGAGCGTGAACAGCAGGGTTCCGGCGAGGCGCTCCCGGCTCACGGCGCGCCGGCGCCGCGTCCCGCGGCTCCGGCACCACCCCCGCTCGCGACCACGTCCACCGGCCAGTCGCGCTCGTCCAGCGGCCCGCCGGGCACGGGTCCGAGTGCGGTGAGCGTGAAGCGCGCCGGCTCGAGGTGCCGGCGCGCCGCCTCGACCACCTGGTCGCGCGTCACGCGCAGGATCCGCCCGAGCTGCTCGTCGAGCGACGCGTAGCCGCCCCGGTAGATCTCCTCGTGGGCGAGCTGGAACATGCGTGCCGAGAGGCTCTCGTGGTCCATGACCACGCCGCCCTTGACCTGGCGCCGCGCCGACTCGACCTCGGCCTCGTCGGGGCCGTCCCGGAGCAGGCGCTCGAGCTCGCCGCGCGTGCGCGCCAGCGCCTCGCGGCCGCGCTCCGGGAGCACCCCCATGTGGATCGAGAACAGCCCCGCGTCGCGGAAGAAGTCCGGCACCGAGTAGACCGAGTAGGCGAGCCCCGCTTCCTCGCGCACGCTCTGGAACAGCCGGGAGCTCATGCCGCCCCCCAGCAGCGTGCTGAGCACCACCAGCGCGTGGTGGTCGGGATCCGCGTACGGGACGCCGCGGGTCCCGAGCGAGATGTAGAGCTGCTGGAGGTCGCGCTCCTCGTGCCGCACGCTGGGGACGAACGGCGGCGGCGTTCCGGAGAGCCCGGGCGCGTCGCCGGAAAGCGGCGAGAGATGGCGCTCGACCAGCTCGGCCACCTGGTCGTGCACCAGCGGGCCGACCGCCGAGACCAGCAGGCGGTCGGGACGGTAGCGGCCCCCGTAGTAGGCGCGCAGCTGGTCGGGGGTGAGCGCGTCGATGGTCTCCGCGGTGCCCAGGATCGGGCGGCCCAGCCCGTGCCCGCCCCACACCTGCTCGGCCATCAGGTCGTTGATCTTCTCCTCGGGGTTGTCCTCGTAGGCGAGGATCTCCTCGCGCACCACCGACTTCTCGCGCGTCACCTCGGCGGGCGCGAGCTGCGAGCGGCACACGATGTCGCCCAGCACGTCGGCGACCTCGGGGAGGTTCTCGGCGAGCGCGCGGGCGTAGAAGCACACGTGCTCGCGCGCCGTGTAGGCATCGAGGTGGCCGCCCAGCGACTCGAGGCTCTGCGCGATCGCCCGCGCGTCGCGGCGCTCGGTGCCCTTGAACATCATGTGCTCGAGCAGGTGCGAGATGCCGAGCCACTCCGCGGGCTCGTCGCGCGCGCCACTGCGCACGAACACGCCGAGCGAGAACGTGTGGCGCTCGGACATGGTCTCGGTGAGGAGGGTGGCGCCCGAGGGCAGCACCGACTTATGGAAGATTCGGTCCACGCTTTCCCGCTCCAAACGCCGAGTGGCAGGTCGCCCTGCCACTCGGCACTACATGGAAACGATGAAAGGGCCTAGCGGCGCCGGCCGCGATCCCGGTCGCGGCCCCGGTCACCCCGGTCGCCCCGGTCCCGGCCTCCGCCGCCTTCGCGGTCACGGCCGCCACCCTCGCGGCCGCCCGACACGCCCGCGGGCACGCCGCCCTCGGGCTCCGGCAGCAGCGCCTTGCGCGACAGCTTGACCTTGCCGTCCCGGTCGACGCCGATGACCTTGACCATGACCATGTCGCCGAGGTTGAGCACGTCCTCGGTGCGCGCGACGCGATGGTGCTCGATCTCCGAGATGTGCAGCAGGCCGTCACGGCCGGGCAGGATCTCGACGAACGCACCGAACGTCACCACGCTCCGCACCTTGCCCTGGTAGATCTTGCCGACCTCCGGGTCCTCGGTGATGTTGCGGATGAGCTCCTCGGCACGCTTGCCGCCCTCGCGGTTGACCGCCGCGATCCGCACCTCGCCCGTGTCCTCGATGTCGATCTGGGCGCCGGTCTCCTCGGTGATGCGCTTGATGATCTTGCCGCCCGGTCCGATGACCTCGCGGATCTTGTCCGGGTGGATGTGGAGGATGAGGATGCGCGGCGCGAACGGCGACATCTCCGCGCGCGGGGTCGACAGCGCCGCCTCCATGATCTCGAGGATGTGGAGCCGCCCGCGGCGGGCGCGCTCGAGCGCGTCGGACATGACCGCGAACGAGATGCCGCCGATCTTGGTGTCCATCTGGAACGCGGTCACGCCGTCACGGGTGCCGGTCACCTTGAAGTCCATGTCGCCGAGATGATCCTCGACGCCCAGGATGTCGGTGAGCACTTCGACCGCGTCGCCTTCCTTGATGAGCCCCATCGCGATGCCGGCCACCGGAGCCTTGATCGGCACGCCCGCGTCCATGAGCGCCATCGAGCCGCCGCACACCGACGCCATCGAGGACGAGCCGTTGGACTCGAGGATGTCGCTCACCAGCCGGATCGTGTACGGGAAGGTCTGATCCGATGGGATGACCGGCTCGATCGCCCGCTCGGCGAGCGCGCCGTGACCGATCTCGCGCCGGCCGGGCCCACGGATCGGGCGGGTTTCACCGACGCTGAAGGGCGGGAAGTTGTAGTGGAGCATGTACGACTTCCACGACTGCCCCTCGAGCTCCTCGACCCGCTGCTCGTCGCTCTTGGTGCCGAGGGTGGCCACCGCGAGCGCCTGGGTCTCGCCGCGCGTGAACAGGCACGAGCCGTGGGTGCGCGGCAGCACGCCCACCTCGACCGTCACCTTGCGGATGTCGTCGGGCCCGCGGCCGTCGGCGCGCACCTTCTCGCGCAGCACCATGTGGCGCAGCTCGTCGCGCTCGATGTCGTGCAGGAGCTTGGGGATGAAGGTCTCGATGGTGGCGAAGCGCTCCTTGAGCGCGGCGATCGCCTCCTGCGAGATGCGGTCCACTTCCTCCTGGCGCGCCTCCTTGCCGGGGATGCGGATCGCCTGGCGCAGCCGCTCGCGGTAGCCCTGGTCGAGCGCGCCCTTGAGCTCGGAGGTATCGGGCGGCGGCACCAGCGCGCGCTTCGACTTGCCGGCCTTGCTCACCAGCTCGCGCTGGATCGCCACGATCTGGGCGATGTTCGCCATCGCGAACTCGAGCGCCGCGATCAGGTCCGGCTCGCCGATCTCACGCGTGCCGCCCTCGACCATGATGATGTTGTCCGCGGTGCCGGCCACGACCATGTCCATGTCGCTGCCGTCGAGCTGCTCGAAGGTCGGATTGGCCACGAACTGACCGTCGATCCGGCCCACGCGCACCGCGCCCACCGGCTCGGGGAACGGAATGTCGGAGAGGTTGATGGCCGCCGAGGCGCCGATCAGCGCCAGGACGTCGGCGTCGTTCTCCTGGTCCGAGGAGAGCACCGTGGCCATGATCTGGGTCTCGTACGGGAACTGCTTGCTGAACAGCGGCCGCACCGGACGGTCGATCAGACGCGAGCTGAGCACTTCCTTCTCGGTGGGGCGGCCCTCCCGCTTGAAGAACCCGCCCGGGATCTTGCCGGCGGCGTAGGTGCGCTCACGGTAGTCCACGGTGAGCGGCACGAAGTCGCGGTTGGGGCTGGCCATCTTGGAGGCGCTGGCGGCGACCAGCACCACCGTGCCGCCGAACTGCACCACCGCCGAGCCTCCCGCCAGCTTCGCCATCTTGCCGGTATTGATGCTGAGCGTCCTGCCCCCGAGGTCCAAAGAGACGGTCTGTTCCATGCGATTCTGCCTGTCCTCTCGCCTTCCGGATCCGGCACGCGCCGGCTCCCATGGAGCGCCTGCCGGGGAGCGAACCGCCGGCATGCGTGTGCGGGAGCGTTCCGTCCCGCGCGGTCGGACGCGACGCCTCTCCAGGAGACGTCCCAGCGTCCTTGGGGTCCGCCTAGCGGCGCAGTCCCAGTTCCTTCACGACCTTGCGGTAACGGTCGACCTTGGTGGCCTTCAGGTAGTCGAGCAGCCGACGACGCTGGCCCACCATGCGCAGCAGCCCGCGACGCGAGGCGTGGTCGCGCTTGTGGATCTTGAAGTGCTCCGTGAGGTAGCCGATCTTCTCGGTGAGAAGGGCGATCTGGACCTCGGGAGAGCCTGAATCCGCCTCGTGAATCTTGAACTTGCCGATGATCCCCTGCTTCTGCTCTTTGGAGAGCGTCACAGCGGGCACCTCCTGCGATCGCGTTGTAGGGGAGACTTCTGCCGGGCCACCGGGTGCAAGGCCCCATGTGGTCGAGCGATAGAGCAAGCGGCCACCAGAGTCCTGGAAGGGACGGGGGACAATATCACCCCCCGCCCGGCGCGCCAAGTCGGATCGCCTGAGTCGCACTGTGCTACGCTCGGTGGCGTTTCGTGTCACGTACCGGCACCCCCGCCGTCCGACGGGTCGGATGGGGCCCGGCCGCCCCCAAGTCCTTGTCAGGCCTTCCGACTCCGACACCCAGATGCCGTGGATCCATCAGGGCGCAGGCCGCCTGGTCCCCACCCCGACCTGGCAGCCCTTCCCTCCCGTGCCTGACACGCTGCGCATGCTGCCGGCGGGTGCCCGGATCGCCGACGTGGGCGCCGGCGGGCGCCGCATCACCCCCGACACCCTGACCGTGGACCGCTCGCCGTTCCCGGGCACGCGGCTGTGCTCGGACGCCCACGCCCTGGCGCTCCGCGACGCCAGCCTGGACTGCGTGTTCTCGACCGGCACATTCGAGCACATCGGCGAGCCGGTCCGGGCGCTGCGCGAGTTCCACCGCGTGCTCAAGCCCGGCGGCCTGATCCACATCGAGACCCCGTTCATCTTCCCGTTCCATCCCGACCCGGAGGATCACACGCGCTGGACGCTGGAAGGGCTGTGCGCCTTCTGCGAGCGCGAGGGTTTCGAGCGCGTGAGCGCCGGTGTCCACCTGGGACCGGCCTCGGCGGTCAACGTGGTGCTGGTCGCGTACGCGCGGTCGTGGTTCTCGGGGCGGCGCACGCGCCGGCTCGCCGAGATGGCGGCCTCGCTCCTCCTCACGCCGCACAAGTACCTCGACCGCTTCCTGGTGCGCAGGCGGTCGGCGCGCGACCTGGCGGCGGGCGTGTACTTCGTGGGGCGCAAGCCGCGTGGCTGATCGCGCGGCGGGGCGCTGGCTCTGGATCGCGCTCGCGGCCGGCACCGCGCTGCGCCTGCTCGCGGCCTGGATCTCGGCGCCGGTCCCGGGCGACGACGTCGGGCGCCTCGCGACCGCGGTGCGCTGGGCCGAAGCCCCGCGCTGGCTGGGGCTCGCCGGGCTCTGGCCGCCGTTCCACACCTATCTCCTGGGCGGCCTGATCCGGCTGGTGGGCGATCCGTCGCTCGCCGCGCGTGCGCTCGGCTTCGTCACCACGACTCTCGCGCTCCCGGTCTTCTATCTCGCCGTGCGCGAGCTCTACGGCGACGTGCGGCGCGCGGCGCTCGCCACCCTGCTGCTCGCCCTCTACTGGGTACACGTGTCGATGGCGGGCTCCGCCTACGCCGAAGCCCCATACGCGCTCGCGCTGTTCGCAGCGATGCTGTTCGCGGCGCGCTCCGCGCGGCGGCCCGAGGGCAAGACGCGCGAGGCGCTGTTCGCCGGGCTCGCGATGGCGGTGGCACTCATGCTCCGCCACGAGGCCAAGCTGGTGTGGCTGGTGGTGCTGGTATGGCTGTGGCGTGAGGCGGGCCGGGGCGCCGCGTGGCGCTACTCCCTCCCCTCGCTCGCGACGCTGATCGTCCAGCTCGTGGACCCGGGCGGCACCGGGCGCGGGTTCCTGGAGGACGCGCGGATCGTCGCCGGGATGAAGCTCGCCGAGGTGACGCTCCACGGCTCGCGGCTCGAAGCGCTCTCGCGCTGGATCGTCATGCCCGCCGGGTCACCGTCGCCGATCGTGGTCGGGCTCGGGCTTGCCGGGCTCTGGATGTCGCGCCGCGCGCTCACGTCGGATCTCTGGGCGTGGCTATTCGCGATCCAGAGCGCGGTGTTCCTGGCGCTCACCATCTATCCCGGATGGCAGCCGTATCTGCGCTACTTGTTTCTCTACGTCGTTTGCCTGCTCCCGCACGCCGCGCTGGCGCTGGATTCCGTCGCGCGGCGGCGACCGTCGCTCGCGGTGGCGCTGGTGGCGCTCGCGGTGCTCATCCAGGCGGTCGCCTGGTCCAAGGGCCGCAACGAGGACCGCCCACTCGGATGGCTGCCGGTCTACCGTCCCGCCCCGCAGCAGGTGGTGCTCGACCGCTGGGTGCGCGACTCGCTGGGCACGCAGCGCGTGCTGTCGCTCGAGGGCTATCCGCAGGCGTGGGACGTCTACGCGAGCGCAATTGGCGTGGATCGCGGCCGGCCGCTCGCCCAGCTCCGCTCGGTCCAGTACGACGAGCGCCTGGCGCTGGCGAAGGGAGCGCGGCTCGAGGTCGCGGGCTACGACGTCGTGCTGATGGATCCGGCGTCGCCGCTCTTCACCGCCGCCTGGGAGAGCCTGCCGCCCGGCGCCCGGGTCGGCTACCGCGACCCGCGGCTCCTGATCGTGCGGATCGGGCGCTAGCCCACCACCGCCGCGAGCCGCCGGCGCGTCTCGGCCACGTCCCGGTCCATCGCCTCGACCAGCGCCTCGGCGCTCTCGAAGCGCAGCTCGGGCCTCAGCCAGTCGACGAACTCGACCGTCATCGTCCGGCCCACCAGGTCTCCCTTCCAGTCGAGGAGATGGACCTCGAGCGTGCGCAGCTGGCCGTCGAACGTGGGCCGCATGCCGATGCTCATCGCCGCGGGCCGCCACTCCGCTTCGCCGCGGATCTTGGCCAGCACCGCGTAGATCCCGTCTCCGGGCACCAGTCGCTCGGCGTCGAGGCGCAGGTTGGCGGTCGGGAAGCCCAGCTCGCGGCCGCGCCCGTCCCCGGTCACCACCATGCCGGTGAGCGCGTAGCGGCGGCCGAGCAGGCGCGCCGCTTCGGCGACCGCGCCCTCGGCGAGCCGCGCGCGGATCCGGGTGCTGCTCACCGGCTCGCCGTCCAGCACCACCAGCGGCACCTCGTCGACGGTGAAGCCGCGGGTCGCCCCGATCGCGCGCAGCCGCTCGCAGGTGCCGGAGCGGCCGCGGCCGAGCGCGAACCCCTCGCCCACCACCAGCGCGAACGGGGCGAACGGCTCGACCAGGTGACGGTCGACGAACGCCTCGGGCTCGAGCGCGGCGAGCTCGCGCGTGAACGGCAGTACGTGGAAGACGCCGACGCCCATCGCCGAGAGCAGCGCGCGCTTCTCCCCCAGCGGCGTCAGCGGCGGCGGGATGCGGAAGTCGCCGCGCTTGAGCACCACGTCCGGATGGGGATCGAAGCTCATGACCACCGAGGGCGCCGCCCGCTCGCGCGCGCGCTCCAGGGCGCGGTCGAGGATCGCGCGGTGGCCGATGTGCAGCCCGTCGAACACGCCGATCGCGACCGCCGCGCCGCGGGCGGAGGACGCCCCGCTCACCGTCCGGTCCGCACCGCCCAGGGGAAGACCACGTGCGGCTGGGCGAGCGCCCG
>DATEMP010000421.1:0-3849 GCA_035275545.1 Candidatus Eiseniibacteriota bacterium | reverse complement strand
CGAGCGCACGCGCAGCGCGCTCCTGAGCTCGGTGTCGCACGACATGCGCACGCCGCTCGCGGCGATCACCGGCTCGGCGAGCAGCCTGCGCGACGGATCGGACGCGATGTCCCGGGAGACCCGCCGCGAGCTGGCCGAGACGATCTCCGACGAGGCGGAGCGGCTCAACCGCCTGATCGGGAACCTGCTCGACATGACGCGGCTCGAATCCGGCGCGGTGCGCGCGCGCAAGGAGTGGCACTCGGTCGAGGAGGTGGTGGGCGCCGCGCTCGCCCGGCTCGAGGCGCGGCTGGTCGATCGTCCGGTGCGGCTGGCGCTCGCACCCGACCTGCCGCTGGTGCCGCTCGACGACGTGCTGTTCGAGCAGGTGGTGTGGAACCTGGTCGAGAACGCCGACAAGTACTCCCCCTCCGGCGCGCCGATCGAGGTCTCGGCCGCGATCGAGGGCCGGGAGCTCCGGCTCGAGGTCGCCGATCGCGGCGTGGGCCTTGCCCCCGGCGAGGAGCGGCGGGTGTTCGACAAGTTCTACCGCGGGAGGGAGAGCGTCGCGCAGCCGGGCTTCGGGCTGGGCCTCACCGTGTGCCGCGGCATGATCGAGGCTCACAGCGGGACGATCGTCGCCGCGCCGCGGCCCGGCGGCGGCACGGTGTTCACGGTGCGCCTGCCGATCGAAGGGGTGCCGCCGGCGGTCGAAGCGGAGGCCGACGAGGCGCCCCTGGGCGGATCGCCATGACGGATACCGACGGGACCGCAGCGCCGGTCGTCATCCTGGTGGTCGAGGACGAGGCGCCGATCCGCCGCTTCCTGCGCGCCGGCCTCGAAGGGCAGGACTACCGCATCGTCGAATCGACCTCCGGCGAGGACGGGATCACCCAGGTGGCGACGCGCTCGCCCGACTTGCTGCTGCTCGACCTGGGGCTGCCGGACATGGACGGTCTCGAGGTGGTGCGGCGGGTGCGCGAGTGGTCGGCGCTGCCGATCATCGTGCTCACCGCCCGGGGCCGCGACGAGGACAAGGTGCGGGCGCTCGACGCCGGCGCTGACGACTACGTCACCAAGCCGTTCTCGATGCCGGAGCTGCTCGCGAGGCTGCGGGCGTCGCTGCGGCGCCGCGCGCGCGCCGACGCGGGCGAGACCGGGGTGCTCGAGTTCGGGCGGCTGCGGATCGATCTCGCCCGGCGCCGGGTGGCCCTCGACGGAACGGACGTCGCGCTCACCCCAATCGAGTACCGGCTCCTGACCACGCTCGCCCGGCACGCCGGGCGCGTGCTCACGCACGACGTGCTGCTGCGCGAGGTGTGGGGGCCGAAGCACACCGCCCAGCACCACTACCTGCGGGTCTACATGGCGCAGCTCCGGCACAAGGTCGAGGCGGACCCGGCGCGCCCGCGCCTGCTGCTCACCGAGACCGGGGTGGGCTATCGGATGGCCGAGCCCTCGTAACCCCGCAGCGCACCGGTCACGGCGACGATGCGTGATATGACACATCCCGGAGGTGGAATGTAATTCCCGGATCGGCGTAGGGAAGAGCATGACCGCTCACGACCCCCCACCTACGCCCGCGGGGCGCCGGATCGATCCGCGCTGGTACCAGATCGCCATGCTGTCGTCGCTGCTCGCGTACGGCATGCTGGGCCTCGGGTTCGGGCTCGGCTGGGGACGGATCGCGGGCGTGATCGGCGCCGCACTCGGCACCCAGTGGCTGTGCACCAGGCTCTGGCGGCTGCCGCGGTTCGATCCGCTGAGCGCGCTGATCTCGGGGATCGGCCTGTGCACGCTGCTCCGCACCCAGAGCGCATTCTGGGCGCTCGCCGCCGCGGCGCTCGCGATCCTGAGCAAGTTCGTGCTGCGGGTGCGCGGCAAGCACCTCTACAACCCGACCCACCTGGTGCTGGTGCTCGCGCTGCTCACCGGCCTGGGGTGGATCTCGCCCGGCCAGTACGGGCACTTCGCGTTCGCGGCGCTGCTGATCGTGTGCCTGGGCTTCACCGTGGTGTGCAAGGCGGCGCGCAGCGACGTGACGCTCGCATTCCTGGGCGGCTACGCGGCGATCGTGTTCGGCCGCGCGCTCTGGCTCGGCGAGCCGATGACCATCCCGCTCCATCGGCTCCAGAGCGGACTGCTGCTCCAATTCGCCTTCAACATGATCTCGGACCCGCGCACCACGCCCGACTCGCAGCGCGGCCGCCTGCTGTTCGGCGCCCTGGTCGCGATCGGCTCCGGGATCGTCCAGTTCCTCATGTTCCGCACCAACGGTCCGGTGTGGTCGCTCGCGGTCTGCACGCTGCTCGTGCCGCTCATCGACCGCTGGCTGCCCGGCCCGCGCCATCAATGGAACCCCGTCACCGCCACGGCCGGCGCCACCCGAGGAGTCAACCATGCAATGCCCGTTCCGATTCCCGTCCCTGCCCGCCCGCTGTGCGGCGCTGCTGCTGTGCGCGGCGCTGTCGCCCACCGCCGCCCATAGCTTCTGCGGCTTCTACGTCGCGAGCGGCGACGCCAAGCTGTTCAACAAGGCCTCGCAGGTGGCGCTGGTGCGCGACGGCGACCGCACCGTCATGACCATGGCCAACGACTTCAAGGGCGACCCCAAGGAGTTCGCGATCGTCATCCCGGTGCCCACGGTGCTCGAGAAGGGCCAGGTGCACGTGGGCGAGCGCGCCTTGATCGATCACCTCGACGCGTTCTCGGCCCCGCGCCTGGTCGAGTACTGGGATCCCGATCCCTGCCAGGTGGCGCTCCAGGAGCGGTCGTCGCTCTCGTTCAATCTCCCGATGGCCGCCGCACGCGATGCCTCGGTGGGCATGGCCAAGTCCCGGGGCGTCACGATCGAGGCCCGGTACACGGTGGGCGAATACGACATCCTGATCCTGTCGGCGAAGGAGAGCCACGGGCTCGCGCAGTGGCTCGCCGAGAACGGCTACCGCGTCCCCGCGGGCGCCGCGCGCGTGCTCAACGGCTACATCAAGCAGGGGATCAAGTTCTTCGTCGCCAAGGTGAACCTCAAGGAGCAGCAGCGGCTCGGGTTCTCGAACCTGCGCCCGCTCCAGATGGCGTTCGAGTCGCCGCGGTTCATGCTGCCGATCCGGCTCGGCATGGCGAACTCCGAAGGCACGCAGGAGATGTTCGTCTACACCATCACGCGCAAGGGCCGGGTCGAGACCGTCAACTACCGTACTGCGAAGCTCCCCTCGGACCGGGACGTGCCGGAGTTCGTGAAGGCCGACTTCGCCGACTTCTACCGCGACATGTTCTCGGCCCAGGTCGAGCGCGAAGGCATGCAGGTGGTGTTCACCGAGTACGCCTGGGACATGGGCTGGTGCGATCCGTGCGCGAGCGCGCCGCTCTCGCCGGAGGAGCTCAAGGCGCTGGGCGTGTTCTGGCTGAACGAGTCCGGCACGCAGAGCCCGTTCATCACCCGGCTCCACCTCCGCTACGACGCCGCGCACTTCCCCGAGGACCTGGTGCTGCAGCAGACCGCCGACCGCACGAACTTCCAGGGGCGGTTCGTGATCCGCCACGAGTGGAAGGGCGAGGGCGACTGCCCGGCGGCGCGCCAGTACCGCGCCTCACTCGCGGCGCGGCGCGCGAAGGAGGCGGGCACGCTCGCCGAGCTCACCGGGTGGAGCCTCCACCGGATCCGCAACAAGATGGCGGTCGCCGCCGACTGGACGCGGGCCGGGGACACCGCGAAGTGGTGGGACCGGCTCTGGAAGGACTGAGCCGCCCGACGGCGGGCCTCAGGGATGGGCCCCGCCCGGACCGGGCGTTTCGCACGGAGGCGCATCAAGATCTCATCAAAATCCGTCGATGCACGGGGAGGCGGCACGGCGTGCGCTAATATTTGCG
>DATEMP010000420.1:0-4375 GCA_035275545.1 Candidatus Eiseniibacteriota bacterium | reverse complement strand
AGCTTGCAAGCAGAGGCCACCTTTGACCTCAGGTCCATGCGGACCCGTGGTCTCATGCGGTATTAGCACCCCGTTGGGAGTGTTATCCCCCTGTTGAAGGCAGGTTCTTCACGCGTTACTCACCCGTTCGCCACTCTACTCAGGGATTGCTCCCCTTTCGCGTTCGACTTGCATGCCTAATCCACGCCGCCAGCGTTCGTTCTGAGCCAGGATCAAACTCTCCGTGGTAAACAATACGGAGAAACATGCCGAGCAGGCTTGCGCCCACCCGACATGGATCATTTGCAAGGAATTGATCCCCTACTCCACGCCAAAGACTGACGTGGACTCGGGGCCTCGCCGGGCTTTCGAAGTCACGTGCGCTATTCAGTTTTCAAAGAGCGTCGACAATCGTGCGCCTTTTCCTCGCGGAAAAGGCGGACGGGGAATCTAGCCGTGGAAGGAAGCGAAGTCAAACTGCTTTTTCAGTGGGCCAGAATCCTGCGGCAACCGCAAGATAGGTGGGTCGACGGTACCTGTCAATCCCCCCCGCGCCGATTGCGTGTTTTGGGGTCAAGCCACAATTGCGCAATAGCTTGGCAGGATTCCGGAGGGTCTTGCGACCCGCGCCTTCAGGATTTCGGCGCGTCCGCGACCGTCGGCTGGACGCGCACCATGCGTCGTCCGAGCTTCAGCACGAACGGACCGCTCATGCGCTGGCGGTGCTGGCGATCGCCGATCTTCACGCCGTCGATGCTCACCGCACCCTGGTCCACCGCGCGCCACGCGTCGCTTCCCGACTTCGCGAGCCCCGAGCCCACCAGCAGATCCTTGATGCCGAGCTCGTCGCGATCGGGCGGCGACCAGGTCGGCAGCGACTCCGGCGCCTCGCGCCGGCTGAACTGCGCCTCGAAGTCCGCTTGCGCGCGCTCCGCGGCCTCCGCCCCGTGGTACATGCGCACGAGCCGCTGGCCGAGCCGCTTCTTCACGATCATCGGGTTCACCGAGCCATCCTTCAGCTCGCGCTCGACCTGGTCGAGATCCTCGGGCGTCGCGTCGGTGACCAGCCGCCAGAAGAGCTCCATCACCGTGTCGGGCAGGCTCATCACCTTGCCGAACATCTCGCTTGGCGGATCGGTGACGCCGATGTAGTTGCCGGTGCTCTTGCTCATGCGCTGGACCCCGTCGAGGCCCGGCAGGATCGGAACGGTCAGGACGATCTGCGGGAGCTGGCCGTCCGTCTCCTGGAGTGCCCGGCCCACGAGCAGGTTGAACTTCTGATCGGTTCCGCCCAGCTCGAGATCGGCGCGGATCGCCACCGAGTCGTAGCCCTGCATGAGCGGGTAGAGCAGCTCGTGCACGCCGATCGGCTGCCGGGCGCCGTACCGCTTCGCGAAGTCGTCGCGCTCGAGCAGCCGCGCGACGGTGTACTGGGAGGCGAGCCGGATGACGTCCACGAACGCCATGCGCGAGAACCACTCGCCGTTGCGATGCACCTCGACCGGGAGCGCGGGCGGCTTGGGATCGCGATCGACCACGCGGTAGAACTGCTCGAGGTAGGTCTTCGCGTTCGCTTCCACCTCGTCGACGCCGAGCTGCGGCCGGGTCTTGTTGCGTCCGCTCGGGTCGCCCACCATGCCGGTGTAGTCGCCGACGATCAGCACCACCTGGTGGCCGAGGTCCTGGAATTGGCGCAGTTTTCGCAAGCCCACGCTGTGACCGAGGTGAATATCGGGCGCGGTGGGGTCGAAACCCTGCTTGACGCGCATGGGCCGGCCTTCGCGTGCGCACAGCTGCAGGCGCTCGAGGAGCCCGCCCTCCGGCAGGATCTCCTCGGTGCCGCGTGACAGGATCCTGACCTGTGCCTCGGCGTCCATCGCACCTCGCACGGTGATTGTCGCGGGAAGCATCGCGTTCGGGCATTCTAGGAGCGGCCCAAGTCGCGGGCAACCAATGGGGGGCAAATGGACTTGACCGGTCGGGACGCCCCGCCTAGCCTCGTTTCCCGCATGCACGTCGAATCGGGCCCCGCCGGCATGAATCACCCTGCCGTGCGCGCGGCCATGCGTTTCCCCTGGAAGCTCTTCTTCATCCTCGTCGGCTTCGCGGTCTTCGTGTCCGCCGGCGCGGTGTTCGGCGTGGTCCAGTGGCTGCGCCGCGACCTCGTGAACCCGCAGACGCTCGCGCAGATCCAGCAGCCGGTGAAGACCGTGGTCTACGACGCGCGCGGACGGGTCCTGCACGAGTTCTTCAACCAGAACCGCTCCTCGGTGCCGCTGCGTGAGATCCCGCGCCACCTCGTGAACGCCACGATCGCCACCGAGGACCGAAGCTTCTACTCCCACTGGGGCGTGGACCTCTGGGGCGTCGCCCGCGCGGCGTTCACCGACCTGCTCCACATGCGGCGGGCCCAGGGCGGAAGCACGATCACCCAGCAGCTCGCGCGCAACGTGTTCCTGAGCCACGAGAAGACCTGGACGCGCAAGCTCAAGGAGACCGCACTCGCGATCGAGATCGAGCGCAACTACACGAAGGACCAGATCCTCGAGCTGTACTTCAACCAGATCTACTTCGGGGACGGCGCCTACGGTGTCGAGGCCGCCTCCAAGACCTACTTCGGCAAGCCGCTCCGCGAGCTGACGCTTCCGGAGTGCGCGCTCATCGCGGGCATCCCCGCCAATCCCAGCTTCTACTCGCCGCGCCGCAAGCCCGCGGCCGCCAAGGCGCGCCGGGCGAAGGTGCTCCGCAACATGCTGACGACCGGCGCCATCACCCAGGTCGAGTTCGACAACGCGATGGGCTCGCCGCTCGGCGTCACGCCGGTGCGGTACAGCAACGACCGCGCCCCCTACTTCGTCGAGATGGTGCGCCTCCACCTCGACGAGAAGTACGGATCGAACGCGGTCTACGAGGGCGGCCTCAAGGTCTACACGACGCTCGACATGGACCTGCAGCTGGGCGCGGAGCGGGCGCTCGAGAAGCAGCTCGCCTCGCTCGAGGCGGACCTCAAGGTCAAGAACAACCTGGGCTCCTACGCCCAGCCGGCCGCCGAGGCGCAGCGCGGCATGCAGTCGACGCCCTACCTCCAGGGAGCGCTGGTGGCGATCGATCCGCGCAGCGGGTACATCCGCGCGCTGGTCGGGGGCCGCAACTGGAACCACTCGAACTTCAACCGCGCGACCCAAGCGCTGCGCCAGCCGGGCTCGGCGTTCAAGCCGTTCGTCTACACCGCGGCGATGGACAACGGCTTCCATCCCACCGACGTGATCGTCGACGAGCCGGTCTCGTTCCCGGGCGCCGACGGCGAGCTCTACCAGCCGCAGAACTACGATCATACCTACCGCGGGCCGGTGACCCTGCGCTACGCGCTCCAGCAGTCGATCAACATTCCGGCGATCAAGCTCCTGCGCAAGGTGAGCACGTCGCTGGTCGGCAGCTACGCGCGCCGCATGGGCATCCGCAGCCCGATCGGCCAGAACCTCTCGCTCGCGCTCGGCACCAGCGAGGTGACGCTGCTCGAGCTCACGACCGCGTACGGCGTGTACGCGAACCGCGGCATCCGCAACGATCCGCTGTTCGTGCTCAAGGTCGAGGACAAGGCCGGCAACGTGCTCGAGAAGAACTCGCCCCGTCCGGTCGAGGTGCTCTCGGAGGCCACGTCGTCGATCATGACATCGATGCTGCAGAGCGTCATGGACCACGGCACCGGCTATCCGGCGCGGGCGCGCGGCTTCACGATCCCGGCGGCGGGCAAGACCGGCACGATGGACGAGTACCGCGACGCGTGGTTCGTGGGTTACGTGCCGAGCCTGGTGTGCGGCACGTGGGTCGGCTACGACGAGAAGAAGGTGATCGGCCCGGGAATGACGGGCGCGCGCGCGGCGCTGCCGATCTGGACCGACTTCATGATCGGCGCCACGCGCGGCAAGCCCGCCGAGGACTTCCCGGCGCCCGCGGGCACCACCAGCCGCCAGGTGTGCGCCGAGACCGGGATGCTGGCGACCGACGCGTGCCCCAACGTCACGACCGAGGTGTTCGACGAAGGCTCGGAGCCCACCGAGCCCTGCTCGACCCACGGCGGGCGCCCGCTCCAGGCCCCGCACGAGCAGCCCTCGGCGGGCATCGACTCGGAGAAGCCGGCTACTCCACGCGTTCCAGGATGAGCGCCGGCGCGTCCGCCGGAGCGTCCTGAACCACGAAGCACGCCGCGGCGCGCGCCACCGCGCCGGCATCCTCCTGCGATAGATGCAGCTCGGCGAGCGTGTCGCCGGCGCGCACCGCGTCGCCGATCCGGGCGCGCACCATCATGCCGACGCGCGGGTCCACCGCGTCCTCCTTGGCCCGGCGCCCGGCGCCGAGCGTTACCGCCAGCTCGCCGAGCGCGAATGTGTCGACT
>DATEMP010000419.1:0-6651 GCA_035275545.1 Candidatus Eiseniibacteriota bacterium | reverse complement strand
CGCTGGTGCTGGCGGCGGCGCTGGCGCTGCCGGGTGCGGCGCGCGCGCAGGAGGCGGACTCGGTCGAGTACTTCGCGCCGGAAGGCGGCGCGCTGGCGCGCGCGGGCGTGACGCCGTACGGGGACCTGCGCCTGCGGCTCGAGCGTGTGCAGGATCGGCCCGTGCCGCCGGGATTCGACGACCGGCTCGACCTCGCGCGCGGGATCCTGCGATTCGGGCTGCTCCGATCCCCGCCCGGCAGCTGGCTGAGCGGCGAGGCCGGGTTCCGCCTGACGGTGGGCAGCGATTCCGCGCACGATCCGTGGTCGAAGGTCCTGAATGAGAATGCCGAAGTGCTCGACGTGGACCGGCTCGGGTTCCGAGGCTCGACCCGCGACGGGGCGCTCACGGTGTCGGTGGGCAGGCAGCGCTCGCCGATCGTGCTCACCGAGATGCTCTGGGACCAGGACCTGAGACCGGTGGGGGTGGCGCTGACGGCGCGACGGGACCTCGCGGCGGTGACCACCCGGCTGGGGGCGGCATTGTTCAAGCGCACGGGGATTCCATACATCGGAGATGGAGGGCTCGTGTCCCCGATCCAAATCGCGGCGTCCTTTCGTGAGGAGGCGGTCTCGGGCGCGGAGATCATCGTCTCGTGGCTTCGGTTCAAACCCGACGTCGAGGGCCAGCTCATCCGGCAGAACGCGACGGAGGAATTCGTCCTCCCGGCCCGCGGCCTGATTTCCGACTTCGACGTCCTCGATGTCCAGTTGGGCATGCGCGCCGAGCCGGGAGGCATCCCGGTGTCCCTGCGCCTCGATCTGGCCCGCAACGTGGCCCTCGACCGGGACCGGGACGGCATTCGGGTACGCCTTGCCGTGGGCGGCCCGGGGGTTCCGGCCGGGGCCGAGCTGGGCTGGGTATTCCAGCGGCTGGAGCGCGAAGCGACCGTCGGCGCCTTCAACTCGGACGACTGGTGGTTCCACACCCTCATGCGCGGCCACCAGATCTGGGCGCGGGTCGCCGCCCGCTCCTGGCTCGAGGCGCGGCTGGCGGGCTTCCACGAGCACCTCGGCAGCCGATCTCAGGCAACCCGACGCCTCACCCTGGAGCTGAGGGCCCGACTCCCCCAAAACTAGCCGCGCAGTGTCACTAAACCGTTGGAAGACAGCCGAATGCGTCGAGAATAGTGTTGAATCGCCTGGATTCTGCCGCTAGCCTCGACGTCGTAAGTTGCCGCAATCCCCCTAATCGTCGGAGTTGAGCCGGGGCACTTCCATTTTTTCTCGCCCGGACTGACTGCTTGCTGCAGGCCGCCGCATCTTTGAGGAGGTGACCCATGAAGTTGAGGATCCTGCTACCACTTTTCATGGCGCTGACCGCATTCGCACTTCCCGCAGCGGCGGATGACGAAGTGCTTCTCAGCTTCACCGGCTACGACTACGAGACCAACGGCGCGCCCAACGCCGTCTACCTCCAGATCGGCGACAGCTACTACGGGGTCGGTTTCGCGACCAGCTTCCACCCGGTGTGGCTCGCGCCCTACGTCGACAACACCGCGAACGAGTACACGTTCTATCAGCACACGCTGGTGGTGGACTCGTACTTCTTCGGCGGCAACGTGCTTTCGGTGACGTTCGCGCCGGGCGGCGTGGTCGACTACTACGAGGACGCGAGCAAGGACGCGCGCAACCCGCCGAACCCGCCCAACTGCCCGAAGTACGGAAGCAACCCGCCCAACGTGGACGCGCCGAGCAAGTTCAGCAACGGGCTGCTCGCGATCACCGGCTCGCTCGACAACGCAGGGCTCTACTACGACTACAATGCGAATCAGGGCGGCTTCCAGTCCGAGATGAATATCACCGGCGGCGCCTACGCGTTCTATGTGCCCGCACCGTCCTGGAACGGATGGTTCATGACGGGCCTGGTCAACTCGCCGCCGGGTGGCAATCCCTGCGCGGCGCCGACCGGCTACGATCACCAGCTCTCGGGCGAGTGCCGCCACCCCGTGGTGGCCACCTCCCACGGAACCTGGGGATCTCTGAAGAAGCTGTACCGCTAGCCACACCACTGACTCCGAACACGGGCCCAGTACCGTGCAGCATCTTGGGAGGGAGAACATGAAGAAGAGGATCGGAGTGGCGGGGCTGGTGGCGCTCCTGACGTTCGCGACCGCTTCCGCGGCTCTGGCGCAGTGCGGCGGTCAGCTGCTGCTCAAGTTCGACGCCGACGTCTTCGCCTACGAGTCGAATGCGACCCTCTCGGTCATCGAGGGCGGCAACGGCGCATGGAAGTCCAACGCCGGGAGCGCGCTCACGGTGGTCGGGATCATGACGCTGTTCTGCGGACCGCTGGGCGATCTGACGCCCGACATCACGCCGCCGTACACGAACGAGTACACGTTCGTGTGGACCGGCATGAGTGCCGTGGCGGCGACCACCGAGGTTCCTTTCGGCCCGAGCGGGAAGAAGTGGGACACCGACTATTCGGCCGGGTCGTTCCTGGTCTACGAGGAGCTCGGCAGCTCCAACGCTCCGCGCGCCGGCGCCATGCCGGCCGCACCGCCCAATGGGACCGTCCCGGTGAACTTCCAGGACGGGGGCGCGCTGATCCTCTCGGGCAGCCTGACCGGGCTCCACACGATCGTCACGCGCACCACCAACGCGTCGACCGCGATCTGGGGTGGCTCGTTCACGGCCTCGTGGCAGGCGAGCGGCGGCACCCGTTTCGGAGCCGGCCCGACGAACATCGGCGGAAACGTGAACGTCGCGCAGGGCAACTGGTGCGGGAAGTATCCGACCGGCTGCACCCCGTCCGGCTACACGGCGCATCCCAACGGCAAGTTCGACTACGACCAGACGACGGTGGCGCGCTCATCCACCTGGGGGGCGATCAAGCAGCTCTTCCGCTAATCCTTCGCGATCTCACGCGCCCGGCTTCATCGGACTCCCGGTGATGCCGGGCGTCGTTTTTGGGGGGACGATGCGGGCGGAAAAAAATGACGGCGGTGACGTAGCCACCGCCGTCGAATGACGGGGCGCGCACATGTATGCCACGCGTCCCGGGAAGGTGTAACCGCGGTTTGTCGCGGCCGAGTTCGCCGGTCGGGGGAGCCGAGCCACAGTTTCAATCCCCGTCCGGTAATGCCGCAACCGAGTTCGCCGGCGGCGACGCACTTCCAAAGCAAAGTTTCGTCCCCGTGTCGGAGGCTGTCAATGGTTTCGGTGCTCACGCCGGCCGCGCGCACGGCGGCGGCGGGCGCGGTACTCGATCGTTCGGGCCATCCACGGGCCCGCGGAGAATGGTTGCCCGTCCGGGCATCCTGGTCCAACTTCACGAGATGAGCGAGCGTCGGGTGGTGGCGGTGGTGCCGGACCTGTTCTTCGCGACCCGCATCGCCGGCAGCGCCGCACAGCTGGGCATCGCGCTCGAGCAGCCGGACCCGCGCCAGGCGCTCGAGGTCATCCGCCGGCGTCCACCTGATCTCGTGCTCATCGACCTGCACGGCAACGGCGACCCGCTCGGCCTGGCGCGGGCGCTGCGTGCCGATCCCGTCACGCGGAGCGTTCCGATCGTCGGCTTCTACGCGCACGTGGACCAGGCGCTGCGCGCGGCGGCGCTGGCGGCGGGCGTCGACCAGGCGCTGCCGCGCTCGGCGTTCACCGCCCGTCTGCCGGCGCTGCTCACGGGAGAAGCGGGTACCCCGGCCGGGGCCGGGATTGCTAGACTGCCGCTCGTTCACGATCCGCGTCCCACCCCTCAGGGGTCCCCGATGGAAAAGAAGGATACCGCCAGCTCCCCGCCCGATATCGCGGCCCGCGTGCGCATCTCGTGCCCGGGGTGCGGCCGCAATGACTACGTGAGCTGGCCCGCGAACCGCGACGTCTTCCACTGGAAGTGCTTCAACTGCGGCAAGGAATTCGACCTCACCCGCGAGGGTGGACACTAGGATTCCATGCGAACGCCGATGCGACGCGCGCTCGCGCTGCTGTCGGTGGCTCTGGCCGCCGCCCTCCTCGCGTGCGCCAGAACCCCCGCGCCCGATCGCGCGGTGGCGATCGCCGATCAGGTCATGGAAGCACTCGGCGGCAAGGCGCGATGGGACCAGCTCCGCTACCTGCGCTGGACCTTCCAGGCCTCGGTCAACGACACGCTGCGGCCGGCCCGCCGGCACGCGTGGGACAAATACACCGGGTGGCACCGCGTCGAAGGCACCACCCGCTCCGGGCAGGCGTTCGTCTACATCGAGAACCTGGGCGACTCGACGGGGATGGCGTGGGTGAACGGCACCCCGATCGAGGGTGACTCGCTCCGGAAGCTCATGAACACCGCGCACGCCTACTGGATCAACGACAGCTACTGGTTCCTGATGCCCTACAAGCTCCGCGACCCGGGCGTGAGCCTCACCTACGACGGTGAATCGAAGGACTCGACCGGCGCGGTGCGGGACAAGATCGCGCTCTCGTTCGCGAACGTGGGCATGACACCCGGCGACCGCTACTGGGTCTATGTCGATCGCGCCAGCCACCGGGTCGTGGGCTGGGAGCATTTACTACAGGGCGCAGAGCCGCCGCCGGTCCCGTGGACCTGGGAGGGCTGGGAGGAACACGACGGGTTGTGGTTTCCCACCGCCCACCGGAACCTCACCGCGAACCGGATCCTCTACACGAACCAGGTCGAGACCTCCTCGGAGGCCCGGCCGGGCGAGTTCGAGCGGCCCTAGCGGCGGTTGCGGCGCCCGCTTTCCGCGCCTTAAGGTGCGATGGTGGATACCACCGACGCCACCTACCAGGTCAGCGAGGTCTTCCTGTCGTTGCAGGGCGAGGGCCCTTCGGCGGGAACTCCGGCGCACTTCGTGCGCCTGCAGGGCTGCGGCGTCGGCTGCCACTGGTGCGACACCCGCTACTCCTGGGATCCGGCGGGCGGACGCGCGGTGCCCGCCGAGCGCATCTGGAGCGAGGCGCGCGGGCTCGGCGAGGCGCCGCTGCTGGTGGTGACCGGGGGCGAGCCGCTCGAGCACCGGGAGCTCAGGGGCCTGCTGGTCCAGGCGCTCGAGCAGTGGCCCCGGGTCGAGGTCGAGACCAGCGGCATCGCGCCGCCGCCGCTCTCCCATCCGCGGCTCTTCTACAACGTCTCGCCCAAGCTGCCCTCGGCGACGCCGCGCTGGGCCGACTCGTGGCGCGCCGCGGCCGACTGGGTGAAGGAGCCGAACGCCACGTTCAAGATCGTGGTCGGCGATCCGCCCGATCCCGACGATACGGTGCGGCTGATCGCCGAGCACGCGCTGCCCGCGCCGCGCGTCATGCTGATGCCGGAGGGCATCACCGACGAGCGCATCCGCGCGCATGCCGCGCCGCTCGCCGAGCTCTGCAAGGCCAAGGGGTTCCGCATGAGCCCGCGGCTGCACGTCTGGATGTGGGGCGCGAGGCGGGGCGTATGAGCGCGGCGGTGGTGCTGCTCTCGGGCGGCCTCGACTCGGCGACCTGTCTCGCCTGGGCGCGCGCCGAGGGCTTCACCTGTCACACGCTGGCGGTGGACTACGGCCAGCGTCACCGGGTGGAGCTGGACGCGGCGCGGCGCGTGGCGGAGGCGCTGGGCGCGGCGGCGCATCGCGAGGTGAAGGCCGACCTCCGCGCGATCGGCGGCTCGGCCCTGACCGCCGCGATCGACGTGCCCCGCGACCGCCCGGAGCGCGCGATCGGCGAGGGGATCCCCGTGACCTACGTGCCGGCGCGCAACACCGTGCTGCTGGGGCTGGCACTCGGGCTCGCCGAGACAATTGGAGGAACAGACATCGTGGCGGGCATGAACGCGCTCGACTACTCGGGCTACCCGGACTGCCGCCCCGAGTTCGTGAGCGCATTCGAGGCCCTGGCCAAGGTGGGCACGCGGGCGGGCGTCGAAGGCGCCGCGTTCCGCGTGCACACGCCGCTGATGCGTCTCGACAAGGCGGGCATCATCCGGCTCGGCCTCTCGCTCGGGGTCGACTACGCGCTCACCCACTCGTGCTACGACCCGGCGCCGGACGGCGCCGCGTGCGGCGGCTGCGACGCGTGCGTCCTGCGCCGTCGCGGATTCGCCGCCGCCCAGGTCCCGGACCCGACGCGCTATGCGGGCGGTCGCGCGCCGGCGCGGGCGTGAGGCCGCCGATGCGCGTCGCGCTCACCAAGGACTACCGCTTCGAGGCGGCCCACCGGCTCCCGATGGTGCCGCCCGACCACAAGTGCGCGCGCATGCACGGCCATTCGTTCCGGATCGAGGTCGAAGTGTCGGGCGAGGTCGATCCCAGTAAGGGCTGGCTGCTGGACTTCGGCGACATCACCAAGGTGGTCGAGCCGCTGCTCCTCAAGGAGCTCGACCACCGCACCCTGAACGACGTGCCCGGGCTCGAGAATCCGACCTCCGAGCACCTGTGCGGCTGGCTCTGGGAGCGGCTCCACACCCAGATCCCGGGCCTGAGCGCGATCACCGTGCACGAGACCTGTGCCGCCCGCTGCACCTACCGGGGGAGGTGACGATGCGCAAGGTGTTCGTCACCGGCTCGACCGGCTACGTGGGCAGCGCGATCGTCGCGCGGCTGGTGCGCGCCGGGCTCGGCGTCCACGCGCTGACCCGCAGCCCGGAGGGTGCCCGCCGGCTCGAGGCGGCCGGCGCCCGCCCCGTGGTCGGCTC
>DATEMP010000418.1:0-7081 GCA_035275545.1 Candidatus Eiseniibacteriota bacterium | reverse complement strand
CCGACTCGCCTGGGTCCTCGGGTCGCTCCGCCATCCTGGCTACGCTCGCCTGCGGCGCCTCGAGGAGACACACCCTCGACCCCGCCCCGGCCCTCAGGCGCCGCTACTTCTCGCTCTTTTCCCCTATTGGCGCCATTTCTTTTCTTCTCGCTTCTTCCCTATTGGCGCCTTTGCATTTCGATCTTCTTCCTTACCGGCGCCTTTCCTTTGGCCTCTTCCGGTCGGCCTCTGTCCTCACGGTGACGCGCATGCCGCGGCGTTTGAGCTCGCGTAGGAAGGGCTCGACGGGGACGACCTGTTCGGGGGACCAGACGCCGGGGCGGAGGGGGATCTCGCCGTTGAGCAGGAGCTGCACGGCGATCGACGGGGGGGCGCCGGTGTCGATGTCGGGGCCGATCCCCCAGCCGGCGCGCGGGCCGGCGTGGCAGTCGCAGGTGACCGTGACCGCGCGGCGGTCGCGGCGGCCGCGCACCACGGTGCGCAGGACCTCGTAGCGCCAGGGGCGGCCCACGGGTGCGGCGGGAGGGAAGCGGCGCAGGAGCGAGAGCAGCACCTCGCGCGGGCTCACCCGCGCGGTGCGGCGTCCGTTCCGGATTTGGAGCGGGTCGGTGTCGATGAGGCCGAGGCCGACCAGGAACTCGATGCGCGCCATGAAGACCGGATCGAAGCCCTGGCGGAAGGTCACCTCGCGGATGCCGCGGTCGGCGAAGTGGAGCGGCAGCGTCGCCACCTCGGAGTGGAGCGTCGAGTGGACCGGGAGCGGCCCGACCGGGCTCGGAAAGCGCACGGTGATGGACTCGCGTGGATCGAGCGGCGGCACCATCGCGAAGCGCCCGCGCCGGAACACCGCCGAGGGCATCGCGAACTCGTCGAGCAGCGTGTCGGGCGCGTAGCCGAAGCCGAGCGGCGGCGCGTGCCGGAACCGGGTGCGGTCCGCGGCACCCACCAGGCAGTGCACCTCGCGCACCGTCTCCATGCCCCGGGCGCCGCGCACCGCCATCACGTTGAGGATCCCGGGGGCCGAGCCCATGCCGAGGACCGCCATGAGGCCGCGACGACGGAACGCCCCCGCGAGCTGGAGCTGCCGGCGCGTGACGTGGAACAGGCCGCCCAGGTCGACGTAGTGGGCACCCGCCCGGAGTGCCCCGCGCATCGCCTCGAGGTTGTACCGGTAGGGGAGCGAGGCGATCACCGCGGTGGCGCCGCGCAGCACGCGGGCCAGCGACGCGGGATCGGAGACGTCCACGGTCGCCCGCTCGACGCCCGCGATCCGGGAGCCGGCGACGCGGTCGGCGCTCACCACCCGCACCTGGCCGCGCGCGGTGCGGGCCAGGTCGCGCGCGGTGATGCGCCCCATCGCGCCCGCGCCGCCCAGGATGACGACCTTGGGCTTCACGCGACCTCGCCCAGGCACGCGTCGAGGATCGCGAGCCCTTCGTCGAGCTCGGGGTCCGAGATCACCAGCGGCATGAGCGTGCGGATGACGTTGCCGTGCAGGCCCGCGGAGAGCAGCAGCAGGCCGCGCGAGGCGGCGAGCGCCAGCACGCGCTCGGTGCGCGCCCTGTCGGGGGCGAGGCTCTCGCGGTCGGTCACCAGCTCGAGCGCCCGCATTGCGCCCACGCCGCGCGCCTCGCCCACGCACGCGAAGCGCTCGTGGAATGAGGCGAAGCGCCGCTCGACCGTCTCGCCGATCGCCGCCGCGCGCGCGAGCAGGCCGTCCTCCTCGAAGCTCTCGATCGCCCCGAGCGCCGCCGCGCACGCCACCGGGTTGCCGCCGAACGTGCCGCCCAGCCCGCCCGCGTGGGTGGCGTCCATGAGGTGCGCGCGTCCCACCACGGCCGCGAGCGGCAGGCCGTTCGAGAGCGACTTCGCCAGGCAGACGAGATCGGGCTCGAGCCCCAGCGAGCGGCTGGCGAACATCGACCCGGTGCGGCCGAAGCCGGTCTGGACCTCGTCCGCCACCAGCACGATTCCGTGCTCCCGGCACAGGACCTGGAGCGCGGCCAGGAACCCGCGCGGCGGCACGATGAAGCCGCCCTCGCCCATGACCGGCTCGATGACCGCGCACGCGATCGACGCGGGGTTCACGGTGCTGGCGAGAAAGCGCTGGAGGTCGGCGACGCCGCGCTCGACGCACGCGTCCGCCGACATCCCGCGCGGGCGCCGCAGCAGGTCGGGGATCGGGAACCGGTAGACCTCGGGCGCGAACGGCCCGAAGCCGTCGCGGTAGGGCGTGGTCTTGCTGGTGAGCGTGAGCGCCAGCAGGGTGCGGCCGTGGAAACCCGGGTCGAAGGCCAGCACCGCCCCGCGCCCGGTGGCGCGGCGGGCGATCTTGACCGCGTTCTCGACCGCCTCGGCGCCGCTGTTGAAGAGCGCCGCCTTCGCGTCGCCCTCGATCGGCGCGATCGCGCACAGCTTGCGGGCCAGCGCCAGGTACGGCTCGTAGGGCGCCACCATGAAGCACGCGTGCTGGAGCCGCTCGAGCTGCTCGCGGATCCGGCGCAGCACCCGGGGTGCCGAGTGCCCGGCGTTCAGGCAGCCGATGCCGCCCGCGAAATCGAGGAACACGTTGCCGTCCACGTCGACCATGCGCGCGCCCTCGCCGCGCTCGAACCAGATGCCGTGCCTGGGCTCGGCGACACCGGCGGAGACCCAGCGGCGGCGCTCGACGGCGAGCGCCTTGCTCCGGGGACCGGGCAGCTCGGTGCGGATCGCGACCGCGGGCGATGCGGCCTGGGCCTTCACGCGTACCATCCCATCGGCTTCTCGTTCAGGTTGATGTGGACCTGCTTCTGCTCGAGGTAGTTGTCGACGCCGCCGCGTCCGAGCTCGCGCCCCGCGCCGCTCATCTTCATGCCGCCCCACGGCGCCTCGACGTAGGTGGGCTGCATGTGGTTGACCCACACGATCCCGGCCTTGAGCTTTCGCACCACGCGGAAGGCGCGGAAGATGTCGCGCGTCCAGACCGCGGCCGCGAGGCCGTAGGGGGTGGCGTTGGCGATCCGGATCGCCTCCTCCTCGCCGTCGAACGGGATGACCACGACCACCGGGCCGAAGATCTCCTCCTGGGCGATGGTCATCCCCGGGTCGACCCCGGTGAAGATGGTGGGCTCGAGGTAGGCGCCCTGGGCGAGCCCGCCGTCCGGCGCGCCGCCCCCGGTCACCAGCCGGGCGCCTTCGCCGCGGCCCTTCGCCACGTAGCCCATCACGCGCTCGCGGTGCGCGGCGGTGACCAGCGGGCCCATGCGGGTCGCGCGGTCGAGCGGGTCGCCGAGCCGGATGGTGCGCGCCTGCTCGACCATCGCCTCGATGAACCGGTCGTGGATCCGCTGCTCGACCAGGATGCGCGAGCCGGCCGAGCACACCTCACCCTGGTTCACGAACACGCCGAACAGCGCACCCTCGACCGCCGATTCCCATCCCGCGTCGGCGAAGAAGATGTTGGGCGACTTGCCACCCAGCTCGAGCGTCACCCGCTTGAGGTTGGAGTCGGCGGCGGCGCGCAGGATGGTGCGGCCGGTGCGGGTCGAGCCGGTGAACGCCACCTTGTCGACCCGGTCGCTGGACGCCAGCGTCGCACCCACCGCCGGCCCGTCGCCGGTGACGATGTTCACCACGCCCTTCGGGAGGTCGTCGATGCCGTCGAGGATCCGCGCGAATGCGATCGCGGTGGCGGGCGTCGCCTCGGCGGGCTTGAGCACCACCGTGCACCCGGCGCACAACGCGGGCGCGATCTTCCACGCCGCCATGAGCAGCGGGTAGTTCCAGGGGATGATCTGGCCGCACACCCCGACCGGCTCCTTGAGCGTCAGGCTCAGCGCCTCGTCGGGCACCGGGTTCACGTCGCCGGTGATCTTGGTCGCGAGCCCGCCGTAGTACTCGAAGCAGGTCGCGGCATCGGCCACGTCCATCTCGGCCTCGAAGATCGGCTTGCCCATGTTCTCGGTCTCGAGCCGGGCGAGCGCGGGCGCCGCCTCGCGCAGCCGGCGCGCGATTTCGAACAGCACCCGGCCGCGCTGCATCGCCGTGGTGGTCGCCCACGGCCCGTGATCGAACGCCTCGCGCGCGGCGGCGATCGCAGCTTCGGTCTCCTCGCGGGTGGCGCGCGCCGCCTGCGCCATGTGCGCGCCGGTGGCGGGGTTCACGATCTCCTGGCTGGCGTCCGAGCCCTCGACGAACCGGCCTCCGATGTAGAGCGGATACGTGTCCATGGTCTTCGTCCTCACCCGCGGCGGTCGGCGTACGGGAACCAGTAGCTCTTGCGCTCCTGGATGTAGTCGATGTGGACGTGCTTGGGCTCGCGGAACGCGTCGAGACCCTCTTCTCCCAGCTCGCGCCCGATCCCACTCTGGCGCATGCCGCCGAACGGGCCGGCCTCGTTGTCGGTGAGCGGGTCGTTGACCCAGAACGTGCCCGCCTTGACCTCCTCCATCGCCTTCATCACGTAGCGCAGGTTGTTGGTGTAGATGTTGGCGCCCAGCCCGTAGTCGCTGTCGTTGGCGAGTGCGATCGCCTCGTCCACGTCGCGCACCCGGACGATCGCCGCCACCGGACCGAACACCTCCTCGCGCGTCATGGCGCTCCCGTGGGTCACGTGGTCGAGCACGGTGGGCTCGAGGAAGTGCCCGCGCCCGGTCCCGCGCGGGCGCCCGCCGCCGGCCGTCAGGCGCGCGCCGTCCCGCTTCGCCTGGTCGATCGCGCGCGTCACCCGCTCGAGCGCCTCGGCCGAGATGAGCGGGCCCATGTCGGTCTCCGGCCGCCGCGGATCGCCCACCACGATCTCGCGGGAGAGCGCCGTGAAGCGCTCGACGAACGCGTCGGCGATCGCATCCACCACGTAGAAGCGCTTGGCCGAGGTGCACACCTGGCCGGCGTTCAGGTAGCGCGCCCACACCGCGCCGCGCGCCGCCACCTCGAGGTCGACGTCCTCGCAGACGATGAACGGATCGATGCCGCTGGTCTCGAGATTGACCTTCTTCAGCGTGTCGGCGGCGAGCCGCATGATGTGCTTGCCGACCGCGGTCGACCCGGTGAACGCGATCAGATCGACGTGCGGGTGCCGAACCAGCGCCTCGCCCGCCTCCTCGCCCAGGCCGGTGACGATCCCGACCACGCCGGGAGGGAGGGCCTCGAACGCCGAGGCGAGCTTGAGCGTGGCGAGCGGCGTCTCGTCGGCCGGCTTGATGACCACCGTGTTCCCGGCCGCCAGCGCCGGCGCCACCTTCCAGGACATGAGCAGCAGCGGGTAGTTGAAGGGCACGATCGCGGCGACCACGCCGAACGGCTCCTTGACCGTGAAGTTCACCTGGTGCTCGAAGCTGGGCGGGATCGAGCTGCCGCGGGAGTGGCGGCCCAGCTCGGCGTAGTAGTCGAAGCACGCGGTCACCCACTCGATCTCGTCCAGGTTCTCGATCATGGGCTTGCCGCCCTCGATCGTCAGGGTCTCCGCGAGCTCGCGATGCATCGCCCGGATGCGCGCGGCGACCTCGTGGAGGAGCCGGGCCTTCTCGAGCCCGGGCACGCGCCGCCACTCGCGCTGCGCGTGGCGCGCCCGCTCCACGGCGGTCGCCACGTCCTCCGCCTGCGCGCGCGGCACGGTCGCCACGATCTCCTCGGTCGCCGGGTTCTCGACCGGCATGGTCCGGCCGTCCCGCGCGCCCGCGGCGCGGTGATCGATCCACATCCCGACCTCGTTCATCGTCGCGTTCTCCTTCGTTCCACGACCACCGGCGCGCCCGCGCCGTCGATCTCGGTGTGCAGGTAGACGAAGCGGATGCCGCTCCGCAGGTAGTCGTCCACGACCTGGAGGACCTGGGCGTTCCGCAGCCACTCGGGGCCGGTGCGGTGGACGCGCTCCTCGATCAGCGTCGAGAGGTGGGAGAAGCTCCCCGCGAGCGCCTGGTCGCGGATCCGGGTCAGCAGGAGGTTCTCGACCTCGACCTGGTTCTTGATCGAGGGCAGGGTCGCCAGCGCGTGCAGGTAGAACGTGTCGTTCTCGCCCAGGCGCGGATCGGCGCTCACGCCCTCCTCGTCGTGCCCCTCGAGCGCGCTCCCGAGCGCGTAGGCGACCACGCGGCCCGAGACCCGGTCGCGCAGCGCCAGGCCGAGCGCTCCCGGGTTGGAGAGCGTGCCCGCCAGCACCGCGGACGGGAACTGCAGCAGCGGGCGGCGCCCGGCGCGCAGCACGTCGGGCGGATACTGCGAGGCGTCGCCGTAGCGCTCCGCCTCGACCGCGACGATCTGGCTCTCGAGCTCGGCGAAGCGCGCGGGCGTGAGCTCCACCGCCTCGATCGCCTCGATCGGGCACTCCAGGGTGCCGACGCGGATCTCGGGCCCGGCCGCCACCGCCGGCTCGTTCCGCCCGCGGATCAGGTCCTCGATCGCCCGCCGCAGCAGTCCGACCGCCTCGTCGATGACGTAGGGCTCGGTGTCGTAGCGCGGGTAGAAGCGCAGCGTCCGCTCCCCGGCCGGCAGCAGCACCAGGCCGAGCCGGAACGCGCGCTCGCGCAGCGCGTCGCGCCAGTCGCCGCGCACCACGTCGAATCCCAGCATCACCCCGGCGCCGCGCACGCCGTGGATCAAGCCGGCGTAGTCGCGCGCGAACGCCTCGAGGCCGGCGCGCGCGTGCTCGCCGGTGCGCGCCACCTGGTCCAGGTCGAGGCGGTCGAGCACCGCGAGCAGACGCACCATGCCCACCGAGTCGCCCTCCCAGGTGGTGTTGAACTTCTTCTCCTCCTGGAAGAAGGTCGCCAGCTCCTCGCTCACGAACAGCACGCCGTTCTGCGCCTTCTTGGCCCAGATGACCGCGTCGGGCGGCGCCGGGAGGTCGAACATCTCGTGCGCCCACAGTCGCCCGGTCGCGCCCCAGCCGGTCTGCACCTCGTCGAACAGGAGCGGCACGTCGTAGATGCGCGTCAGGACCCGCAGCCGGCGCATGAAGCCCGCGCTGGTGAAGTGGACGCCGCCCTCGCCCTGGATCGGCTCGACCAGCACCGCCGCGACGCGGCGCGCGCGGCGCAGCGGCTCCTCGCCCAGCGCCTCGCGCTGCGCGCGCACGAACGCGTCCAGGTCCCCGCCCGGC